>JASGGS010000290.1:0-4678 GCA_047602685.1 Sphingobium sp.
CCGCTTCCAGTTGACAGACACGCTCTCGCTCAGTGTCGTGGACGATTATGGCGATATCCGCCCCACCACCTATGAGGGCACGCCGCTGGTCAACGGCGCCATCGACGAACGCTTCCGCCGCCAGAACTACAATGTCGCCGATGCCCGCATCCGTTTCGAGGAGAACCGGGTGCGCGTGAACCTGGAATGGACGCCATCGGAGGGCTTCTCCTTCCGCAACGACGCCTATGCCATCCACCAGTATCGCGAATATTTCGAGACCTACACCTATGCCTATCTCCCCGCCGCCGGGTCCTTGCCGGAGCGGGTGCGGCGAACGCAATATCGCGACATCATCGGCTATCAGCACCAGTTCGGCGACCATGGCTTCGCCACGATCAGGAGCCCGCTGGGCAGCGGCGTGGGCAATGAGCTGGTGGTCGGTTTCGACATCAACCATAATCGCTACGACCGGCGCGACAATGGCAGCTTCCCGGGCAGTTCGACCGTATCCGCCTTCGGTTTCGATCCCGGCAGCTATGCCGACGGGACGGGGGTCACCTATGTCCGCCCGCAATATATCGCCGAGGTGGACCAGCTCGGTTTCTTCGCGCAGGACCGGCTGAAGTTCGGCGACGCCCTGTCCCTCGTCGCGGGCATACGCTGGGACCAGTATCGCATGCGCCGCGTGAGCCAGCCGCCCGCCGCCTCCGACCCCGCGCCCAACACGATCAGCGGCGCGGGCTGGAATGTCGGCATCGTCTACAATCCCGTGCCGGACATCTCCCTCTATGCCCAATATGCCACCGCCAACGACCCGGTGACGTCGCTCGCCAGCATCTCCGCCTCGCAGATCCTGTTCGACCTGTCGCCGGGCCGCCAGGTGGAGATTGGCGCCAAGGGCAGTCACGGCAACGGCGCGCTGGAATGGACGCTGGCCGCCTATCGCATCGTCAAGAAGGACCTGCTGGTCCCGGTGCTGGGCAGTCTGTCGCTGACGGAGCAGGTAGGACGGCAATCCTCGCGCGGCATAGAGGCGTCCATTGCCGTGCGTCCCGTCAAGGGCTGGACCATCGTCGCCAACGGCACGGTGCTGAACGCCAAGTTCGACGATTTCTTCGCCAATGTGAACAATGTCCGCACCTCGCTCGCGGGATATCAGCCCCAGTTCGTGCCGGAGGAGACGGCCAATGTCCGGACGACGCTGGACCTGACGCCCGCGCTCCAGCTGCGCGGGGAATGGCAATATGTCGGGCGCCGCTTCACGGACAACACCAATGTCTACGTCCTGCCCGCCTATGACGTCACGGCGGTGGGCGCGCGCTGGCTGGTCGCGCCGCAGCTGAAGCTGGACGTGCGCGTCGATAATCTGTTCGACACCCTCTATGCCGTGTCCAGCTATGCCGGCAACGGGACGCAGGTGATATTGGGCGCGCCGCGCAGCGTCACGGGCACGCTCAGCGTCGCCTTCTGACCGGGACGGAAAAGGGAGGTCGGCCCATGCGACGCTGGCTGCGACCGCTGCTGATCGCCATGGCCGCGCTGCTCCTCATCGGGGGCGGCGCGATCCTGTGGCGCCATGGCGGCCGGGCGACCTTTGCCGGGCCGGGCGCCGACTTCCGCTTCACGGACGATGTGGGCCGCGAGGTGGGCGTGCGCAGGCCGGTCCGGCGGGTCGTCATCTTCAACCGCTATGATGTCGAGTTCGTGCGCGCCATCGCGGGGACGGGGCCGATCGTCGGCATGGATGCGGGGACGGCGAAGGAGCGCGCCTATTGGCCGGGGCTGGAGACGGTCGCGGTGGTCGGGCAGGGCCAGTCGACCCCCAATTATGACGCGATAGCCGATCTCGCCCCCGATCTCGTGCTGATCCCGCGCAACGGGGCATGGGCGGAGGCGGACCGGATATTGACGCCGCTGGGCATTCCGGTCGCGGTCGTCACCGCCTGGGACGTGCTGAAGCATGAGGAGAATGCGACCCTGCTCGGCCGCCTGTTCGACCGCCCGCGGGAGGCGGACGAACTCAACCGCTTCTACCGGCACTGGCGCGGCTTGCTGGCGGAGCGGTTGCGCGGGGTGACGCGCAAGCATGTCTATCTGGAGGAGGTGGGCGACTATCGTACGCTCCTCCCCGGATCGGGCTGGCACGACATGATCGAGACGGGCGGGGGCCTCAACATCTTCCGCGACGTCGCCGTCACCGGCGCGAACCGGTCGCGCGGCAATGTCCAGGGCTTCACCGTCGATCCGGAGGAAGTGATCGCGCGCGCGCCGGACGTCATCATCAAGCTCCAGCCCGGCCAATATGCGCCCCATCCGAAGGCCTTTTCCAGGGCGGTGCTGGAGAAGATCGCGGCGCGTCCCGGCTTTGCCGCCATCCCCGCCGTGCGCAGCGGGCAGGTCTATCATATCTCCTATTATCTGGCGGGCGGATGCTCGAAGATCGTCGGCGCGTTGCAGATCGCCAAATGGCTCTATCCCGACCGTTTCCGCGACGTGGAGCCGGAGCGGGTGATGGCCGAGTGGCTGACCCGGTTCCAGCATGTCCCCGCGCAGCGCGGATACAGTATCAGCCTGGCCGAGGTCAGGCGCTGATGCCGGGGCGGCGCGCGGCGATCTTCTCGGCGCTGGCGATCCTCCTCGTCGGGACCGCGCTATATTCGACCTTTCACGGGGCGGCCCGCATCCCGGCGCCGACCGGGATGGCCGCGCTGCTGTCGCCCTGGTTGCCGGAGGGGTGGCGGCCCGACGTTCCGGCCTCCTTCGTCGCCATAGTGATGACGCTGCGCCTGCCCCGCACGCTCCTTGCCCTCATCGCCGGGGCGGGCCTGGCGGTGGCGGGGGTGGCCATGCAGGGGATCACGCGCAATCCGCTGGTCAGTCCCTATACGATCGGCATTTCCCCGGCGGCGAGCTTCGGCGCGTCGGTCGCGATCCTGATGGCCGCCGACCATGGCATGACCGGCTATGCCCCCATCGTCGTCGCGGCCTTCCTCGCCGCGCTCGCCTGCGCCGCGTTCGTCCTCGGCCTGTCGGCGCTGCGCGGCGTGACGGGGACTGTCCTGGTCCTTGCCGGGGTGGGCCTGTCCTATCTGTTCGGCGCCCTGGCCGCGACGCTCCAGTTCATCGCCACGGAACAGCAACTGGCGGTGATCGTGCATTGGGCCTTCGGCTCGGTGAACGGCGCGACATGGCAGGCGGTGGAGGTCACGGGCGCGGTGCTCGCCATCGTCCTGCCCGTGCTGATGGCCCATGGCTGGGCCTTGAACGCCTTTGCCGCGGGCGGGGACGAGGTGGCAAGCTCCCTGGGCTTCGCGGTGGCCCGGACCCGGATCGTCGTGACCGTCTCCGCCGTCCTCGTCACCGCCGCCATTGTGAGCTATGCGGGGGTGATCGGCTTCGTGGGGCTGATCGCGCCCCATATCGGCCGGCTGCTGGTCGGGGGGGATCATCGCATCCTCCTGCCCTTCGCGGCGATGGCGGGCGCGCTCCTGCTGCTGCTGGCGGATCTGGCCGGGCGC
This sequence comes from Sphingobium sp., assembly GCA_047602685.1. Taxonomy (GTDB): domain Bacteria; phylum Pseudomonadota; class Alphaproteobacteria; order Sphingomonadales; family Sphingomonadaceae; genus Sphingobium. The sequence goes on from JASGGS010000290.1 coordinate 3,501, forward strand.
CTCCTGTTCGCGCCGGTCGTGGTGCCCGCGGGCATCGTCGTCGCCTATCTGGGCGTGCCGCTGTTCCTGCACCTGTTGCTCGGCCGGTCGCGGGGGGCGTCGGCATGAGCCTGTCCTGCGCGAACCTGTCGCTTCGCCGTGGGGGCCGCGCGATATTGACGGATGTCAGCCTGGCGCTGCGGCCGGGAGAGCTGGTCTGCCTCGTCGGGCCGAACGGCGCGGGCAAGAGCAGCCTGATCCGCTGCCTCGACGGACTCTGGCGGCTCGACGGGGGATCGGTCTCGGTCGAGGGAAAGCCGCTCGCCGCCCTGCCGCGCGATGCCGTTGCCCGCAAGATCGCCTATGTGCCGCAGGCGGCGGGGGAGACGATGGCGCTCTCCATCCGGGAGATGGTGACGCTCGGCCGCGCGCCCCACCGGCACCGGGAGACGCCCGCCGAAAGGGGGACGAGGGTACAGGCCGCGCTGGAGCGCTTCGGCCTCGCCGCCATGGCCGGGCGCGCCTTCGACGAACTGAGCGGGGGCGAGAGGCAGCGCGTCCTGCTCGCCCGCGCCTTCGTGCAGGATGCGGGCTATATGCTGCTCGACGAGCCGACCAGCGCGCTGGACCTGCGCCATCAGCTCGACGCGCTCCAGATCGTGCGGGGCCTGGTGGACGAGACCGGCGTCGGCGTGCTTGTGGCGATCCACGACCTCGCCGCGGCGGCCCGCTTCGCCGACCGGATCGTCCTGCTGGCCGGGGGCCGGGTCCGCGTCGAGGGGGCATGGCGGGACGTGCTGACGCCGGAGCATATCCGGGAGGCCTTCGGCGTGGAGGTGACGGTCGGATCGGTGGACGGCCTGCCCTATATCATATCGGCCGCGGTCGCATGATCGGCCTGTCCTTCCTCGACCAGTCGCCGGCCGTGCGGGGCGTTCCCCATGATGCCGTGATCCGCGAGGCCGTGGCCTTCGCCCGGTCCTGCGAGCGCATGGGATTTCGCCGTTACTGGCTGGCCGAGCATCATAATGGGGCGGCCAATATCGGATCGGCGCCGGAGATACTGGTCGCGGCCATCGCCGCGCGGACCCGGACGATCCGCGTCGGCAGCGCGGGCGTGCTGTTGTCCCATTATGCCCCGTTGAAGGTCGCCGAGCAGTTCCGCGTGCTGGAGGCGCTGGCGCCCGGCCGGATCGACC
>JASGGS010000030.1:0-28565 GCA_047602685.1 Sphingobium sp.
TCGGCCAGTTCCGCGTTCGGCTCGCTGGCCGCCTCCGCGACCGCCGGTTCGAGCGCCATGCCGCAGATCGGGCAGGCGCCGGGGTGATCCTGACGGACCTCGGGATGCATCGGACAGGTCCAGATGGAGCCAGCTACCGCTTGAGGCTGTTCCTGATCCCGGTCTTCGAGATAGCGCGCCGGGTCGGCTGCGAACCTCGCGCGGCAGTTCCCGCTACAGAAATGATAGGATCGGCCGGCATGCTCGGCATGATGCGGCGTGGCGGCGGGATCGACGCGCATGCCGCAGACCGGATCGATCGTCGGATCGCCCCCCTGCTCCGAATGCCCGTGCAACGTCGTGTGACCGTCGGCCTTCCTATGCGCATGGGCGCCATGATTCGATTCGGGCATGGGTCGGCCTCCTTCCGCATATGAGATAAGGTCTGACATCATGTGAGGGTCAAGACATGGGACGCCGAAATTCTTTCATTCCCACCGGCTCGGCTACCCAATGCGGGGACAACGAAAATTCCATGACAACGGGATATCATATAGCATATACGAAATCTTGAATTGGTAATTTGATGTTTGAAACATCATGGAGGCTCCGCTGATCACATCACAGCAGATGCGTGCAGCGCGCGCCCTTCTCGGCCTCGACCAGCGCGGACTGGCGGCCCTGTCCGGCGTTTCGCTCCCTACCATCCAGCGGATGGAAGCCTCCGACGGGCAGGTCCGGAGCGTGGTGGACACGCTGGTGAAGGTCATCAATGCGCTGGAGGCGGCAGGCATCGAGATCATCGGCGAGAACGCCCCCAGCAACGGCGCCGGACGCGGCGTGCGCCTCAAGGAGACCGCAACCGGCAAAAGCCCCCGTCACGTGCCCTCCGTCCTGTTCGATCAGGCGGAAGAAGAACCGGCAGGGGAGAAGCATGTCCGCTAATGCGCGTCGTCTGGCCTTCACGCCCAAGCTGATCACCGTCCTGGGCGAAGGCTATGGCCCCGCCCTGTTGCGGCGGGATGCCTTGGCGGGGCTGACGGTCGCCATCGTCGCGCTACCGCTGGCCATGGCGCTTGCGATCACCAGCGGCGCCTCGCCTGACAAGGGGCTTGTGACCGCCGTCGTCGCGGGCTTCCTGATTTCCTTGCTGGGCGGCTCGCGAGTCCAGATCGGCGGGCCGACGGGCGCCTTCGTGGTCGTCGTGTTCAACGTGATCGCGCAGCATGGATATGACGGCCTTCTCCTCGCCACCCTGATGGCGGGCTTCATGCTCATCGTCGCGGGCTATTCGGGCCTCGGCAGCCTTGTGCGCTTCATTCCCCAGCCCGTGGTCACGGGCTTCACCGCGGGAATCGCGGTCATCATCGCCTCCTCCCAGGTCAAGGACTTCCTCGGCCTGTCCATGGCCAGCGTCCCGGCCGACTTCCTTCCCAAATGGGAAGCCTATTTTGCGGCGCTCGACACGATGCGGATCGGCACGCTCGCCATCGGCGCAGGCTCGCTGGCGCTGATCGTCGCGATGCGGAGATGGGCGCCGCGACTGCCCGCTTTCCTGATCGCGGTCATTGCCGCATCCATTTTGGTGACGCTGCTGCACCTTCCGGTGGAGACCATCGGATCGCGCTTTCCCGACTTGCCCACCGGCCTTCCCGCTCCCGCGCTGCCCGATATCTCGCTGCTTAAGGTCCAGTCGGTCATGCCGTCGGCCTTCACCATCGCCTTTCTCGCCGGTATCGAGGCCCTTCTCTCCGCCGTCGTCGCTGACGGGATGATCGGGTCGCGGCATCGCTCCAATCAGGAACTGGTGGGCCAGGGCTTCGCCAATATCGCCTCGGCCCTGTTCGGCGGCCTACCGGCGACCGGCGCGATCGCGCGCACCGCCACCAATATCAAGGCGGGCGGCATCACACCGGTCGCCGGCATGCTGCACGCCGCATTCCTCCTGCTCTTCATGCTCTTTGCCTCCGGCCTCATGGCCTATGTGCCGCTGGCGGCGCTGGCGGCGATCCTGTTCATGGTCGCCTGGGGCATGAGCGAACATCATCGCTTCCTCCAGCTGCTGCGCATGCCCAATGGCGATCGCGCGCTGCTGCTGCTCACCTTCGGCCTGACTGTCCTGGTCGATCTGACGGTCGCGATCGGCGTCGGCGTGACGCTCGCCTCGCTGGTCTTCATGATGCGGATGAGCCGCACCGTCGAGATCGCAAGCGACATGCCCGGAGCGGCGCGCGAGGACGATGCGGAGGAAATCGGCCAGCGCGACGCGCTCCCCGAGGGCGTGGAGATATTCCGCATCGACGGGCCGATCTTCTTCGGCGTGGCCAATGATCTGCTTGATACCCTTCGCCGTATCGGCCGCGCCCCCAAGGTCATCATCCTGCGAATGCGGCGTGTCTCCCTGCTCGACGCCAGCGGCGTGACGACCATCGGAGATATGGTTTCCCAGGCGTCGGCGGCCGGCACGCAGGTCATCCTGTCGGGCGTCCGGGCGCAGCCCCTGGCGATGCTGGAGCGCGTTTCCCTGGGTCTCCAGAGCCGGCGGGTCATCCATTGCGCGGATTTGCCGGAAGCATTGCGTGTCGCCGCGGCGATAACCGCTGCGCCGCCTGCGGCCCGGACGCGCCTCAACTGATCACACCCGATGGGACTATGCACATGACCGACACCGATAACGACTATGTTTATGACGAAGCCTCGGGCGAATGGATCAGCGCCGCCGACGCGGCCGCGAAGACCGACACGCCCGAGCATGTCGAAGTGCGGGATTCCGTGGGCAATCTATTGGCGGACGGCGATAGCGTCATCACGATCAAGGACCTGAAGGTCAAAGGGGCGGGCCAGACGCTTCGCAAGGGCACCGTCATCAAGTCGATCCGGCTGACCGGCGATGCCCAGGAGATCGATTGCCGCTATGAGGGCATCAAGGGCCTTGTCTTGCGGGCGGAGTTCGTGCGCAAGCACTGACCCTCGCCGAACCGCGACCGGCATCGGACCCGCCCGCGATATCGGCGCTGGCATCTCTAACGATTGACAAATCAATCGGATCGATAGAGAAACGGCCATTCGCTGAACAAGGGCCGTTTCCATGGCATCCCACGTCGAGAACATGACCGCATCCGCGCAGGGCACGGGTAAATTCCCGTACGCCTATGCGCGCCTTGCGCCTGTCCCGTTCTCCACGTCCCGCCATGAAAGCTCCGCCCATGCCGCCCATCATCACCGTTCAGGGTCTCGCCAAGAGATTTAGCTTCCGCGCCCCCGCGCAGAGCCGTTTCCGCCGGAGGGAGATACGGACCGTCGAGGCGGTCGCGAATGTCGGCTTCACGGTCGATGCGGGCGAGCGTGTGGCGATCATCGGTCCCAATGGCGCGGGCAAGTCCACCACGCTCAAGATGCTGACCGGGGTGCTGGAACCGACGTCCGGTTCCGCGACCGTCGCCGGCCTCATACCCTGGCGCGACCGCGTTTCCCTCGCCCATCGCATCGGCGTCGTCTTCGGGCAGCGGTCGCAGCTCTGGCCGGAATTGCCCGCGCGGGACTCCTTCGCCTTGCTACGGCACATCTATGATCTCGACCGGCACCGCTTTGCCCTGTCGCTTGGCGAGATCGTGGACCGCTTCGACCTGGGCGGGCTGCTCGACCGGCCGGTGGGGCGCATGTCGCTGGGCCAGCGCATGCGCTGCGAGATCGCGGCGAGCCTGCTGCACCGGCCCGCCCTGCTCTTCCTCGACGAACCGACCATCGGCCTGGACGTGACGGCCAAGGCGGCGATGCGCGACTTCATCCGGGACCAGGCACGGGAAACCGGCCAGACGGTCCTTCTCACCTCGCACGACACGCAGGACATAGAGCAGGTGTGCAGCCGCGTGATCGTTATCAACGCGGGCCGCATCGTCGTCGATCAGCCGACGGAGCAGCTGCGCAGCACCTTCCTGTCGCGTAAGCGCCTGACCATCGTGTCGAGCGGTCCGCGAGCCATCCCGGTCCATCCCGGCCTGACGACGCTCGCGGTCGAGCCGCATCGCCTGGTGCTGGAGGTCGACACGGCCCTGACCCGCATGGAACAGGTGATCGGCTCGATACTGGCGGGCGGCGGAGTGGACGATATCAGCATCGAGGACCCGCCGATGGAGGAGGTGATCCGTGAGATCTATGCCGTCCGGGGTTGATGCGCGCGCCACGCGCATCCTCTTCCCGCTCGCATTGGCGACGCTGCGGTCCGCCCGCACGAGCTGGTCGGCGAACTTCGCCGCGCCCGTGGTGCTGCTCGGCCGCTGCTGCTTCTACATATTGCTGATGACGATCATCTCGGCGCTCTGGTCGCGGGTCGCATCGGAGCAGGTGGCGGGCGGCCTCGCCCATCTGCTGCCGCCCGGCGGTCTGGGTCTCTATGTCGGCGTGACGGAAATCGCCACCCTGTGCACGCCCGCCATGCATCTGGCGCTGGAGGACGACATACGCTCCGGCCAGATCGAGGCGCGATTGCTGCGTCCCAAGCCGCATGTCGTGCTGCGCTTCGGTGAAGCCATCGGCAGCGCGGCCGCCCGCATCGTCGTGCTGGTCGGTTGCGGCGCAGTGCTGCTCGCATTCTCGCGGTTCGACGCGCCGCCGCTCCTCTGGTGGCCCGCCCTGCTGTTGCTCCTGCTGCTCGGTGCCGTGATCGGCGTGCTGCTGTCGCTGATGATCGGCCTGTCGGTCTTCTGGGTCGGGCGCGCCGTGCCCGTCTATATCGTGAACCAGAAGATCGCCTTCCTGCTGGGCGGTCTGATGGCGCCGATAACGCTCTATCCCGACTGGCTCGCCCGGATCGCGCAGGCCACCCCCTATGCCGCGCAAATATACTGGGTCGGCACCATGGCGACGCGGCCGTCGGCGGAAGTGTTCGCGCAGGCGCTGTACCGCCAGTTGCTGTGGATCGCCCTGCTGTCAGCGCTCGTCGCCTGGATCTGGTCGCGCGGTGTCGCCCGCCTGATGCGGGAGGGCGCGTGATGCGCCGCCTTGCCATGACCTATGCCGCCCATGTCCATGCCGCCATCCGCGCCTCCACCGCGGACCGGGGCAGCGCCTGGCTCCAGGGTTGCGCGATGGCGCTGAACAACGGCTTCGTCCTCGCCATGTGGTTCCTGTTCTTCGCGGGCTTCCGGTCGGTGGGCGGATGGCGCATGCCCGACATGGCGTTGTTGAATGCATTGCTCGCCGCCATTGTCGGGCTGGGCGGCATTCTCGCCGGCGGCTATCGCGATATGGCGCGGCAGATCGTGACCGGGGTTCCCGACATGCTGCTGACGCAGCCGAAAGCCGTGCTGCCGCGCCTCCTCGCCAGCGAAAGCAACGTCTCCGGCTGGGGAGACATCGTGACCGCGCTCATCCTCTTCCTCACGGTGGCGGGCCTGCGATGGAGCGATGCCGGATGGGTCATGTTCGTGCTGCTATGCGGTCTCGTCGTGTTCCTGTCGACCGCGACCGCCTTTGCCAGCATCGCTTTCTGGGCGAGGGGCGCGCGCAGCTTTGCGCGCGACCTGACGGACTTCCTCGTCACCTTCTCCTTCTATCCCGGCTCCATCTATCAGGGACAGTTGAAACTGGTGGTCTACACCCTCTTCCCGGCCGCCTTCATCGTGCTGATCCCGGTGGAACTGGTGCGACGCCCGAACTTCGGCACGGCGGCATTCCTCGGCGCGGCGAGCATCGGCTATGCCGCCCTGGCCGTCCTCCTGTTCACCCTAGGCCTGCGGCGCTATCGGCGTGGGGAAAGTCCGGGCGCGGAATGACCCGGCGGCGCGCATCCGGCCCCACGCTAACTGCCGGTCGATGCGTAGCGCCGCAGGCCTGGCCGCCACGGCAGGATCGATATGCCGAGAAAGGCGAAACGGCCGCCGGGCTTGAGCGCATCCACGACACGCCTTCGCGGCGGACCAGCCCGGCCAGCGAACCTTTCAGGCCTTCGCGCCGATGTGCGACCGATATCGCTTTGAGAGTTCCTCGACGCCCCAGATCGCGATCCGGTCGGGAATCCAGGGAATCAATGGACATGCAGGATCATTGGGGCGACCGGCTCGCTCACCGGATCGGCAGGACGGAACCGCTGTCCTTGGGATCGATCCGAGGCCGATACCGTCAATAGGGCACGCGGCCCTCGACCGGGTGCCCGGGATCGGTGAAGCCGTGCGTAGAGGCATGGCCAGCCGGGACAAGCCCATTGATGAACGCCTCGTCTTCGGCCGTCAGCCTGACGTCCAGCGCCTCTACATAGCTGTCCCAATGCGCTTCGGTACGTGGACCCGTGATCGTCGAGCTTATCAACCTGTTGTGAAGCACCCAGGCAATCGCGAACGCTGCGGGTCCTATATTACGCGCGCGGGCATAGTCCGCGATCCTTTGCGCCAATTGGAGCGATTCCGGGCGGAACTCGGTTTCGAGAATGCGCTTGTCCTGCCGTCCCGCCCGCGTATCGACGGCGGGCGCTTCATCCGGCCGATATTTGCCGGTCAGCACGCCTCGCGCGAGCGGGCTGTAGGACACCACGCCTTGGCCAAAATAATTCGCGGCCGGAAGTTCCTCCACTTCGGCAACACGGTTGAAGATATTATAGAGGGGCTGGCTTGCAACCGGGCGATCTATGCCAAGCTGATCGGAGAGATGGGCGACTTCCGCGATGCGCCACGCACGAAAGTTGGACACGCCGAAATAACGCAGCTTCCCTTGCCGGACCAGATCCCCCAACGCCCGCACGCCTTCCGCCAGCGGCGCATCGAACACGGCACGGTGGAAGTAAAGGACGTCGATATAGTCGGTCCCTAATCTCCGCAGGCTATTCTCGACACTTTCTATGATCCACTTGCGCGACTGGCCGCGCTGGTTGGGTCCCGGGCCACCCGGATTGGCGAACTTGGTCGCGAGTATCCAATGATCGCGGTTCGCCTTGATGCCGCGCCCGACCACAGCTTCCGAGGCTCCCCCCGTATAGACGTCCGCAGTATCGATGAAATTGATGCCTTGCTCACGCGCCTTGTCGATGATGCGGTGCGAGGTCGCCTCATCCGTCTGGCCGCCGAACATCATCGTCCCGAGTGTCAGCGGCGAAACCTTGATGCCGGAGCGGCCGAGATACCGATAGTCGACCATCCATAATCTCTTCGAAATCGGGCAATAAAGCTAAAAGCAAGCGGCAGCATCGCTGCTCGCGGGTGCCGTGAGGACATGCAGCCTCCCCTCGCCCGGGGCAAGCGATTTCGAGGCGAGGACAGTTAAGCGATATTGATAGCTCCGTTATGATCGACGCTGCCTGAACAGCGTCATCCCGGCCCTGTCCCTCGGGATATCTTCATAAGGCGGCGGCCCCTTCCCGCCGCCATTCAGATCGGAATAACCGCCAAGAATTATCTGGCGAAACCTCGCCTGTCCGAAACTCGACCGTTCAGCGACGACGGCGCCTCCGATCGTTTCGATCCGCATCGTCACCGATCAGCGCGCCCGCCGCACCGCCGATCAGCGCACCCTCCGCCGTTCCCAAACCGGTCGCGCTACCGACCACGGCGCCGCCTGCGCCGCCGATGAGGCCGCCGCGCGTCGCCCCGCGCGAACAGCCGCCAAGCGCAACGACCGACGCCGCGAGACCCAGGAAAAGTGCCGGCTGAATGAAATGTCGGTTCATGATCGAAGCTCCTCATTGGGATTGAAGTGACTGGCAAACGTCAAAATGAAGCGACGCCTTCGCTGATCGGGGCGTGAGCGCGGATATTGATGCGCCCTATGATGTCGCCGGAACTGGCGCCGCGTGCGGAGGCATTGAGGACTCTCGTCTTCACTTCGGACGCCCTCGACCGCCCCGTAGCTATACTCTCCGAAAATCCCGAGATTTCGCGCCAGTGGCGACCTTGTGCTCCCGCCCACCCGAAGACCGATCTTGCCGTCGAACGCCCGTTCGTGACCCGCCAAGCCGGACCCGCAACGCACGCCCGCTCCTCTGTCTTGCCGATCGGCAGGCGCTGCATGGCGAGGATGTGCGGGAGCGAGCGGAAGCATGAGGGCGCAAGGGACTGCTCCCATGCGACAGGCGCGAATGGGTCTGGGCACGATCCACCTCTGGAACTGACGAACGGCTGAACCTCTTCCTGATCGCAATCTGACGATGCATATCGACGCTGCGTTGCAAGGCAGACGCGCGACCGCGCCATAACGTTCCTCAGGCCGTCGCGAATAATCAATTGATACAATTAGGAAACGGACGCGAGAAGAAAAAACGGGCCACCATCGCCTTCAGTCCAAGCCGCGATGAATGCTCAACAACAGGAATAGAGAAAGGCCCGTGAAGCATCGCTGCTCCACGAACCATAATCTTTGGAAGATAGGGATCAGCGCGCCTTGGCCGCCGTCGCCTCGATCTCCACGAGAAACGCCGGATTGGCGAGCGCGACCACCTGGACCACGGACCGCGCGGACAGTTCGGGCTGCGCGGTCGTTCCGAAGAACTGGCTATAGGCTTCGCCGAAACCCTTGAAGTCCAGCTTGCCGCCAAGCTTCGGATCGCCGACCAGGAATACGGTCAGCTTGATCACATCGCCCAGGCCATAGCCCTGAGCCTTGAGCAGCGCCTCGATCTTGTGGAAGGTGCTGATCGCCTGCGCCTTGGTATCGCCGAAGGCGTCGGGCGATCCCGCGGGCTTGGACGGGTCGGCGGCGGGCACCTGACCGCTCAGGATCAGGAGGTTGGAACCGGCGGGCACGGACACGCCGCTGAGGATGGGGGAACCGGGCGCCCCTTTATGCTTGACGATGCCCTGCGCCTGGGCGTTGCCGCCGAGGATCAGGCCGCCAAGGGCCGCCGCTGCGAGAATGAGCTTACGCATTTTTGCCTCCTTGCTGAACGAAAACGGGATCGGAATAGGCCAGCCCCACCGCGCGCCGGGCGGACAGGATCGCGCCCTCCTGCCAATGACCGGAATAGGCGGACAGATGGGAACCCGCAAACAGGAAGGGCCCATCCCCCTTGTTGAGCAGCGCCGCCGCCGACACATCATTGCCCGGATCACTCCATTCGACCCATGGCCCTTCCGAAAAGGGAACCTTGCGCCAGTTGACGAGCACCGGCTTTTCAAGATCGCGGCCGTGACCGGGATGGAGACGATCCACCGCCGCACGAGCGATCTCCACCTGCTCGGCCCGGCTATGGGATGCCAGGCGGACGGCGGAATCGCGCGATGCATAAGCGGCGAGCAATATCTGGCGCGGCTTCTGGAAGGCGTCGCTCGGATACCAGACCAGCGATGTATCCCCGCCCACGAAGCTGATGCCGCCATAAATCTGGTCCGCTTCCCAGAAGGGTGCGCTTTCGAAGCCGATCTTGACCGAGTCCGAATAACGGACACCCGCAATCGCCCTGGCCACGGGGCGGCTGAAATCGGACGGAGTGCGCGCCAGGATGGGGAGCGGCGTGGTGATGATCGCACGATCGCCCTCCACCACCTCGTCACGGCCCGTCTTTCCGTCGCGATAGACGATGCGGACGCCCTGCCCGCGCCGCCTGATCTCCCGAACCTCCGCATTGAGGCGCGGCGGCGTCCGCAGCGACCTGGCGATGGCGACCGGCACGCGGTCCATGCCGCCGACGGGATGCAGCATGGTCGGCTGCATCAGGATATTATCGTCGAACAATATGTAGGCGAGGCCGGGATTGGCCAGCAGCGCGTCAAGCGTCAGCGGCGGCACGGCAATCGCCTGTTCGACGGTCGCCCCCGGCACTTGCGACAGACCGGACCGTTCCGACCCGCGATAATCGCCATCGGCGTTCAGGTCGCCATAGAGTTTCAGGAACTCGATCAGCTTCGTCCGCACCCCGGCGTCGAGGCTCTGGTCGAGCGTTCCGCTTTTCAACGCCTTTTCGAGCAGGGCCGAGAGATGGCCGCGCAGGTCATTTGCCACCTGCCGCGCGCGGATGCGGCCCGATCCGCCTCCGGTTCCGCTATCGGGCAGCAAATTGCTCTGGCTGTGATTGACCAGCACCTCCAGGGGCACGTTGAAGCTGCGCGCCAGGCCCAGATATTGGTCGTGATGGCTGGGAATGCGGGCAGGCCCGACATTCAGGAACAGTCCGGGCGAGAAATCCACCCGCTGGTCCTCCTCCCCGACATGCCGGACGACATCGCCGCCGCGCACTGTCCAGGCACGCCCGCCGATACGATCGCGCGCTTCGAGGAGGATCGCTTCCCCGCCCCTCTTCTCGACCTCATGCGCGGCGACGACGCCCGCAATGCCCGCGCCGACGACGATCACCCGGCGCGGCGCCGACGCAGTGGCCGCCCGGACGGGCGCCATGCCGACGCCCGTCACGATCAGGCCGCCCATGGCGCCCAGGAAAGACCGGCGGCGCAGCGCCGCCGCCCCATCCATTACCCCAATCCCATTGTTCATCTTCTCTCTCCGCGACACAGCCGATCCCGGTCGATGGGGCGACGACAAACGCCGCCGCCCCCCTCTTCATCCTCAGAAGGTCACGCCGACACGGGCGTAATAATAACCGCCATTAATGCCATAGCCGCCAAAGGTGAGCGGCGCGCCGAACACCTGGCTCCCGCTGATCGAGGTCGGCGACGTGGCCGAGCTGCCCGGGACATAGGGCACCTCCGGCGCCTTCTTGTTGAACAGGTTGCTCGCGCCGACATTGAACTCAAGCCAGTCCGATGGCTTATATCCCAGTTCGAGGTCGGTGATCGCCGCCGTCGGGATACGCGCGGTGTAATAAGTGGCACCGTCAGGCGACAGCGGAACCGACGAGGGGCCATAGATGGTCTCGCGCAGATTGGCGGAGAAGCGCCCGCTGGTCAGCAACGCGCCGAGGCCCAGTTTGAACTTGGGCTGCGCCGTCTCGATATAGCCGCGCACTGTCGGCGTGAAGGCCGTGCTGGGCAGGTTGACCGACGTCACCTTGGTCTTGCCATAGGTGCCGTTCAACGACCAGTTGACCTTGCCGAAACCCACATCCTGGGTGGCGCTCACCACCAGGTCGATGCCCTGCGTCCGGGTATTGAAGGCATTGGTGAAGGTCTGGATGCCGACCTGCGGAACGGTCTTGTCATATTCCCGCCCGATGGAGGCGATCGCGTCCAGCACGGCCTGGTTGACGACCGTAAAGGCGCGCAGGCCCTGAATGCTGCCTGTCGAGGCGATACGGTCGCGTACCTTGATCTGGTAGACATCGAGCGTGATCGTGACGGCGGGCACGGGATGGGCGACCACACCCACGGAGAAGTTGGTCGATTTCTCCGGCTTGAGCGCGGAATAGCCGAGCAGCCTCGCCGCGCTGCTATTGGCCGCCACCTGCACCGTTTCCGACGTCGGCGACACGCTGATGGCGCGATAATAGGATTCACCGAGCGACGGAGCGCGGAAGCCTGTGCTGACCGTCCCGCGCAGCGCAAGGGCGGGCGAGAAATCATAGCGCGTGGTCAGCTTGCCGATGGTGGTGGACCCGATATCCGTATATTTCTCGTATCGTCCAGCCGCGCTGATCGACCAGTTCTCAACCGGATAAGCCGTCACGTCGGCATAGACCGACCAGCTTTTCCGGCTGTTCTCACCCGCGCTGGAGGGCTGGAAACCCGGGAAGGATTGCGCGCCCGTCCGATAATAGGAACCGAATTCGCCCGCGAAAATCTCATAGCTGTCCCGGCGATACTCGGCGCCGACCGCGACGTTGAGCGGCTTGGCGAAGCCGATCTCTATACCCTTGGCGATGTCGAGGTTCAGCGTGAACTGCGTACCGATGAAACCGCCATCGTCAAAGTCCTTCGGCGTGTATCCGAAATCCTGATACAGATTGACATTGGCGGAATCGACGGTCTGCAACTTCACCCGGTCGCGGCCATAGGTCGCCGACGCATCCCAGCGCCATCCGCCGATCTCGCCCCGCAAGCCGCCGCTGATCGCATAATCCTCCTCCGTCAGGCGCAGATGCGGCACGAAGCCATTGGGATAGAGCAGCACGAAACCGTTGGAGACGACTTCCCCCGGCTGTAGCGCGCGACCGTCCACCGGACGGAACACGATGTTCGGCGCTCGATATTGCTCGTTGGCGAGGGCGACACGCCGGCCCACCGTCGCATTGCCGTACAGTTCGACATCGCCGAAATCATAGGCCCCGTTCACGACACCCGTCGCGAGATAGGATTTCGCATCGGACATGATGGGATTGAGATTGGGAAAACCCGTTACGCCCGCCAGCGAGCCATAGCCGGGATTGGTCGCCGTCGGCGCGACGGTGACGGGCACGCCGTTGATATTGGCGACACGCCGGTCGCCGCCGCCCAATTGAGTCGTATCGTGGAAGCGAAAGAAGCCCGTCGCGTTGATGAAGCCGTCATCCCCCAGGGGAATGGCGAGCCGCCCGGTCGTGCTGAGCGTCTGCCCGCCGACATCATAATGCTCACCGGCGGTCGCGCTGAACGACCCGCCCTTGCGGTCGGATTTCAGGATGATGTTGATGACGCCCGCGATCGCGTCCGAACCATATTGCGCCGCGGCGCCGTCGGTCAGCACCTCGATGCGCTCGATCGACTGCGGCGGTATGAGGTCCAGATCGGGTGCGAAGCCGCCTTGGAACGGGCCGCCCGAAACGTGGAAATTCGCGCTGGGGTGGCGGCGCTTGCCGTTGACCAGCACGAGCGCGTGATTGGGGCTGAGACCGCGCAACTTGGCGGTCAGGGTCAGGTTGGAAGCGTCGCCGCCAAAGGCCTGGGCCGTGAAGGACGGCACGATCTGGTTCAGCGCCTGCGTCAAGCTCGGCTGCCCGACCTTGGCCAGTGTGTCGGAGCCGATGACCTGGACGGGCGCGGCGCTGTCCGCTGCTTTCAGGCCGGTCAGGCGCGTGCCGGTGACGACGATGGCGTCCGTGCTATCGGCTTCCGCTGCCGCCCCGGCATCGGCGGAGGCGGCATCGGCGGTCCGCGCCTGCGTGGTGGAGGACGTGGCGATCAGCAACGCCAGCGCCGATACACCGGAAAAACCGGATATGATTCCCTTTGACATTATAAACCCCCAATACTGACCGGAACCTTTTCGAGGCCCCTTCTGGACAAACCGGCGATCTCTGGTTTGACTCGTCACCGGTCAGCATTGGTTGGAAGGTCTCAGGGACTATTCCAAAACAGAAAGTCTCATATCATGAAATAATCATAACCCTCCGTGCGGATATTATTATAAGAAATTCGAATGATACTGGATATCATTGTCGGGACGGGAGATCACAAAACCCCCATTGGATAGTTCTCCACCTGAAAAGGCGGTATCCCGGCAGCCTGCCCGAATTGCCAACCCCGGCCAAAGCGGCCCATCACGGCGCTCCCCACTCGTCAGAAATCCATGCTGGCGGAGAAGCGCACCTGCCGCGCCAGACCTACATAGAAAATCGTGCCGCCAGTCGACCAATAGCGCTTGTCGGTGAGGTTGTCGCCATTGACCCGCAGCGTCAGCACGCGGTCCTTCTCCATCCGGACCTTGTAATTGGCGCCGAGGCTGTAGGTCGTGTAGGCGGGCATGACGTAAAGGTTCTGCGCATCGGCATAGCGCAGACCGGTATGATAGATGCCCCCATTGATGCCGAAATCCTGCAAGGCCGCCGGACGATATTCGACAAAGGCCGATCCGGACCAGCGCGGCGTGTTGTCCACACGCTTGCCATTCTGCAGGACGTTACCCGTGTCCTTCTGGATCGCGCGCAGATATTGCCCGGCCAGGGAGACGGATATGGTGGACGTCAGATTGCCCTGTAGCGAAGCCTCGACGCCCTCATGCAACGCGCGACCGTTGGTGACATAGGTGCCGGGCGACCCTCTCGACAGATCGGTATAGGACAGGCCCCGGTCGATGTTGAAATAGGCAATGCTGGCCAACGCGCCGAACAGCTCCGCCCGCGCGCCGGCCTCGATCTGCTTGCTGACGACCGGTGGCATGATCGTACCCTGATTGGTGGTGCCGTCGGGCGCCGTGCCGGCACTTTCCAGACCCTCGATATAGGTGAAGTAGAGACTGGTCTTCGATGTCGGCTTGAACACCACGCCACCGGTCGGCGTCCAGGCGGTGATCCGGAACTTGCCGCTGCCGTCGATATTCTTCGTGTCGTAGACGACACGGCGCACGCCGCCGATCAGCAGCAGCTTCTCCCCGACATGCGCGGTGTCGAGAACATAGAAACCAGTGTCGATATTGACGCTGCCCGCAAGGAAGCGGACCGAATTGAAGTTCAGGCTGTCAAAATCATAGTCGGGGGCCACGTAGAAATTCTGAGCCATGTTGGCATAATTGCGCTGGTTCTGATCCTTCTGCACCTGCCGGTTGCGCGCGGCCCCGAAAAGCAGCTCGTGCCGGATGCCGAAAGTATCGATCTTGCCCGCCAGTTCGCCGCGGACATATTCGTTTCGATAGCTTTGGTCGGGCGTATAGTTGCCCGCAATCCGTCCCGCGCCGGTGCCGACAGTCGCGGCGCTGGTGAAAGTGAAGTCCGCGCGGGCGCGTTGGCGGCGCGAGGTCGCGAGGCCGCCCTCAATGCGAACCGACCAGTCGCTGTCGATCGCATAGTCGGCCCGGCCCAGAATATTGGTCGACCAGGTACGATAGGGCGCATTGACCGGCGCATAGCGGGCATGCGGATTTGGGATGTCCTTGAGAAGCTGGAACCCCGCCAGCGATATGCCGCCCGGCTCATCCGTGGCGCGGCGATAATGCTCGACATCCAGTTTCAGGGCGAGCTTGTCCGTCACTTGCCAGTCGAAGGCGCCGCTGGCAAGGTACCGATAGCCGTTCACCCCGTCTATGGGCGTCTCGACATGGCTGGCATAACCGTTGATGCGCGCGCCGAACTGGCCCTCCGGCCCGAACTTGCGGCCGACATCGATGCCGGAACCAAAGCTGCCCTCCACATCGCCATTATAATAGATATTGGTGACAGGCCGGTCCCCCGCCCGCTTCATCACCGCATTGACGATGCCGGAGGGCGTGGAGATGCCATAATAGAGCGCGGATACGCCTTTCAGCAATTCCACGCGCTGTTTATTCTCTATGGGCACGGGGCTGAGATTGATGATCTGCAACGCACCGTTGAGGCGGTAATTGGTGCGCGCGTTCATCAGGACGCCGCGCGAAACGAAATTGTTGCTCGTCGTCGGACTTGTCGCCTGCTGCGTCACGCCTGGCGTGTTGCGCAGCGCCTCCTCCAGGCCGATGGCTCCCTGTGCGTCGAGCAGCGCGCGCGGAATCACCGCGACCGTCGCGGGCGTATCGAGCACGGACTGATTGCGGAAAGCACCCACCTGCACCACGTCCGTCTTGAACGAGGGCCGCTGGCCGGTGACGATGATCTCCTCGTCCAGCTTGCGCTCGATCTGCTGTTCGCCCGCCGGCCTGTTGTCCAGCGCGCCCGCGTCGCCCGCTGCCGCACTCGCCGCCGATGCCGCCATCAACCAGATGCTCATGTCCGTACCCCTGATTATGTGACCCTTGTTAGCGCCGATACTAATAATGATAATCGGTCGCAATTGCATTTTGACGATAAATTGGTACAAATCCCTATCGGCTGCGTGGGGCGGCCATGTTCGGGACTCTCGTGGCCAAGCGTATATTCTTCCAGCTTCACTGGTTTCTGGGGATCACGGCCGGCATCGTACTTGCGATCATGGGGGTGACGGGCGCGACCATCAGCTTCGAGGATGAGATCAGGGAAGCGCTCAATCCGCGCCTCTTCACGCCCGGCACGCCTGCCACGCCCGACCTGTCGCCGGACAGGCTGATCGCGCGCATACAGGCCGATCATCCCGGCTATTATGTCAGCCGCCTCGACTGGCAGATACCGCGCGAACGCTCGCACAGCGTCCGCCTGATCGCGATGGAGGGAAAAGGCCGCGAGCAGGGCCAAGTTGACCGCGCCACGGGGCAATGGCTGGGGGAAGGACGCGGCGAGGCCTTTTTCGAGACCATGGAGGGGCTGCATCGCTGGCTCGCCTTGCCCGGCGAAGGCAATGGCATCGGGCGGCAGATCACGGCATTCAGCGCCATCTCCCTCATCTTCTTCGCGCTGTCGGGCCTCTATTTGCGCTGGCCGCGCCAGGCGCTGGACTGGCGCGCCTGGTTCGTGCTCGACCTGCGCAAGACCGGACGCAACCTGTGGCGCGCTCTGCATGTCGTGATCGGGACATGGGTGCTCGCCTTCTATCTGCTCAGCGCGCTGACCGGTTTATGGTGGAGCTATGACTGGTATCGTCAGAATGTCAGCTATGCACTGACCGGCAAGACGGGCGGCGAGGAAGGCGCGCGTGGCAAGCGGGACGGCATCGCGCCCCGCCCGCCCGTCGATCCGGCATGGGCGGCCTTCCGCCAGGCGACGGACGGGCGCTATGCCTGGATTCGCATCACCCAGCCGGAACCCAGCCAGCCGGTGAAGGCCATCAGCTTCGACGCGCGGCCCGCCGATGCGCGTCATCTGCGCCAGACTGACAAATATAGCTACGACCCGCAGACCGCCACGCTCAAGAAGCGTGATCTGTATGACCGCCGCCCGCTGGGCGTCGTCATCACGCAGAGCATGTACGAGATTCATCGCGGCGCCTTTTTCGGCGTGCCGGGGCGGATCGCGCTGCTCCTCACCAGCCTGACCATGCCGTTGTTCACCATCACCGGCTACCTCCTCTACCTCTCGCGCCGGAAGCGGAAGCAGGAGGCGAAGGCGCTGGACAAGGCATTGGCCGCGGATGGTGGTTCCTCCGGCGCGATACTGATCGCCTATGCCAGCCAGACGGGCGTGGCGGAGATCAAGGCGCGCAACGCCGCGCTGGCGCTGGCGCAGGGCGGGGTCCGCGTACGGGTGCTGCCGGTCGGCAAGCTGACCGCGGAGGAACTGGCGGGTGCAAGCCGCATCCTCTTCGTCGTCAGCACCTATGGCGATGGCGAGCCGCCCGACATGGCGCGCGGCTTCACCAGCCGCATCGTGGACGGCGCACCACTGGACCTCAGCCATCTCCATTATGGCATGCTCGCCATTGGCGACCGGGAATATCCCGATTTCTGCGGCTATGGACGCAGGATCGACGCCTGGCTCACGCGGTCCGGCGCCGTGCGGATTTTCCCCCTCATCACCATGGACCGCCTCGATGGCGAAGGAGAGGCGGCATGGCAGGCAGCCCTGCAGCATCTCGGCGCCGGAGAAGGCACGCGGGCGCAGCAACATGCGGCCTTCGTGCCATGGACCTTGGTCGAACGGACGGAACTCAATCCAGGCAGTCCGGCGCTCAAGGCCTTCCACCTGCGCTTTGAACCTGCCCCCGACAGCAACGGCATCTGGCAGGCGGGCGACATATTGGAGGTGCGGCCGGACGACGACGCTGCATCGATGCGCGAATATTCGGCAGCGTCCATAACCGAGGACGGTACGCTCGACCTGATCGTCCGGCGGGTCGAAAAGGATGACGGCAGCCTCGGCATCGGATCGGGGTGGCTGACCGCCCATTTGCAGATCGGATCGACGATGCAGGCGCGCATTCGTTCCAATCCGGGTTTCCATGCGGCGATGGACGGACGCCCGCTGATCCTGATCGGAAACGGCACCGGCATTGCGGGCCTGCGCGCCCATCTCCGCGCGCAGGCACATGAGGGGCATAAGGGGCATTGGCTGTTATTCGGCGAACGCAGCCGCGCGCATGAGAATTTCCTGGAGGACGAACTGTCCGCATGGCTCGCCGACGGCACGCTGGCACGCCTCGATCGCAGTTTCTCGCGCGATGCGGATTGCGGCCGCTATGTGCAGCATCTTCTGACGGAAGCCGCCGATGCGATCGCCGGGCAAGTCGAACGGGGCGCCACTATCCTCGTCTGCGGCAGCCTGAAGGGCATGGCGGCCGGCGTGCATGACGTGCTGACCGATATCCTCGGAGAGGACCGGTTGAACGCGCTTGCCGAAGAGGGACGATACAAGCGCGATGTTTACTGACATATCCGTGGCTCGTGCCGCAGGATGCCATGGCGCGGGGCCGTATAGGCGCAATTGCCCGCCGGCCCACTTCAGAAGACCCAATAGCCCTATCAGAACGCCTTGATATTCCGCACCTGCTCGACGCCCTATTCTCGATGCCATCATCGACATCCAAGAGGTATCTATGAGCCGGAAGCTTCACCTGGGCGCCATCCTGACAGGCGTCGGAAACGATCAATATAACTGGCGCCACCCCGATGTGCCCGGCGATTCAAGCGTCGACATCAACTGGTACATCACCAATGCGAAACTCGCGGAAGAAGCGAAATTCGATCTCGTCTTCATCGTCGATTCCCCCTTCATCACACCGGACACCTCCCCGCATTTCCTCAACCGGCTCGAACCGCTCACGCTGCTCTCCGCCGTCGCCAGCCATACCTCCCGCATCGGCCTGGTCGGCACGCTGACGACCAGCTACTGGGAACCTTATAATGTCGCGCGCCAATTCGGGTCGCTCGATCAGATCAGCCGGGGCCGTGCGGGCTGGAATGTCGTGACAACCGGCCTTGAGGGCGCGGCGAGGAATTATGGCCGCGAAGAGCATTTCGACCATGCCGTCCGCTATGAGCGCGCGCTGGAGTTCGTCCGTGTCGTGCAGGGCCTGTGGGACAGCTATGAGGACGATGCCTTCCCTCGCGACAAGGAAAGCGGCCTGTTCCTTCACAAGCACAAGCAGCATGCTCTCAATCACAAGGGAAAGCATTTCTCCGTCGCCGGTCCCCTCGCGCTCACGCGTTCCAGGCAAGGACAGCCCGTCATCTTCCAGGCGGGCGACAGCAGCGAGGGCCGCAATCTCGGCGCCCATATCGCCGAGGCGACCTTTGCCGCATCCCCTGATTTTGAATCCGGCCAGCAATATTATGCCGATTTGAAGGCCAGGGCCGCCGCGCTGGGTCGCAACCCGGACGAGATCAAGGTCCTGCCCGGCATATTCCCCATCATCGCCGATACGGACGAGGAAGCGCATCGCATCGCGGACGAGCGCATAGAGAATCTCGACATCGACAAGCAGCTGGTACAGCTTGGCCGCGCCTTCAACTATCACGACTTCCGCCAATATGATCTGGACGCGCCGTTCCCGGACCTGACGGGCGTCACCCTGAACAGCTACAAGGGCGCTGCCGAGCGTCTGATCCGCGTCGCGCGCGAGGAGAAGCTGACCTTGCGCCAAGCCGTTCTCCGCAGCCAGAGCAAGAAGGGTTTCGTTGGGTCACCGGAAACCATCGCCAATGAAATCGAGCGTTGGTTCACCGGCCGCGCAGCCGATGGGTTCAACGTCAATGTCGGCGCGCCCGACCGCTTCGCGCTGTTCCGGGAGCGCGTCATCCCGATCTTGCAGCAGCGGGGTTTGTTCCGCACCGACTATGAGCATGACACGCTGCGGGGTCATCTGGGATTGCCGGTGCCGGAAAACCGGTATGCTGCCGCATCTGTCGCCGTCGCGGCCGAGTGACCGCAATTCGCGGAGCGCCCTGGGACAGGGGGCGCTCCGCTCCGGCCGTTCGGCAACGCCTTCGGGCCTCAATCATCAGGCAATCCTCAGGGAAACGCGGACAAC
Organism: Sphingobium sp.; assembly: GCA_047602685.1. Classification (GTDB taxonomy): domain Bacteria; phylum Pseudomonadota; class Alphaproteobacteria; order Sphingomonadales; family Sphingomonadaceae; genus Sphingobium. Next base: position 19,554 of record JASGGS010000030.1, read on the forward strand.
CCGGCGCGTCTGAGCGCAAAGCCTGGACAGGGCTTCGCATCGGAAGCGCACAAGGCGGCGTCGGACAGGGATAGTATATGACCAACGGATTTCGGCTCGGCTTTCTCACCCATCTCGAAGGTCAGGCCGACCTGCCCACATTGTATCGCAACTTCATCCAACTGTTCAAAATAGCGGAGGAGCTTGGCTTCGACGCGGGCTGGGTGGCACAGCATCATTTCGAGGACGGTCGCAACGGCCCCGGCGCGGGTGCCTCTCCCTTCACCTTCCTGGCGGCGGTGGCGGAGAATACCCGGACCATCCGCCTCGGCACCGCAGTCATCACCCTGCCGCTGGAATCCCCTATCCGCCTGGCCGAGGACGCCTCCACCGTCGATGTCATCAGCGGCGGCAGGGTTGAACTGGGCATCAGCAGCGGCGGCGATCCCTTGTCATTCAAGGCCTTCGGCGCCTCGGTCGAGCATAAGCGGGAACTGACGACCAAGGGTCTGGAATTGCTCAGAAAGGCGTTCGCCGGGGAACCGATCGTCGATGGCCACACCGCCCGTGTGCAGCCGCATGCGCCGGGCCTGGGCCAGCGCATCTGGCAAGGCGTGTTCGGCCATGAAGGCGCGGCCTATGCCGGACGGGGCGGTTCGCACCTGCTCCTCAACCGCGCCACCTACGGCTATGAGGAACGGACTGATCTCGTGCAGCGTCCCTGGGCCGAAACCTTCCTCGAGGCATGGCACACCAACCCGGAAAATGCCGGGCGCAAACCCCGCATCGGCCTCTCGCGGCTCGTTTTCCCGGCCAGGGACCGCGCAGCCGCAAAGGCGGCGCTCGCCGAGGGCGTACTGCATGCGTCGAAGAAGATGGTGGCTAATGGGCGATTTCCCGCCGGTCTTGACCTTGACGGCTATCTCGAACGCTTCCACGCCTTTTATGGCCACCCTGACGAGGTGATCGAGCAATTGCAGGGTGAACAGGTTCTGCCGCTCGCCACGGATATATTGTGCCAGGTCAATCCGGGCGTGGTCAGCTTCGACGAAACGGTCCGCGTGCTGGAACTGATCGCGACGAAGATTGCCCCGGCGCTGGGGTGGAAACATCCGGCAACCCTGCCCTCGCCGGCCGAGCCCGCCGCAGCGACGGCGCAACCCTGAACACCGCACCCCGGCACCCTTTGCAATCGCGCAAAGCATTTCGTCACCTCGGGCCGTCACGACCCTTGATGAGCGAGGCCTCGCACCCCCTCCACCTCTCCGCGACCATCTATTGAAATTTATCGATGATGGCCGAGCCATTCAGATAACTCGCAGCCGGAAAGCCTTTGTAGAGGGGTGCTGCATGGAGTTGGCTCCGCCATGAAGCGGACAACCTGTGTTTCCCGGCCTTCAGCCCGACGACGGGACCGGTTCTCTCCTCCCCCAATGCTGCGCCAATCCCATTTCTTCGACGCGGATTTGGGCGCGGCCGGGTTCGCGAAAGGATTCTCATAATGCGCAGCAATGCGTCGTTACCGGCGTTTCCGTGGAATTTCGAAAGCAGCCGCAGGGCTTTGGGCATGGCCCTGCTGGCGCTCACCGGCTCCGGGCTGGCAACGGCTCCGGCCTTTGCATCGGAAGCGGGCACCACCGCGGCCGATGCCGCCGAGGACGCAGACAGCGCCGAAATCATCGTGAACGGTCAGCGCCAAAGCCGCAATGTAGCTGACAGCGGCGCTCTGGGCGCGCGCTCCCTTCTCGAAACGCCCTTTTCCGTGGGCGCGGTCGATGCCGACGAACTGAAGCGCAACGCGGCGACCACCATCGACGCCGCGTTCAACTATGACGCCTCCATCCGCTCGAACAATTCAGGCGTCGCGTCCGGCAACACCTTCTCCTCGCGCGGCATCGCGATCGATCGCACCAATGGCTACAAGCTGGACGGCCTTCCCTTCCCCTACTGGTTCCAGGACCATCCGATCGAGCATTTACAGGAGATTCAGATCCTGAAAGGCGCGGGCGGCTTCGTCTACGGTTTCGCCTCACCGGGCGGCGTCGTCAATTTCGTGTCGAAGCGGCCGACCGACGATCTCCAGGTCGTCGCCAATCTCAGCTATCGCTCATCCAGCATCTTGCGCGCCCATCTCGATATCGGCGGGCCGCTCACGGACGACGGCAATATCGCTTTCCGCTTCAATGCCGTGCATGAGGAAGGGCGCCTTTACAATGGCGCCTATAACCGCAACCAGTTCTTCTCCCTCGCCCTGCAAGGTAAGCTGACCGACACTCTGACCTGGTATCTGGACGGCTTCTACCAGCGCACGCTCCAGACGGAACAGTCGAACAGCATATCCTACACCACCGCCGTCACTTATTTGCAGCCGACCACCGGCAAGCTCAACCTGGGCGCGGACGGCAGCAGCAAGTTCAACGATGTTCCCATCATCACCGGCCGCCTGAAATGGGAAATCGACCCTGACTGGACCGCGAATTTGTCGGTGCGCTATGCCGATATCGACGAGCGCTTTCCGGGCAACACCATCTCTGTCACGAACAATAACGGCAATTACACCTCGACCGCGTTCAACATGAACCGCGTCTTCTGGTATTATGTCACGCAAGCGACGCTGGAAGGAAAATTCAGGACCGGGCCATTCGAACATCAACTGATCGCCGGTATATCTACGACGACCGTCGATTTCGAGTTCGACAATCCCACCCGAACCACGGTGATCGGCACCGGCAATATCTATCAGCCCTGGACCGTGCCCTCCATCACCGGCAAGCCCGCGGCGCTTCTCGTCGAGCGTCCTCCCTACTGGACGCGCTATCAGACCATCGAGCAATATGCGGGTTTCATCAGCGACACGATCAGTTGGGGCGGCTTCTCCGCTCTGCTGGGCCTGCGCTATACCGATTATACGGAACGCAATTTCGATCCCGCCAGCAAGATCACATCCAATTTCCGCTATCGCCCGGTTTCGCCGGTCTACTCGCTCTCCTATGAGGTCCTGCCGAAGGTCCGCATCTACGGAACCTATGTCGACGCGCTCCAGCGCGGCGGCCTGGCGGCGGCAACGACGAACAATCCCAACGCCTCCTTCGGTCCCCTCAAAAGCACGCAATATGAGGTGGGCATCAAGGCGGAACGTAACTGGGGCAGCGCCAATATCGCCCTCTACAGGATCAAGCTGCCGTCCGAATATGTGAACAGCGCCAATTACTTCATCCGCGATGGCGAAGCGCGGCACCAGGGTTTCGAGGCGAACCTGTTCGTCCGGCCCACATCGAACCTGAATATCGGCCTGTCCGCCGCCTATCTGGATGCCAAGCAGATTTCCGGCAATCCGGCGCTCATCGGCAAGAAGATCGCGGGCACCACCGAATTCCAGGCCTCCGGTCAGGTCGAATATGCGGTTCCGTATATTGCCGGGCTGAAACTGTCCGGCGGCGTGCGCTACTCCGGCAAGGCCTATGGACAGGCGGCCAATAGCTTCGTCTATCCCTCCGTCACCATAGGCGATCTGGGCGCGAGCTACAGCTTCAGCAGCGGCGGCCAGGATTACACCCTGCGCGCGAACGTCCAGAATATCACGGACGAACGCTATTGGGTGCCCTCCGCCTCCGGCACGGGCCTGTCGGCCGGTGCGCCGCGCACCTTCAGCGTCAGCGCCGAAATCGCCTTCCGCAACATCGATCGCGAGAGCGAACCCTTCCCCCAACGCCGTGCCGACGGACGGGGCTTCTATCTCGGCGTGGCGGCTGGCGTGATCAAGGAGACGGACTTCCGCGCTTCCACGGCGGAACGCGTCTACAACCCCGCCAGCGCGCCGGTACGGGACGCGCTGCGCGTGCGTCACAAGCCGGGCTGGGATCTGGAGAGCACGCTAGGCTACGATCTCGGCCTGTTCCGCACCGAGTTCGAGGCCGCCTACAAGCGCCTCAACATCAAGAGCATCCGCTTCGACAATGCCACAGTGCCGCTCGATACAACGGCCCGTCCCGCGGGCTATTACGGCAATGCAGGCGGCGCGACGGAGGTCTTGTCCGGCCTGTTCAACGGCCTGCTCGACATTGGCGGAACGGCCCGGCAGCCTTGGGCCTTTTCGGTCGGCGGCGGCCTCGGTCTCGCACGGGTCAGCAGCGGCCGCTGGACGCTGGACGAGAGCAACGGCCCCTATTTCTCCGACGAGAACAGCATCAATTTCGCTTGGCAGGCCATTGCCGGCGTTCGCCATGCCCTCAACGACCGGGTGGACCTGACGCTGAAATATCGCTTCTTCAACGTCCCTGATCTCAATTTGCGGACGATGAACGCCAATGAGCTTGAGGGCAATTTCAGGACCCACAGCATATTGGTCGGCACAAGCTTCAACTTCTGACCGGCGGATGCGTGCGGTCCGGTCCTTCGGCCAGCCGGCACGCATCCCGCCAAACCAAGAGCGAAAGGACATGTCATGGCTGATATCGCGAACATAGAACTGACCCGGATTGACGGTAGCGCGGACAGGCTGGCCAACCATGCCGGTCAGGTGTTGCTCATCGTCAATGTCGCCTCCAAATGCGGCCTGACACCGCAATATGAGGGGCTGGAAGCGCTCTACCGGAAATATAAGGAGAGCGGGTTCGAGGTCCTGGGCTTCCCGGCCAATGATTTCGGTGCGCAGGAACCCGGCACCGACTCGGAAATCGCCGGTTTCTGCTCCACGACCTATGGCGTGTCCTTTCCCCTGTTCAGCAAGGCTGACGTGACCGGACCGCACAAGCAGCCCCTCTATGCCGCGCTGACCGACGCCTTTCCGGAGAAGCAGGGCGACGCGGCGGCGTTCCGCGAACGCCAGCGCTCACGGGGCCGCACACCGACCGAAGACCCCGAAGTTCTCTGGAATTTCGAAAAATTCCTGATCGGGCGCACGGGTCAGGTGGTGGCGCGCTTCGCTCCCACGGTGACGCCGGACGATCCGGCGCTCGTCGCGACCATCGAACGGGAGCTGGCTTCCACCTGACCGTCCGGCGACCGGCCCTCACGACGTGGGAACGACGCCTGTCCCTTGTTCAACCGGGGGCAGGCACCGTTTCCACATTCCACTCTCAGGCGGTCAGCAGCGCCGGTTGCTTGGTGGTCAGGCCCAGATTCTCACGCAATGTCCGCCCCGCATATTCGGTGCGGAACCGCCCTCGCTTTTGCAGCAGCGGCACGACCTGATTGACGAAATTCTCCAGACCCTCCGTCTGCACGTCCGTGTTGAGCTGGAAGCCGTCGGCGGCGCGCCCGTCCACCCAGTTCACTATGTCGTCGGCGATCTGCTCCGGCGTGCCGACCACGACACGATGGCCGCCGGTCAGATTGTTGTAAAGAACCTGACGGGCCGACAGCCCCTTCTGCCGGGCTTCGCTGACAAGCTGGTCGCGATGGCGGCGGGCCAAGTTCCCCTCTACATCGGCCTTTTCGATCAGAGCATAGGGCAGCGCCCCTTCCAGATCGATCTCATCGGGCGCGATGCCGAGGCGCGTGGCGAGATCGTTCAGCAGCTTGGGTATGTCGAGTTGCGCATCGAGCGCATCCTTGCGACGCCGCGCCTCCTCCTGTGTTCCGCCGATGATGGGGAAGAGGCCGGGCATGACCAGCAATTGCTCCGGGTCCCGTCCAAAACCGCGCGCCCGGCCCTTTACATCGTCGTAGAATTCGCGGGCGCTGGACAGCGTGCGCTGGCCGATGAACAATATGTCCGCCCATTTCGCGCCGAGATTGCGGCTTTCGACGGATGTGCCGGCCTGCACGATCACCGGCCTTCCCTGCGGCGATTGCGGTACGCCCAACGCTCCCCGCACGGTGAAATGCCTGCCCCTGACATCGACCTCCCGCAACCGCGTGCGGTCGACATAGACATGGGACTTCCGGTCCGCGAGGATCGCGTCTCGCGGCAACGAATCCCAGAGCGCCGCAACGATCGAGACGAATTCCTCGGCCCGTTCATAACGCGTGTCATGGTCGAACTGCGCCTCGAACCCGAATGCGCCCAGGGCGCTGGGATGCTGGCTGGTGATGACGTTCCACGCCGCCCGCCCCTTACTGATATGATCCAGCGAGGCGATCTGGCGCGCCACCACCGAAGGGTGACCGAAAAGACTGGAGGTCGTGGCGATCAGCCCGATATGCTTCGTCGCTTGGGACAGGGCGGCATGGAGCGCGATCGGGTCCAACGCGCGCCAGGGACGCACATAGGCTTCTTCCGTCAGACCGCCGAAGCTGTCGGCCAAAAACAACGCGTCCAGCAATCCCCGTTCGGAGACGCGCGCAATGTCCAGAAAATGGTCGATGTCGGTCGGCAGGCGAGCCGGATCGTCAAACCCTTTCCAGGCCGCATCATGCCGCCCGGATGCATGGACGTTGACCGTCAGGCGGACTGGACGCTGGCTCATCGGCGATCTCCCTGATTTGGCAATGCTCAGCCGAAACTAGAGGCCGGGTTGCGGGGAACAATTGATTTCCACCCGCAAGCCCATGAGCAGGCGTCATAATGACATCATGAAGTTCCCGCCCTTTCCCGCCGGTCGCCAACTGCACGATTTTCGCTTCCGGGGAACGGACGTTCCGCTTATCTGCCGGAAGCGTCATCGGTTTGCGGCGGAGGGTCGCTCCTGACGGTTGCCGCGCATTTCGAGGTTCCATTGTACGATCGCCTGAAAATCCTGTTCCAGCATATCCTGCCCAAACAGGGCCTGACCGTCTTCGCCGGGCATGTTGCCGGAATGCGGGCGGGACCGGTGACGGCCGGGCTGATCCGCTGGTTCGTCAACCGCTACGGCGTCGACATGGACGAAGCGGCGGAACCGGACATTGGCAGCTACAGGAGCTTCAACGACTTCTTCACCCGCCCCCTGAAGGCGGGCGCCCGCCCTCTGGCCAATGCCGATTTCCTCTGCCCGGTGGACGGCGCGATCAGCCAGTTCGGCGCTATTGACGACCACCATATCCTTCAGGCCAAGGGGCATCGCTTCACCACCACGGACCTGTTGGGCGGTGACCATGAACTGGCCGCGCGGTTCCGCCATGGCAGCTTCGCCAATCTCTATTTATCGCCCAGGGATTATCACCGCCTGCATATGCCCTGCGATGGCCGGCTCATGCGCATGATCCATGTGCCCGGCGCCCTCTTCTCGGTCAATCCGACGACCGCGCGCGGTGTGCCGAACCTGTTCGCGCGCAACGAGCGCGTGGTGTGCCTGTTCGAGTCCCCCGCCCATGGCCCGTTCGTCATGGTGCTTGTCGGCGCGACCATCGTCGGCAGCATCGCGACCCGATGGCACGGCGTCGTCAATCCGAAGCGCACCGGCAAATTGTCCGAATGGATCTATACCGACCAGGCCATATCGCTGGAAAAGGGCGCGGAAATGGGTCGCTTTCTTCTAGGCTCCACGGTCGTCATGCTGTTCGGAAAGGATAGCATCCTGTTCAATGAGGCCTGGGCGCCGGAACGGCCCGTGCGCCTCGGCGAACCCATGGGAAGCCGCCCCCCGTGCGAATCTTCCGGCGCAATCTGAGCCGCCTCAGCGTTGCAGACGTCCCGCGATGCGCCGCGACACGGACCGGGGGACGAGGCGATTGCCGAAGACCGCCACCTTATTGGCAAAGCCCGGCACGATAACCGCGTGGTTGCGCTCCAGCGCATCCAGCCCCGCCCGCGCGACAGGCCCGGCTTCGGCGATCAGCGAGCCGGAGCGGAACGCCGCCGTCGCATCCAGCTTCGCCACCTCGGCAAATTCGCTGCGCGTCGGGCCGGGGCACAATGCCGTGACATGGACGCCACTGCCCTTCACCTCCTCATGCAGCGCCTCGGTGAAGGAAAGCACATAGGCTTTGGTCGCGAAATAGACCGCGACATTGGGACCGGGCTGGAAGGCCGCGAGCGAGGCGACGTTCAATATGCCGCCCGCCCCCCGCGCGATCATCGGCGGGAGCAGCGCGACGGTCAGCTCGGTCAACGCGCGGATATTGAGGTCGATCTGCCCGGTCTGAAGCTCGGCCGCTATGGTCGCGACATGGCCATGCCGCCCGAAACCGGCATTGTTGACGAGGATATCGACGGCGATCTCCCGGCGGGCCAGTTCCGCCAGCAGGCCGGGCACGCCGCCGGTCTCGCCGAGATCCGCCGGGATCGCCGCGACCGCGCCCAGTTCCGTCGCCAGAGCCTCGATCCGGTCCGCCCGGCGGGCGGTGAGGACGAGGCGGTGGCCGCGCCGCGCCGCCTCGCGCGCGATCTCCGCTCCGATGCCGCTGGAGGCACCGGTTACCAGCGTGAGCGGCGCCTTCACGGCTCCAAGGCCGCTCATTCGGCGGCCACGGCAAGCGGCGCGGGCTTGATGGCGCGGCTGCGCCGTCCGTCCACGGACACCGGCGCGTCGCCCGCCAGCGTGACGCGCCGTACCACGCGGTGCTGCGTGCCATAGTCGTCCACGGCATAATGCTGTGTCGCGCGATTGTCCCAGATCACCACGTCGCCCTCCTGCCAGCGCCACCTGATGCTGTTTTCGAGGCGGGTGATATGCGCCTGGAAGATGTCGATCAGGCGCTGCGATTCCGCCGTGCTGACGCCCACGATGCGTTGCACGAACTGGCCGAGGACCAGCGTGCGCTCGCCCGTTTCGGGATGGACGCGCACCAGCGGATGCTCCGTCTCGTAGACGGTGGAGGCGAACACGGCACGGTGGCGCGCGATCTGCTCGTCCGTCAGGTCGGCACGGGCGGCGGCATAGTCATAGGCATTGCTGTGCAGCGCCCAGAGCGTGTCCGCCAGTGCCCGCAACGGGTCGGGCAGGTCCGTATAGGCGGCGGCCGTGTTGGCCCATACCGTGTCCCCGCCAGCTTCCGGTATCGTCACCGCGCGCAGGATCGAGGCGAAGGGATATTCGGGGATGAAGGTGATGTCGGTGTGCCATGCCGCTGCCTTGCCGCCATGATGGGAGTCCAGCTCGAACAGTTGCGTCCCTTCCGGCGACGGGACCGTGGGATGGCCGACCGGATTGCCGAAACGGCGGGCAAATA
>JASGGS010000291.1:0-4672 GCA_047602685.1 Sphingobium sp.
GCGACCATGTGAGGGCCAGCGTGTAGGAGGCGACGGGTATCCGCCGCACCGGCTGCGCCGCGCTCGGCCCGGCGGCCTCCGGCGTGGGTATGGCGGCGGGCACCGTGCAGGACAGGGCCTGCGCCCCCGCCTGCCCCGGCAGGGCCAGCGCGGCGCTCGCCAGCAGCAGGGCCGAAAGGTCAGGCCGCCGAGAAATCGAGGCCGATATCCGCCGCCGGGGCCGATTGGGTAAGGCGTCCGACGCTGACATAGGTCACTCCCGTCTGTGCTATGGCGCGGATGCTGTCCAGCGTCACGCCGCCCGATGCCTCGGTCGGCACGCGCCCGCCGACCAGCGTCACGGCGCCGCGCAACACCGCCGGTTCCATATTGTCGAGCAGCAGATGCGTCGCGCCCGCCGCGATAGCCGGCTCGATCTGGTCCACCCGGTCCACCTCCACGATGATCCGCGCTATGCCCGCCGCCCTTGCGGCGCCCACGGCCTGCCCCACGGACCCGGCCACGGCGATATGATTGTCCTTGATCATCGCCGCATCCCACAGGCCCATGCGATGGTTCTGCGCGCCGCCTTGCCGTGTCGCATATTTCTCCAGCACGCGCAGGCCCGGAATGGTCTTGCGCGTGTCGAGCAGGATCGTCTTGGTCCCCTCGATCCGGCGCACATAGTCGCGCGTCATCGTCGCGATCCCGGTCAGATGCTGCACCGTGTTGAGCGCGGACCGCTCCGCCGTCAGCAGCGCCCGGGCCTTGCCGGTCAGGCGCATCAGCTCCGTTCCGGCCTTCACGCTGTCGCCCTCGGCCACCAGCAATTCGATCTCCACCTGCGGGTCGAGCGCGCGGAAAAAGGCTTCGGCCAGCGGCAGGCCCGCGACCGTCACGGCATCGCGGCTGTCCATCACGCCGGTGAAGACCGCATCGGCGGGGATCACGCTTTCGGAGGTGATGTCCCGCCCGCCCACGCCGGGCGCGCCGCCCAGATCCTCGGTGAGGGTGGAGAGGATGAAGGCGTCGAGGTCGAAACCGGGGAGCGTGAAGGTCATGCCCGGCTGACTAGCCGATTTTCGGGGCGGCGCAACGACTCTTCGCCCATGGACGGATCAGAGTGGCGGAAAGGGCGGATAGGCCAGCGGCGCCACGGCCGCGCCCGGCGATCCCGCCGTGACGAGGCCATAGAGCGCCAGCCCCGCCGGACTGTTCGCGACGATGCCGATCAGGAACTGAACGCAGGTCATGACCGCTATTCCCGCCCACCATGCGGGGTGGACGGCACCGGTGCGGCGCAGGTCGGCGATCACCCCCGCCAGCGGAAAGATCATGATGGCCGCGAATATGCCCCAATCTGCCCAGGGGATCAGGAAGGGCATGGGCAGCAGCCGCCCGAAGCCCGGCCCCGTCAGCAACGCCATGCCGCAATAGATCAGGCGCCGGTGCCAGCCGCTATCCCGCCGCAGCAGGATCGCCACCGCCAGCAATCCGCCGAACATGATGACCGACAAGCCGTTCATCAGCAGGAAGCGCAGCGGCGGGAAGAAGAAGGGCGCAGCGCCGCGACGAACCACGACGACCGTGACGGCGATGCCGACGGCGACCATGGCGGATGCCCAGAACAGCCCCAGCCAGCCCAGCCGCCGGTGCAAGGATACCGATCCGCTCGCGATCAGCCCGTTCTGGAGCACATAGAAGAATGTCCAGCCGAAGAACATGAACGCATGGACATGGACCAGCAGCGGCGCATGGAAGGAGGAGCGCCCCGCCGCCAGTTGCACCGAAAAACCCGCGACGAGCACCAGCGCCATGACGATGGCCATGACGAAGAAGAAACGGTCGTCGCTGCGCGCCGCTGCCGCGCCGGTCTCAACTCGCGTCGCCATGCCGGATATTCCTTGAATCTCCGATCCGCAGGATAACGCAATTCGCGGCCGCCCTCAACGGCAATGGCGTGACGGCGATGCCTTCAGCGCGCGCCGAGATCGCCCTGGCCGACCGTCCCGGACGCCAGCTCCAGCATGCGGTCGAGGCTCTTCCGGGCGGCGACGCGCAGGCCCTCCTCCATCTCGATGCGCGGGCTGAGGTCGCGCAGCGCGATATACAGCTTCTCCAGCGTGTTCATCGCCATATAGGGGCAGATATTGCAGTTGCAGTTGCCGTCCGCGCCGGGCGCGCCGATGAAAGTCTTCTCCGGCACCGCCTTCTGCATCTGGTGGATGATGTGCGGCTCCGTCGCGACGATCAGCGTGTCGCCCGGCATCGCCTTGGCATAGTCGAGGATGCCGCTGGTGGAGCCGACATAATCGGCATGGTCCACGATATGCGGCGGGCATTCGGGATGCGCGGCGATGGGCGCGTCGGGATGTTCGGCCTTCAGCTTCAGCATCTCCGTCTCGCTGAACGCCTCATGGACGATGCACACGCCCGGCCACAGCAGCATCTCCCGACCCAGCTTGCGCGCCAGATAGCCGCCCAGATGCCGGTCGGGGCCGAAGATGATCTTCTGGTCCTTCGGGATCTGCGCCAATATCTTCTCGGCCGAGCTGCTGGTGACGATGATGTCGCTCAGCGCCTTCACCTCCGCCGAGCAGTTGATGTAGCTGAGCGCGATATGGTCGGGATGCGCCTCGCGGAACGCCTTGAAGCGGTCCGGCGGGCAACTGTCCTCCAGCGAGCAGCCCGCATCCATGTCCGGCAGGATCACGATCTTCTCCGGCGACAATATCTTGGCCGTCTCCGCCATGAAGCGCACGCCGCAAAAGGCGATGACGTCCGCGTCCGTCTCCGCGGCCTTGCGCGACAGCTCCAGGGAATCGCCCACGAAATCCGCCAGGTCCTGGATTTGCGGCTTCTGGTAGTAATGGGCCAGGATGACGGCATTCTTCTCCTTGCGGAGGCGGTTGATCTCGGCCAGCAGGTCGACGCCTGCGAGGGTCTCGCGGGGTTGTGCGGTCATGGTCTCTCTCGATCTTTTTTGATCTGGGGTCGGCGATTCTATTTGAACTGCGCTGTCACCCGCGCCTCTATCCCAGCGGCGCGCAGCGGCATAGCAAAACTGCGTTCGATGGCGGCCCTCGCCGCGTCGCGGGCGAGGCGCATGGGCACCTGCCCCCGCGCCTGCGCGATCAGCTCCTTCTGCCCGCGCTCCTTGTTGGCCGCGTCCAGTACCTTCTCCGCGTCGGTCAGGGCCATGAGGATGCCCCCGCCGTCATAGACCTGCATGCCCTTCAAATCGACCTCCGGACCGGTCAGGATCAGCGGCGGCAGATAGACGGTGAGGGTCTTCGACGCCTCGTCCCACGCCACGTCGCGCGCCGTGATCTGGTTCAGGTCCAGTTCGTAGCGTACCACGCCCGGCAGGATCATCGTCTGCTTCGCATGCAGGCCGAAGCGGGACTGCTCGCTGGTCGTCACCGCCACGAAGCGCGCGACGAAGGGCGTCAGCCGTGCCTGCTCGCGCAGCCCTTGCAGGCTGGCGGTCGCGATCGTCTCGACCGATCCCTCGATCTGCCGGTTGGTGTAGCGCTCCAGCCACCACAGCCCCGCGCCCAGCCCCGCCAGGATCAGCAGGAGGATGATCGCCGTCCTGAACCGCCTCACGCCACCAGTTCCCATGTCCCATCCTCCCTGCGCCGCACCATGTCGCGCGCATCCAGGTCGATGAGATGCGCCTGCACGGAACGTCCGGCGGCGGGATAAAGGCCCGGATCGACGCCCCGGTACATCTCCGGCACCATGTCCGCGATCGGGGAGGGGCCGTTATTCTGGAGGAAGCGCAATATCTGCCCCTCCCGCATCCTGCGATGCCCGATCATGCCGCGCACCAGGCGCAGCGGCCGCTCCACCGCCTCGCCATGGGCGGGATAGTAGATCACGTCCCTCTCCCGCTCCATCAGCTTCTGGAGGGACGCCATATAGGCGGCCATGTCGCCGTCCGGGGGCGACACGACGCTGGTCGACCAGCCCATCACATGATCGCCGGTGAACAGCGCGCCCTCCTCCTCCAGCGCGTAGCACAGATGGTTGGAGGTATGGCCGGGCGTATGGACGGCGCGCAGCGTCCACCCCTCGCCCGCCACCGCGTCGCCGTCCGACAGGACCGCATCGGGCGTATAGCCGGGGTCGAAGGAGGCATCCGCCCGCGGCCCCTCGTCCGTCAGGGAGAAGGGCGCGCAGCCGACGACCGTCGCGCCCGTCGCCTGCTTCAGCGGCGCGGCGGCGGGGCTGTGGTCACGATGCGTGTGGGTGCAGAGGATCGCCTTCACCGGCCGCCCCGCTATGGCGCGCAGCAGCGCGTCGAGATGCGCCGGCTCGGCCGGGCCGGGATCGATCACCGCCAGTTCCCCGGTGCCGACGATATAGCTTTGCGTGCCCGTATAGGTGAAGGGCGACGGATTGGGCGCCAGCACGCGCGTCACCCGCTCCGACAGGACCATGGCTTCGCCATGCGGCATGGAGGGGCCATGCGGCGGGGGAGGACGTTCACCGGGCGCGGCGGCGGCAGGAATTTCGCTCATATCCCCCATGTGCGCGCTTCTTGTCCGATTGCAAGTCATGAGCGGCCCTTGCGAGCGCGACGGCCGGCGCTATGAAAGGGCGTCCCAGCCCCCCACCGGAGGAAGACTCACGATGAAGACCCGCGCTGCTGTTGCTTTTGCGCCGAGGAGACCGCTGGAGGTTGTGG
>JASGGS010000292.1:0-4636 GCA_047602685.1 Sphingobium sp.
CCTTTTGCCGTCGTCCCGGTGAAGGCCGGGATGGCGTGTGGGCCGGGTTCAGACCAGCCCGTCGGTCGGATGCTCCTCCGCCGGTTCCGTGCGCACGCCGCCGATGCCGAGTTCCGCCAGCACCTCGTCCGTGTGCTGGCCCAGCGTCGGGGTCGGCCCCTGCACCTTGCCGGGGGTAGCGGAGAACCATGTCGGCACGCCGGGGAAGCGGACGGGGCCGTGGCCGGTCTCCACCGTCTCGAAGAAGCCGACGGCGTTCAGATGCGCATTGTCGAACAGTTCGTCCGTCGAGCGCAGGGGCGCGGCGGGGATATGGAGGTCCTCGAGCAGGTCCAGCCATTCCTGCGTCGTCCGCTCCAGGAAGGTTTCGCCGAGCAGGCCATATACCTCGTCGATCCGCTTCGCCCGCTTGGCCAGCGTGTCGAACTCGGCCGTCGCCCAGACCGGCTTTACCGATCCGACGAAGGCGTTCCAATGCTTGTCATTATAGACGAGCGCGGCGACATAGCCGTCCTTCGTCCTGTACGGCTTGCGGTTGCGGGCGACGACGCGGTGATAATGGGCGGGGCCGAGCGGCGGCTCGAACAGCTTGCCGGAGGCATGCTCGGCCAGCACGAAGCTCGCCATCGTCTCGAACATGCCGACTTCCACCTCCTGCCCCTCGCCGGTGCGCTGGCGATGGAAGAGGGCGAGGAGGGTGGCGTAGAGGCCGGTGAGGCCCGCCACCTTGTCCGCGATGATGGTCGCCACGAAGTCGGGCCGGCCGGTCATCAGCTGCTGGAGATGGGGCAGGCCCACCTCCGCCTGGATCGTGTCGTCATAGGCGGGCTTGTCGCCGTCCGGGCCGCGGCGGGAATAGCCGTAGCAATTGGTGTAGACGATATCGGGCTTCACCGCCCGGACCGCCTCATAGTCGAAGCCGAGCCTGGCGACGGCCTTGCCACGCATGGAGTGGATGAAGATGTCGGCCGTGGCGATCAGGGCGCGCAGGGCGGCCTTGTCCTGTTCGAGGGTCAGGTCGAGGACGATGCTGCGCTTGCCCCGGTTCACGTTCGTGAAGACGCCGCCCAGGTCGGGCGCGGGACCGGCGTTGATGTAGCGGGTATTGTCGCCCGCTGGCGGCTCCACCTTGATGACGTCCGCGCCCATGTCGGCCATGATCTGCGTGCAATAGGGACCGAAGACCATGGAGGTGAGGTCCACCACCCTGATGCCCGAAAGCGGTCCCTGCCTGGTGCCCGTCATTGCTTGTCCTCTTCCCAAAAGCTCACGGGCTTCCCTACCCCATCGCTGAAGGGGAATCCATTCGTATTTGCGTTCAACGGGCCAATATCGGCATGACATCATTGTGCTGTCCGGCAGGCGCTGCTATGCGAGCGGGCAAGACATTCCGGCAGGCGAGGAACAGACAGCGTGGATTTCGGCCTCACAGACGACCAGCAGAATATCCGGGACGCGGTTCTCAGGCATTGCTCCCAATTTTCCGACGAATATTGGCTGGAGCAGGATCACAAGGCCGAATTCCCGCAGGAATTCTACACTTCCATGGCCGATGCGGGCTGGCTGGGCGTGGCGATGCCGGAGGCGGTCGGCGGCGCGGGTCTGGGCATCACCGAAGCTGCGATCATGATGCAGGCGGTCGCGGAAGCGGGGGGCGGCATGACGGCGGCGTCCACCATCCACGGCCCCGTCTTCGGCCTGGAACCGGTGGAGCTGTTCGGCACGGAGGAGCAGAAGCAGCGCATGATCCCGCCCGTCCTGTCGGGCGCGGAGAAGATGTGCTTTGCCGTGACGGAGCCGAACACGGGCCTCGACACCACGAAGCTCAAGACGCGTGCGGAGCGGGTCGAGGGCGGATACCGGGTCAATGGCGAGAAGATCTGGATCACCAATGCGCATGTCGCCGACCGTATGCTCCTCATCGCGCGGACCACACCGCTGGAAGAGGTGAAGAACAAGACGCACGGCCTCTCCCTCTTCTACACGAAGCTGGACCGCGCCCATATCGAGCACCGGATCATCCCGAAAATGGGCCGCCATGCGGTCGGCTCCAACATGCTGTTCCTCTCCGACCTGTTCATCCCGGAGGAGGACCGGATCGGCGAGGAGGGGCAGGGGTTCAAGATATTGCTCAAGGGCCTGAATCCGGAACGCGTGCTGCTGGGCGCGGAGGCGATCGGCATCGGGCGCAACGCGATACAGCGCGCGGCCCGCTATGCCCGCGAGCGTGTCGTGTTCGACCGGCCCATCGGCATGAACCAGGGCATACAGCATCCGCTCGCCAAATGCTGGGCGCAGCTTGAGGCGGCGAACCTGATGGTGATGAAGGCCGCCACCCTGTTCGACAAGGGGCTGGATTGCGGCACGGAGGCCAATGCGGGCAAGTATCTGGCGGCGGAAGCGGCGTTCGAGGCCTGCCATACCGCCATGCTGACGCTGGGCGGCATGGGCTATGCGCAGGAATATCATGTCGAGCGCCTGCTGCGCGAAGTGCTGATCCCGCGCACCGCGCCGGTCAGCCCGCACATGATCCTGAACTTCATCGCCGAGAAGGTGCTGGAACTGCCGAAATCCTATTGATCCTTGGGCGGGCCTCTCGCCGCTATCGTCATCCTGAACGTGTTCTTCCTCCCGCGCCGATGGCGCCCGTTGCAGAGGGATGCTGGAACAGGTTCAGCATGACGGTCGAGGGGCAAGAGACGAAGCCAGCGACAAAAGGCTGTTGCCAAATCAACAGGGCTGTTGGATGGCCGGGCCACGATTTGAGGGAGAATGCATCGTCATGGCACATGAGGTCGAAGGTTTCCGCGCGCGTTCCTGGCTGTTCGCGCCGGGCGACAGCGAGAAGAAGATGACCAAGGCGATGGAGGGCAGCGCCGATATCGTCCTCATCGACCTGGAAGATGCGGTCGCGCCGGAGAACAAGATCGCCACGCGCCGGACCGTCCATGACTTCATCAAGGCCAATCCGGGCCAGCGCGAGCGCCTGTGGGTGCGCATCAATCCGTTTGACGGCCCCTATACGCTGGGCGACCTCGCCGCCGTGATCCCCGCAAATCCGGGCGGCATCATGCTGCCCAAGGTCTATGGCCGGGCCGAGGTGGAGAAGCTGGACCATGTGCTGTCCGCCCTGGAAGTGGCCAACGGCATAGAGGAGGGATCGACCAGGGTCATCGTCCTCATCACGGAAACGGCCGAGGCGATGTTCCACACCGGCAGCTACAAGGGCGCGCCGCGCGTGGTGGCGCTGACCTGGGGCGCGGAGGACCTGGCGGACAGCATCGGCGCGTCGTCCAACAGGAATCCCGACGGCTCCTATTCCTTCACCTATGAGCTGGCGCGCAGCCTGACCGTGCTGGGCGCGGCGACGGCGGGCGTGACGGCGATCGAGACCATCTCCGCCGATTTCAAGGACCTGGAGGCGCTGCGCCTGCGCGCGGAGAAGGTGCGCCGCGACGGCTTTCGCGGCATGCTGGCCATCCACCCCGCGCAGGTCGATGTCATCAACGCGGCCTTCACCCCGACCGAGGAGGAGATTGCGGAGGCGCAGGAGATCGTGGATGTCTTTGCCGCCAATCCGGGCGTGGGCGCCATCGGCTGGAAGGGCGGCATGCTCGACCGGCCCTATCTGTCGCGCGCGCTGCAATTGCTGAAGCAGGCCGGGCGCTGATGCGGGAAACCGGGGAATGCGCCCCTGCCCGCGCAGGAGCGCCCGCCATGGAGAGAAGGCAGGCATGACCGTCACCACCGACCTCGCGAATCTCGACCTCGGCCGTTATCTGAAGGCGGGCGACCGCATCGTCTTCGGGCAGGCCTGCGGCGAGCCGACGACGCTCGTCAAGGCGCTGGTCGCGCAAGGGGCGGGCATAGGGGGGCTGTCGGCGTTCATCGCGACCAGCTTTTCCGGGCTGTTCACGCCGGAGACGGCGGAGAGCTTCTCGCTCTCCTCCATGGGCGCCATCGGCGCGTTGCGGTCCATGACCAGACTGGATGCGGAGGGAGCGGGCAAGCTGTCCGTCATCCCCGTCCATGTCAGCCAGGTCGGCCCGATGATCGCGGCGGGGATCATCGGCTGCGACGTGGCCATGATACAGGTCAGCCCG
Organism: Sphingobium sp.; assembly: GCA_047602685.1. GTDB lineage: Bacteria > Pseudomonadota > Alphaproteobacteria > Sphingomonadales > Sphingomonadaceae > Sphingobium. The sequence continues at coordinate 4,104 of JASGGS010000292.1, forward strand.
GCGGATGCGGACGGCTTTCACAGTTTCGGCCTGATCGGCGATCATACCCGCGCGATGGTGGACAAGGCGCGGGTGGTGATCGCGGAGGTGAACGATCAGGTCCCCCATGTGCCCGGCGAGCGGCTGGCCGCGTCGGAGATCGACGTGGCGGTCCCCGTTTCCCGCACCCCCGTGGAGGTTGCGCCCGCGAAGATCGGGGAGACGGACGAGGCGATAGCGAAGTTCGCCGCCGCCTATATCGGCGACGGGTCGGTGATCCAGACGGGCGTGGGCGCCGTGCCGGACGCGATATTGCGCCTGCTGCACGACCGCAGGGACCTGGGCGTGCATTCGGGCATGCTGGGCGACGGGCTGGTCGAGCTGGTCGAGGCGGGCGTCATCACCAATGCGCGCAAGGCCATCGATGCGGGCGTGTCGGTCAACGGGGCATTCATCGGCACGAGGAAGCTCTACGACTGGGCGAACGGCAACAAGGCGGTGCGGCTGTGCTCGACCGCCTATACCCATGATGCCGCCACGCTGGCGCGGCTGGA
>JASGGS010000293.1:0-4622 GCA_047602685.1 Sphingobium sp.
CGAAACGTTGCGGCCATCCACGCCAGCCCGGCGTGATCGCGTCATGATGGAGCTTGCGCGGCTTCAGGATCAACGCCGAGAGAGCGGGCGAGAGCGTGAGCGATACGAAAGCCGAGATCAGCGTCGCGGAGGAGATGGTAATCGCGAACTGCTGATAGAATTGCCCGGAAATGCCGGGAATGAAGGCCGTGGGAAGGAACACGCCCACCAGCACCAGCGCGATGGCTATCAGGGCGCCGGACACTTCGTCCATCGTCTTGTGCGCCGCCTCGCGAGGGCTGAGGCCTTCTTCCTCCATCAGGCGCTCGACATTCTCGATCACCACGATGGCGTCGTCGACCACGATGCCGATGGCGAGGACGAGGCCGAACAGGGAAAGATTGTTGAGCGAATAGCCGAATGCGCCAAGCGCGGCGAAGGAGCCGACCAGCGAAATGGGAATGGCGATGATCGGGATGATCGCCGCGCGCCAGCTCTGGAGGAAGATCAGCACCACCAGGCTGACCAGGATGATCGCCTCGATCAGTGTCTGCTGAACGGCGGAGATGGACTCCTGGATATAGGTGGTCGGGTCGTAATCGATCGAATAGACGAGGCCCGGAGGGAAATCCTCCGACGCCTCCTTGAGCGCCTTGCGCACCGCCGCGGCAGTCTGGAGCGCGTTCGATCCCGGCAGTTGCGCCACGCCCAGCGCGATGGCCGGCTTGCCGCCCAGATAGCTGTTGATGCCGTAATCCTGCGCCCCCAGTTCCACCCGCGCCACATCGCGCAGCCGGGTGAGACGCCCCTGATCGTCACGCTTGACTATGATCTGCTCGAACTCCCTGGCGCTGGTCAGGCGGCCCTGGGTCTGGACGCCGAGTTCGAAAGCGGACGCACCGCTCTTGCCATAAGGCGGCTGACCCACGGAACCGGCGGCGACCTGCACATTCTGGTTCCGGATGGCGTTCACCACCTCGTCCACCGTCATGTTGCGCCCGGCGGCAAGGCCAGGATCTATCCAGACGCGCATGCTATAGTCTCGCGCGCCATTGAGCTGGGCCTGCCCCACGCCCTGAACGCGCGCGATGCGGTCCAGCACGTGCACATTCACATAATTGGAGATGTAGCCGAGATCGAGCGACTCGTCGGGCGAACGGAAAAAGGCGACGAGCAGAAGGTCGGGAGAACTTTTCTCGACCTTCACGCCAATGCGCCGCACTTCCTCCGGCAGGCGCGGTTCGGCGCTGGTCACGCGGTTCTGGACCAGCACCTGCGCCTGGTCGACATTGGTGCCCTGCTTGAAGCTGACCACCATCGTCACCGCGCCGTTGGCGGTGGAGGACGAGGACATGTAGATCATGCCCTGCACGCCGTTGATCGCCTGCTCCAGCGGCGCGGCCACCGTTTCCGCCAGTGTCTCCGCCGAAGCGCCGGGATAACTGGCGTTCACGGTTACGGTAGGTGGCGCGATATCCGGATATTGCGCGACAGGCAGGGCCGGATAGGCAAGCGCCCCAATGATCGCGATCAGGATCGACAGCACGGCGGCGAAGATCGGCCGCCTGATGAAGAAATGCGGCAGCTTCATCGCCTATCCCGCCGTGGCCTGGCCAGAGGCCGGTTCTTCCAGGGGCGCCGTGGGCGCCGGTTGGTTGTCGGGGCGGGGCTTGATCTCGCCGCGCTTCGGCGTGACGGGCGTCTCCGGACGGATACGGCCCAGCCCGTCCAGCACCACCAGTTCCGTGGGGGCAAGGCCCGCGCGCACGATGCGCAGCCCCTCCACCTTCGCGCCGATCTCGATCGGGCGTCCCACCGCCTTGTTTTCCTTGTTCACGACATAGACGAGACGCCGCGTCTGATCCGTGACGATGGCCTCGTCGGGGATCAGGAGCGCCTTATATGTCCCCGATCCCAGCAGGCGCGCGCGGCCGAACATGCCGGGCGTCAGGAAATGATCGGGATTGGCCAGGACGGCGCGCGCCCGGATGGTCCCCGAATTGGGATCGACGGCATTGTCGAGAAAGGTCATGCGCCCGCGCCAGCGATAACCGCTTTCATCCGCAAGCTGAATTTCGATGGGATTGGCGGTATTGCGCGACGAGCCCCGCTCCCCTCGCTGCGCCTGACGCAAATTCTTGAGGTAAAAGGCCTCCGCCCCCTCGAAACTGAACCAGATGGGGTTGAGCGAGACGACCCGCGTCAGGACGGTATCGCCCGTCGTGACGGAATCGCCAAGACTGACCCGCCGGTCGGAGACACGGCCGCTGAACGGCGCGCGTACCGTGGTGAAGCCCAGATCGAGTTCGGCCTGCGCAACCTCGGCCTGCGCCGCCGCAAGATCGGCATGCGCGCTGCGTTCGGCGGCGATATTGGCTTCCAACTCCTCTTTGCTGACGGCCTGGGCGGCGGAAAGCGCCTTGCTCCGCGCGGCGATCTGACGGGCATTGGCATAGCTTGCCTGCGCACGCGCCACCTGGGCGCGCGCTCGCTCCAGGGCAGCGCGATAAGGCCGGGGATCGATGGTGAAGAGCGGCTGCCCTTCGCGAACGTCCTGCCCATTGCTGAAATGTATCGCGGTAATGACCCCGGCAACCCGCGGACGCAACTGCACATCCTGCGGAGCTTCGAAACGGCCGGTATAGTCATCCCAGTCCACCACATCCCGCTGCAACGGGAGCGCAACCGTAACCTGGGGAGGCGGCGGCGGGGGCGGCGTCTGGCCGCCGCCACAGGCAGCAAGCAGCATCACGGCCCCCAGGACGATATGATGGCGCTGCACTTTCTTCCTCCCTGCTGCGTTGCGGCACCTACGCTTCCCCTCGTCGGGTTGCAAGACAGGACGCATATTTTTGCGAAGAATTCTCAATAAGACACGGCGGAACGCGCATTTACGCGGACGATTGCCGGCCCGGGACGGTTCGTTGCCGGAAGCATCGAGAAGCTGGTGAGACGTTTCCTGTTTCCGGCCTTCTAGTCTCGCCGCGTCGCATCAATCGAAACGGCAGGCAATTGATCCGCCTCCGTCCCTTCATCCACGATGGATTGCAATGTGACAGCCAGCCACTCAAGGCTATGACCGGGAACCTCTCCCAGATGGAGTTGCCGCGTGAACAGCATGAAACCGTTGAGCAGCATCACGATGTTCAGTGCCCGCGCATAGGCATTGGGGGGACCCAGCCACGCCGCCATGCCGTTGACGATATGCTCCCTCGCGACATCGGATGTGACCTCGCGCGCATATTCATCCCCGGTCGCCAGCACGACCATTGCCGTCAGGTCGGTCTCGGCATCGGTCATGGCCAGCCGCACCATGCGTTCGCCGAAGCCAGCCTTGCCTCCCTTGAACACAATGTCCGTATAGTCGGCATTGCTGAGGCCGTGGAGCAGAGCTTCCCGGAAAAGCAAGGGCTTGGAGCCGAAATGGCGCATCAGGAGAGAGGGGGCAACGCCCGCTTCCCCGGCGATGTCGCGGATGCTCGTCTGCGAATATCCACGCGTCGCGAAGGCCTTTTGCGCGACCGACAAAATCCTTGCCTTCGTCAGGGATGCGTTGCGCTGCCTCTTTACGGGTGCCGGTTCAGTCATGTCGAAGCGGATAGACGCGCCATTGACACACAACAACCTCTCACATTAAGAGAACATTCGTTCACTTTATATATGTGTTTAGCAATTTTGCGGCACGGTGCAAGCGAACAGGCCAAGACCGGGCAAACCGGCGGTGGCCAGGAGAGGAGAGCTAATGGCGACCTGTGTCTTCGTACATGGCGATGGTCACAACGGCGGGCATGCCATGCCTGTCGGCTATTACCCCCGTGGTGCCCGGTATCAGGCGCTTTTCTCTACCGACCAGACTGAAAGGGCGAGCACGTCCGCGCCGTCCCCTGTCGCGTGCAGGCCATGGGATGAACCGGTGCTCGCCGGGAATCCCGCATGGCCCGCACATGCAAGGGGCGGATGCGATCGGCGCGCCCTCTCGGCATGATGACCAAGCTGGCGTGAGATCAGCAGCCTGCGGCTTCCGGAAGCGGTCGTTGCGGGCGAGGATTGGAATACAGTGCCCGGCCCGGACAACCGCCATCGACGGATGCCCGATGCCAAAAAGAGCATGAACGGGGGCGAACGAACCCAAAGGGAGGATGTATGAGAATGGATAACTGGAAATCCTGGCTGCTCGCATCGAGCATATTGGGGGCTGCGGCGCCGCTGCCCGCCCTGGCCCAGGCCGCCGATGATCACGAGACGATCGTCGTTACCGCCCGGCGCACGGAGGAACGCCTCCAGGACGTGCCGATCTCGATCACCGTGTTCAACCAACAGCAACTGTCGAACCGCAACGTCGTGAACTCGCAGGATCTGGCGACCTATACGCCGTCCCTGTCCTCGAATACGAACTTCGGCAGCCAGAACAGCAGCTTCGCGATACGCGGCTTTGCGCAGGATATCGGCACGGCGCCGTCGGTGGGCGTCTATTTCGCAGACGTCGTGGCGCCGCGCGGCGCCTCCAACGGTGTCCCCACCGGCGACGGCGCCGGTCCCGGCTCCTTCTTCGACCTCGCCAATGTGCAGGTGTTGAAGGGACCGCAGGGCACGCTCTTCGGCCGCAACACCACGGGCGGCGCGGTGCTGCTCGTCCCGCAAAA
>JASGGS010000294.1:0-4618 GCA_047602685.1 Sphingobium sp.
TGGCTTTCAGCGCGGCAAAGCTGGCGGAAACCTCACCGGGCGCGGCAACCGCGATTGGATATTGTTGCGTTGCAGAACCGCGCCGGGAAGGTCGGATGCGTTGGTCGAACCTTTGGCTGCACGCAGGCGCTTAATCGTCGTTTCCTTGTTGCCGAAGGCTTCAAGGAACTGAAATGGAAATTCCGCCGCATCGAACGGGCGCTCCGCTAACGCAGATACAGCTTCTTCAATTTCAACGGCGTTCATTACTTTACTATGATCCTGTTTTCTTTGGCAGGGATGCACGGCGCGTGGCGGATGCCTGCCGCGTTCCCCCCGAACAGGAAACTAGAGGGGCGGCCTCTGGATGTCATCCCAAACCGCGTAGGGTGGAGGCATATTTCCCGGCTTCACTCCATCCCAGCCCCTGCCGCCTTATCGGCTGCGGGCGTGGGCATGACGGCTTGCGCGATGGCGGTTTGCACCTGTCCGGCGCGTTCGTTGATGGCGGATACCAGCTTGCCGCGATCATTGGTGAAGATGGTGGCGGACTCCTTCGCGCGGGAAATCCCCACATAGAAGCTCTTTTGATCGACAAGGTTGGTCGCTCCGCTGTCGGCATGGATCATGACATGATCGGCGGTGCGGCCTTGGGCGGCGAAAGCGGTATCGACATAGGCATGGGCAATATGCCGGTCGCAGGCGGCGTCGAGATTGAGGGTTTCCGTCTTGCCGTCCGGCGTCTGGATGGTGGCGGTGCGGGTCTGCTCGTTCACCGCGACCACCTCGCCGCGCCCGCCGTTGATCCGGCCCGCCTCCCGGTCGTTGCGGGTGAACCGGATGGCATCGCCGGTTTTGAGGTCCATCGGCTGCGGCGCGAAGGTCTGCACCTTACCCGCGCCCCATTGCCGCAAGCGCCAATCCACCTCGCGGCCATCCTCTGATTTCAGCGTGATCGCGGCTTTGGCCGGGTCGATGGATTCGATGCGATAGGCTTCCCCGCGCGTCACGCCCTTATCGGCATAGTCGCGGGTGAACCGCACCACATCGCCCTTGTCATAACTCAAGGGGTCGCGCGCTTCGGCGCGGGTCAGCCCTTTGTTGGGAAGGGCTTCCACGGCGACGGCGGGGCCGGTCAGCGCGCTGGATTTCGTGAGGGCGTCCCGAATGTCAGCGGTCAGCGTATCGCGCCCCTCGCGCGACGGCTCGACAACGAGGGTGCGGGCGCGAGCCTCTTTGTCCAGCGCCGCATACCGCTCGGCGATGGCAGCGAAGCGTTCGGCCCGGTCGGCACTTTCGATGATCTGCCCGCCGCCCCGGTCCAGCGCGGCGAGCGCCTTCTTGGCGTCTCCCTCGACAGACGCCAGCACGGCCTCCTTGGTGAATTCGTTGGTCTGCCGCACAATCTCGGCCAGCTTCGCGGTTTCCATGCCAGCGCCTTGCAATTGCGCGAAGGCCGCGCCCGCCTCTACCGAACTAAGCTGCTTCACGTCACCGACAAGGATGATGCGGGCATCATGCTTGTCGGCCAGGTCGAACAGCCGCGCGGTATCGCGCGCCGACAACAGGGAAGCCTCGTCCACGATCCAGGCGGAGCGACGGGTGGGATCGGGCCGCTCCGGGGACAACAGGTGGCGGGCAACGGTATCGCTGCGCGCGCTCAGCGCATCGCCCAGCACCATCGCGGCCGATGCGGTGGGCGCAAGCGCGACGATGGACACGCCCCGCGCTTCGGCCTCGCGGGCGAAGGTCGCAAGAACGGTGGTGGTCTTTGCGGTGCCCGCATAGCCCTGAACGGCGGTGATGCGGTTGCGGCTGGTCAGAAGTTGCGCGGTGGCTTGGCGCTGGTCGGCGTTCCAGCCCAAGCCCGCGCGCGCTGATTGCGCGGCGGCGCTGGCGACGGCCTTGGCGGCGGCAAGCTCTGACGCGATGGGAGCCAGTGCGCCGCGCCCCTCTGCCTCGATCCGCAGTAGCTTGACTTCGGTTTCGACATTCTGCCGGGTGGTGAACCCGGCAAACTCCGCGCCACGCCGGTCCTGAAAGGTCCGGTCGATCAAGTCGCCCTGTTTCGTCGCAGCGTCTATTGCGGCCCCGATCTGCGCATAACCGATCCTGCCCAGCCCGATCCGTCCTGCTTCCTCCTGCAAGGCGGCGGCGGAAAAGACCGATTGCCGCTCGCCCAGTTTGTCGGCGGCATGGGCGACGGCGCGGGCTGCGGCACTCTCGCCCTGCATGTCCATACTGGCACGGTGGGAGGGGTCGGCGGCTTTCGCTTCGGCCTCCCTAACCATCGCCAATCTTGCCTCCGCGCTAAATCCGGCCCCGTTCGCCGTCTCGCGCCAGTCCGCGACAAGTGAAGCATGATCGGCGGCAACTTTCGCCTCGCGGGTGTCGAGCGCGGCAACCTGCTTTTCCAATGCGCTGGCTGCATCGCGCGATGTGCCGCGTGTCGCAAGCGCAGCCTCGATCTCGGCGCTGCGGGTGCTGAACGCCTCTATGATCTCGGCGGACACGCCCTTGATCTCGAACATGGACTCTTTCCGCGTCTCGATCTCATAACCGAGTTCGCGGACCTTCACGGCCATTTCCTGCCGGTAGATCGCACCGATCTGCTTTTGAAGCTGGTAGAGGGCACGGGGTTCGAGACTGCGCCATGTGCCGTCCTCGTCCCGTGTCGCGTTCATAATGACATTGTGGGTATGAAGCTGCGGGTCTTGGGCGCGGCTGGTGCCGTGCTGGAAGCTGGCGACTATGAGATTGCCGGTCGCCTCGCGGGTCACGGTGCCGCCGTCGCGAACACGGGTGGCGGCCATATGCTTCTCGACATGGGCCATCGCGGTTCTGACCGCCTCGCCATGCGCGGCGATCAAGCGCCGGTCGCCCGCAACCTCGGCCATGATGGAAACCGACTTGGGCGCGCTCAAGGTCACGTCCCAACCGGGGCGATGCTCAAGCAGACCGTCCCGGACGGTGCCAAGCTGCTGATCGCCGATCCTGCCGTCCAGCAAGGCGCGGAATTGCTCGCGGTTCACCTCGCCGGACAGGCCCAGCGCCTCTGCGCCCGCGCCCTGCCATTCGGAAGGCGACAAGCCACCTTCCGAATAGTAGTCGTCGGCCTCGTAATAGCTGGCGGCCTGCGCCGAACTGGTGAGCGCGGAAACGGACGCGACCATCACACCGGCCCCTGACTGGCAGGCGGTGCCGGTGGATTAGGCGGCGGCGACGGTTCTGGCGGGGCCAGCCCCATTTGCTCCCAAAGCGTCATGCCCGGTTTGCCCGCGACGAATCCCGGCTGGCGAGCAGGCCCGCGCCGTTTGATATGATCGGCGGTCAAGCTGATCCGCGCCACTGGCAAGCCGTCCGGGAACAGCAAATATCCCTGATATGCGGGAAGGCGTAATTCGCTTTCCAGCACGGCGGGCCGCTCTCTGCGTATCCGACCCAAGGTGGTGCGAGGGTCGTTGTCGCCATCGGCCAGCGCGTCAGTCATGGTCTGGATCTCGACCTCCTGACTACCGATAGCATCACTCGCCCATTGCCGGGTTTCCGCGTCGATGGTTTGCAGGAACAGCTTGGTATTGCAGCATCCCAGCATGGACTCCGCGATCTGCGGGCCGTAGCGGTTCTGCATCTGGCCCAGCGCCTGAAAGGTCAGCACGACCGCCGCACCGAACTTGCGCCCCTCTGGCAAGAGCCGCGCCAGATTATCGACGCGGGGCAGGTCGGCCAGCTCGTCCAGCACGAACCAGATGCGCCGGTCTGCGGAAGGGGGCAGGCCCAGCACGGCGCTGGCCGCGCATTCCAGCCAGCAGGCGAGCAAGGGCTTGGACGCCTCGAAATAATCCTCCTTGCGCGGCACGAATATCCACGGGCGCGGGCCGGTGCGCTTGTCCAGCCCATGAATGAAGTCGCGGAAGGCAAAGGGCTGGCCGCCGCTATCCTCGACCCGGAGAAACTGGATCAGGTCGGCGGCCTTGGCGAGCATGAACAACACGCTGCCCGTCGCCCGGTCGGCGTCGTCGGCGAAGGTGCGGGCCGATGATGTGCCTTTCAGCCGCTCTTTCAAGTCCTCCTTGGTCATGTTCTGCAACATCGCCAGCAGGTCGGCCAATATGGGCCTATCCTGCGTGGGCTTGTCCTGCTTCCAGAGTTCGCGAAGGATGTTGGCGACAAGGATGCGGCTGATCTCCACCCATACATCATTGTCGTGCTGGCCGTGCGCGTCGGTGATGAAATGGTGCGCGATCCGGGCGGCGTCGGCGGGATGGGCGATCTCGGCGAAGGGCGTCCAGAAAGCGCACCGATCATCGAACGGATTGAGGATCACGTCGCCGCGCGCCGGATTATAATAGTGCGCGATGAACTCGCCGCTGGTGTCATAGACCAAGGCGGCTTCGCCGCGCGCCTCGATCCCGTCGAGCATCTGGCGCAAGGCTGTGGTCTTGCCTGAGCCGGTCGTGCCGATCATCGCCATGTGCCGGGTTTCCAGCTTCGCGGGGATCGGCACCTTGCCGATGGCGAGCGCATGGGGACCGGCCTGTTCGGCGGTCAGCTTCGCCAGCTTCTTCTCCGGTATCACCCGTGTTCCGGTGATGACGCGATCCTGCAAGGCGCGCTCGCGCCGCCGCCGCATGGTTCC
>JASGGS010000295.1:0-4606 GCA_047602685.1 Sphingobium sp.
CCGCCATGGTGACCGTCTCGTCGCCCACTTCCCGCACATTCTGCTGATAATAGCCGCGCGCCAGGTCGCTGGCATTCTGGAGCATGGAGCGAGCGTTCTCGGAGAACCAGAACTGCACGCCATATTGAAAGAGCAGCGAGGCGAAGATCACCACCATCAGCGTCGGCACGCTGGCGATGAGGGAGAACATGGCGACCAGCCGCACATGCAGGCGCCCGTCGCCGCCCACCAGGCTCGCCGCCGCGCGCCGCTTGGCGATGCGGCGGCCGATCAGGACGAGCGTGGCGATCGCGGGCACGAGGTTGAGGACAAGGAGCAGCGCGACAATGGGCGGCGTCAGCAGCTTGTCGCTGCTGTTCTGGCCCGATATCACCCAATAGGTGAAGGCCGCCATGGTCACGAGGGCGAGGAGCGTGCCGGCCTCGGTCGCGACGACCAGCCGCTGCCCGCTGGCCTCCCCGACCACGGGCAGCTTCGCCATCATGCTTTTCGAGCTGGTGCGTTCCGCCTCGGCATCCATCGTTGCAGAATTATCACGGCTTCTGCCGCGCACAAGGTGAAATGCCGTGCTGCCGAGCATTTTGTCGCGGCAAAAGTGCATCACATTGGGTCGGGGCGGACCTTCAGCCGGGCGACCAGCCCCGGTTCGTGCGCTGCACCGGGTCGATGTCGTGCACGGTCAGCTTCTTGCGCAGCGTGTTGCGGTTGATGCCCAGCATCGCCGCCGCCTTGATCTGGTTGCCGTCCACCGCCGCCAGCGTCTCCGACAGCAGCACCGGCTCCACGCATTCCAGCAGCAGGTCGTACATGTTGGTCTGCGTCGTGCTGGCGCCGATGGTGAGATGCTCGCGCGTCCAGCGCCGCACCGCGTCCTTCAGGCTTTCCTCCACCGCCGTCGCGCGCGGCTCGGACAGATTGTCGACCGACAGCACCTGCCGCAGCAGTTCCGGCCCGATCACCGTCTCGCGCGCCAGCACGGTCAGGCGCTGCATCAGGTTCCTGAGCTCGCGCACATTGCCCGGCCAGCTATAGAGGCGCAGCAGCGCCGCCGCCTCGTCCGACAGCGCCTTGCGCGGCAATCCGTCCGCCGCCGCCTGGTCGAGGAAATGGCGCGCCAGCAGCGGCACGTCGTCCGACCGGTCGCGCAGCGCGGGCAGATGCACCGGCACCACGTTAAGGCGGTAATAAAGGTCTTCGCGAAACCGCCCCTCCGCCAGCAGCGCGGGCAGGTCCTTGTGCGTGGCGGCGATGATGCGCACGTCCACCTTGATCGGCCGCGTGCCGCCCACCGTCGTCACCTCGCCCGATTGCAGGACGCGCAGCAGCCGGGTCTGCGCCTCCATCGGCATGTCGCCGATCTCGTCGAGGAACAGCGTGCCGCCCTGCGCCTGCTCGAACTTGCCCGCCGTGCGGGTGGCGGCGCCGGTGAAGGCGCCCTTCTCATAGCCGAACAGTTCCGCCTCGATCAGTTCGCGCGGGATGGCGGCCATGTTGATCGCGACAAAGGGATGCTCGCGCCGCTGGCCCAGATTGTGGATCGCTTCCGCCACCAGTTCCTTGCCCGTGCCGGATTCGCCGAGGACGAGGATGGAGAGGTCGTTGGAGATGACGCGCGCGATGGTGCGGTACACCTCCTGCATCGCCGCGGACCGGCCGATCAGGGGCAGGTCGTCCGTCGCCCCCTCCCCGCCCTGGTCGGGCAGGGGCTGGCCCGCATTCTGCCCCAGCGCGGCATCGACCGCCTGGGCCAGGTCGTTGAGGTCGAAGGGTTTGGGCAGATATTCGAACGCCCCCTGCGCGGTCGCGCGCACGGCGGTGTCGAGCGTGTTCTGCGCCGACAGGATGATGACGCGCAGCGCCGGATGCTCGGCGATGATCGCGGCTATGTCCTCCAACCCGTCGCCGTCGGGCAGCATGACGTCGCTGATGAGCAGTTCCGGCTGGAACTCCGCTATCTGGGCACGGCGTTCCCCGATGGAGCCGACCGTCTTGACCGTATAGCCCTGCCGTTTCAGCGCCTCGGATATGACGACGCAGACCGCCTGGTCGTCGTCCACCACCAGGATGCGGCGGCCGCTATTCGCACTCATTCCTTGGCTCCCTTGGGCAGGAGCAGGCGGAACACGGTCATTTCCCGATCCTTTCCTCTCCCGTCCACACGTTCATATTGCACCAGCCCGCCCATGTCGCGCACCAGCTTGTCGACCAGCGCCAGGCCGAGGCCCTGCCCCGTGCGCTTGGTGGTGATGAAGGGGTTGAAGAGGACGTCCCTGATGCTTTCCGGCACGCCCGGTCCGTTGTCCAGCACCTGTATCTCTATGGGCAGGGTGACGGGCGTGCGCGATCCCGCGCGCATGATCGAGAAGCCGTGGCGGAAGGCGGTGGTGACGATGATGCGCGGCTCCGTCTCCTTCTGCGTGGCCTCGACCGCGTTCTTCAGCAGGTTTATCATCACCTGCACCAGCCGGTCGGCGTCGACCAGCGCGTCCGGCAGGGACGGGTCATATTGCCGGTCCAGCCGCACCCCGCTCGCAAAGCCCGCCAGCGCCACGTCCACCGCGCGGTCCAGCAGCGGATAGATATTCTGCGTCTCCACATGATGGGACTGCTCGGTGGTGAAGCCCTGCATGCGGTCGATCAGGGACGCGATCCGGTCCACCTCCGCCACGATCAGGCTGGTGAGCTGCTGTTCCCTGTTGCCCAGCGCGCTCTGGATCAGTTGCGCGGCGCCGCGAATGCCGGACAGCGGATTCTTGATCTCATGCGCCAGCATCGCCGCCGCGCCCACCGCCGACATGGCGCCGCTCGGCGCGCGGCGGAAACCGATGGCGTGGCTCTGATTGTGGATGTGCATCGCCACGATGCGCCATCCGGGCGCGTCCACCACCGGATTGATGAGGATATCCATCTCCACCGCCGCCGACCGGCCCGCATGCAGGCGCACATCATAGGCGGACAGCGGCTTGTCCGTGCGGAAGAAGCTGGGATCGATGGCGGGATCGTCCAGCCGCAGCACTTCGGTCAGCTCGCTGCCCACCAGCGCCGACCGGGCCATGTTGAGCAGGCTTTCGGCGCGCGGATTGGCGGAGACGATGCGATTCCCGTCGTCGATGATCAGCGTGGCGACGGGATGGGAGGAAAAGCCGTCGGGCTTCCTGCGCTCCTCCCGTGCCGGGACGTCGCGGTTCACGCCGCCGCGCGCGACAGGAAGGGGTCGTAGAAGCGGGCGAGCATGTCCAGCACCGTGGCCGAATCGGGTACGAAGTTCACCTTGTTGCGGAACTCCGCCGATCCGTTCAGCCCCTTTGTGTACCAGCCGATATGCTTGCGGGCCATGTTGACGCCCACCGTCTCGCCATAATGGTCGAGCATCGCCTTATAATGCTCGATAATCAGGTGATATTGCTCCTCCAGGCCGGGGTCCGGGCGCCGCTGGCCCGTCTCCAGCCAGTGCATGGCCTGCCCCAACAGCCACGGGCGGCCATAGGCGCCGCGCCCGATCATCAGGCCGTCCGCGCCGCTCTGGTCGAGGGCCGCGTCCACATCCTCCAGCGTGCAGATGTCGCCGTTGACGATGACGGGCACCGACACCGCATCCTTCACCCTGCGCACGAAGGACCAGTCGGCCGATCCCTTGTACATCTGGTTGCGGGTGCGGCCGTGGACGGTGATCAGCCTCGCGCCCAGATCCTCCGCGATATGCGCCAGTTCGGGGGCGTTCAGGCTGTCATGGCACCAGCCCATGCGCATCTTGACGGTGACGGGCACCGACACCGCCTCCACCGTCGCCTTGATGAGGGCGGCGGCGAGCGGCAGGTCGCGCATCAGGGCGCTGCCCGCGTCGCCGCTCGTCACCTTGCGCACGGGGCAGCCCATGTTGATGTCGATGATCGCCGCGCCCTTCTGCTCGGAGAGCTTCGCGGCCTCGGCCATCTCATGCGGGGTGCAGCCGACGAGCTGTATCGACACCGGCTCCTCGCTGAGGTGCCATGCGGCCTTCTGGATCGACTGGCGGGTTTCCCGGATCGCGGCGGGCGAGGCGATCATCTCGGTGACGTTCAGGCCGGAGCCGTAACGGCGCACCAGCCTGCGGAACGGCATGTCGGTGACGCCCGTCATGGGCGCCAATATGACCGGATTGTCGATCGTCACCGGACCGATCTTTATGGGGGAAAGACGCGCCATGAGCCAAAACTGCCTAAAAAACAGGCAGCCCTTAGCGCGAAAGCGGTTGGCGGACAAGCATCCCCTCGGTTAAGGGCGCGGCCATGGCATCTCTCGATGGACTGGCGGCCATACTGCTCGCGGCAGGAAGGGGCGAACGCGCAGGCGGCGGCGTGGCGAAGCAATATCGCCTGCTGGGCGGCCGATCCGTCCTCGCCCATGCCTATGCCTCGCTCCGCCGGATCGCGGGCATGGGGCCGATCCTCGTGGTCGTCGGCGAGGGCGAGGAGGCCAGCGCGGCACAGGCGCTTGCCCCGGTCGAGCCTTCCCCCCTCTTCGTCACCGGCGGCGCGGAGCGGCGGGACTCGGTGCGCCGTGCGGTCGAGCATCTGGCGGGGGTGGACAACGCGCCCGGCCATGTGCTGGTCCATGACAGCGCCCG
>JASGGS010000296.1:0-4543 GCA_047602685.1 Sphingobium sp.
CACAGGCTCCGGACCACATGCAGGTCGTGACTGATAAACAGGACCGTCAGGTCCAGCCTGCGTTGCAACTCGCCGAACAGATCGACGATCTGGGCCTGAATGGACACGTCCAATGCCGAGACGGGTTCGTCGGCAACGATAAATTTCGGGCTTGGCGCAAGGGCGCGGGCAATCGCGACCCGCTGCCGCTGGCCTCCCGAAAGCTGGTGCGGCATGCGCTCCGCAAAGCTTTCCGGCAGCCCAACCTTGTCCAGAAGCGCCAATGTCTCGCGGCGGCGTCCCCGACTGTCGAGATCGCTCCGATAAAGACGCAGGCCATCCTCGATCTGCGCGCTGATACCCCGGCGGGGATCGAGACTGGCATAGGGGTCCTGAAACACCATCTGCATGTGCTGACGCATCTTGCGCATCGCGCTGCTGCCGGGAGCGGGCAGCGGCATGCCATCGAACAGGATGCTGCCGCTGAACGGCCTTTCGAGGCCCATCAGAAGCCGCCCCAGCGAGCTCTTGCCGGAGCCGCTTTCCCCAACCACGCCGAACATTTCGCCCCGCCGCACCTCAATCGATACGTCGTTGACCGCAAGGAAGCCAGGTTCCTTCCCCAGCCAGCCTCGTGAGCCGTAGGACAGGCAAAGGTTCTGCGTTGCAAGGAGGATCGGTTGCGCCGTGGTCATGCGGTTACCTCCTCGTCCGGCCGCACCTTCCGCCTTGCCTCCATGTCGGGCATGCTTGCAAGCAGCGAACGGGTATAGTCATGCGCGGGATGCGTGAAGACCTCTCTGGTCGGCCCCTGCTCGACGATATCGCCGCGATACATGACGACCACGCGGTCGGCCATTTCGGCCACAAGCCCCAGATTGTGGGTCACGAAGATCATGGCCATCCCGTCTCCGCCATGCATGAGATCCTGAAGAAGCCGCACGATCTGCTTCTGAACAACCACATCCAATGCCGTCGTTGGCTCATCGGCGATCAACAGGCGCGGCCGGTTGGCGATTGCTATCGCAATCGAGACGCGCTGGCGCTGGCCGCCCGACATTTCGTGAGGATAGCTTTCGAATTTTCCAGCCGGATCGGGCAAGCCGACGAGGCCCAGCAGCTCGACCGCGCGCGCCTTGGCGTGCGCATAGCTGATAGGCTGATGGGCGAGAATGGCTTCGACGAACTGGTCGCCGACCCTGCGGACGGGATTGAGCGACACGGACGGGTCCTGTAGAACGAAACCGATATCGCGGCCTCGCAACGCACGCAGCTCTTCATCATCCATCGCGGCGGTATCGAAAACCTCGCCGTCCTTGTTGCGCAGCGCGATGCGCCCGCCGGTGACGGCCATCGTCTCCGGCAGAAGCCCCATGATCGACAGGGAAGTGAGCGTCTTGCCCGAGCCGCTTTCCCCGACGAGGGCAACGGTCTCGCCGGAACGGACCGACATGGTGACGTTTCGGACGGGATGCGTCAGTCCATCCGCGCCCGCCAGTCCGATTGTCACATTCTGAAGCTCGACGACGCTATTCGCATCAGCGAAGACAATAGGGCTCGTATCCTTCTCACGACGCAGGACGCCGATATCCGGCAGCTTGATCTCGGCTTTCGGGTCCAGCACCTGCCGCATCCTCGAAACAAGGAAGTTGATGAGCAGAACCGTCAGCACCAGCGCCAGACAGGGCCAGATTATGAGCATCGGCGCCTGCCCCATGAAGGACCGGGCGCTGCGGATCATCAACCCCCAGGACGCATCCGGCGGCACAACGCCGAGACCGAGGAAGGAAAGGCCGCTTTCGAGAAGCATGGCGGATGCGACCGTCAGCGAGAACTGCACGAGCAGAGGCGCGGCGATATTCGGCAGAACGGTGCGCACGAGGATGGTCGGCGCGCGAGTGCCCAGGGTCTGCTGCGCGGTGACATAGGGAAGCACGGCCACCGCGAGCGTCTGGCTATAGGCAATGCGGGCGAAGGCGGGCGTGAACAGGATGGCCAGCGAAACGGTGAGCGTAACCGGACCGGGACCGAGCAGCGTCACGATCAGCAAGGCCAGCAGCATGGGCGGAAAACAGAGGATGATTTCGGAGAGGCGCGTCGTGAAAAGCTCGGCGAAGCCGCGGAAATAACCGCCGGTAATGCCGATCATCGTTCCGATTACGGCAGCCACGGCCGCGGCCGCGAAGGAAACGCCGAGCGACAGGCGCGCACCCCACATCATGCGCGAAAGAACGTCGCGTCCGTAATCGTCCTGACCCAGCGGATGCGCCCAGGAGCTACCCGCGAGCCGTCCCATGATGTTCAGTTTCGTCGGGTTATCGAGCGGCAGGACCGGAACGAGCAGCAATGCCGCGATCAGGATGGCGAGAAGCGCGACCGGGAGGATCAGGGGACGCGAAAGTTTCATGTGTGCCTCCGGACGCGGGGGTCGAGCACCCCGTAAAGCAGGTCGATGGCAAGATTGATGATGACCGTGATGACCGAGATCACCAATACGATGCCGAGAACCTCCGGATAGTCACGGGCCTCGACAGCGGAGACGAGGTAGCCGGAAAGACCGGGCCAGTTGAAGACATATTCGACCAGCACGGTTCCGCCGAGCAGCGTGCCCAACTGAAGGGCGAGAAGCGTCACCACCGGGATCATGGCGTTCGGCAGAATGTGCCGGCGGGCGATGGCCTTTTGCGGAATGCCCCGCGCACGGGCCGCCAGCACAAATTCCTGACGCTTGATTTCGGACACGGCGCTATAGGTCATCTGGTAAACCATCGCCACGAGGCCGATGGCGATCGTGACCGCGGGCAGGACAAGGTTCCGCAGATGCCCGATCGGGTCGGTCGTGAAAGGAACGAAACCGCCGGAAGGCAGGATCGGAAGCTTGAGCGCAAAGGCCAGAACCAGCAGCGTTCCCGATACGAATACCGGAATGGCCAGCGCCAGGCCGGACATGAGGCTCATGAGATGAGAGAGCCAGTGGCCCGGCCGCAAGGCCGCCCAGACGCCGGCCGGAATGCCGAGGACCACGGCGATCACGCCCGAGGCGAAGATCAGTTCGAGCGTACGCGGCAGGCGCAGCCAGATTTCCGCCGCCACGGCATGGCCGTCGCGCATCGAGTTTCCGAAATCCCCGGTAAGGAGATCACCGAGAAAGCCGAGATACTGGACAAGCAGCGGCTTATCGAGACCGAGTTGCTGGCGAAGGGCCGCCACCGCTTCCGGCGAAGGAGCGCTGCTGCCCTGCGACAGCAGAAACTCGGCCGGATCGCCCGGCACCATATGGATCATCAGGAAAACAAGCGTCACCGCCGCGAGAACCAGCGCGCAGGCAACGGCGAGACGTCGGATCAGATAGCCAAGCATCGGTAAGCTTTCGTTCGGTCGCGGCAACCGGGGTGGGTGGACGCGCCCTCCACCCCGGCCGGGTGTCAGACGAAGCGCACTTCTTCCAGCATGATGCCGGAATAGAACGTGAGGAAGCCCGGCAGATTTGCAAAGCCCTTCACCTTGTTCGACCAGCCATATGCCTGATCGCGCCAGCAAAGCGGCACAATGGCCGGATCGTCCTTCGAGATCTTCTGAATCTGCGTATAGATCGCCTTGCGCGCCTCGAGTTCGGTTTCCGCCCGGCCCTTGGCAAGGAGGGCGTTGATTTCCGCGTTGTTATACCCGGAAGACCGGTAGAAGGACGGGCCGAGATCGCCCTGCAGCATCAGCTTCAGCGCGTCCGGGTCATTGCTGTCGCCGGAGTTCGCCATGATGCCGATATCATATTGGCCCTGATTGCCGATCTGGACGCGGGTCGGCCAATCCACGACATTGAGTTGCGCATTGATGCCGACCGCGGCGAGATGCTGCTGTGCGACCATGGCCGGATTCTGATGCACCGAATTGTTATAGGTGACGAGCGTGCATTCGAAACCATTGCCCACGCCGGCTTCCGCGAGGAGAGCCTGCGCCTTCTTCGGATCGTAGGTCCACTTGAGGCTTTCGTCGCTGCTGAAGAAAGGCGAGCTTTTCGGGATCGGCAAGCCGGTAAGCTCCGAACCGCGACCGCCGAACGCGCCTTCGACGACCTCCATGCGATTGATGGCGTACCCGACCGCCTGACGCACCAGCGGGTTCTTGAAAGGACCCTTTTCGACGTTGAACAGCAGGTAGGTGGACGGGCCTTCGACGGATGCGAGCGTGAACTCCTTGTTCTTGGCGAGATTGTCCATCTCCGAGGCCGGCACGTATTCGATCATGTGCACCGCTCCGGATATCAGCGCGGACATGCGAGCGTTCTCGTCCGCCATCGTCTCAAAGCGGAGGCGCTTGGCGCCGGGCAGGCCGGGCTTGTAATAATCGGCAAAGGCTTCCATTTCGATCCATGCGCCGCGTTCGGAGCCCGTGAGGACGAACGGACCGCAACCGACCGGGTTATCGGCATCGCTCTGCAGGCTGGCAACCTTGACAATCGGCGCATTGAAGCTCGCGCAGATCAGCGGAAATGTCGCCGAAGACGACGCAAGCTTGAAGACGACGGTGCGCGGCGCTTCGACCACGATATCCTGGATGATCGCGA
>JASGGS010000297.1:0-4387 GCA_047602685.1 Sphingobium sp.
CAGGCCCGCGGCCACCAGTTCGGACACGGCGCGGCTGAGATTGGCCTTGCCCGATGCGCGCACGCGCAGCTTGACCTCCTCCTCCACTTGCGCGTCCATGACCGGACCCTGGACGGCCAGTTCCTCCCGCACGCGCTCCGCCAGCGCCAGCCGCCGGGGGTCGCGCCCGCCCATCGGCGTCAGCGCGTCGCACAGCCAGTCGCGCAGCGGCAGCAGCCCGCCCCCGTCCGCCACCAGCGGCCCCGCGCTGCCGTCCGGCCGGGCGGCCTCCGCGATCAGGTTCAGCAGCATGAAGGCATAGCGCGGCCGCGTGCTCGACCGGGCGAGACGGTCCAGCAGCGCGGAGATGTCGCTGCCCCTCGATACGGGACGGTGAACGGACGCATGAAACATAACAGGGATGAATCAAGCACATAAAGAGCCCGATGTGAATCCTCTCCGGGCCGGAAATCCAACATTTGTCGGCAATGACACTTTGCCGGAGGGTAAAATGTCACGCCCGGCACTTTTCCGGGAAGCGGGGAGGAACCCGTTGCCCCGGCGCGCGGAGGGATGGGATCGCGGTTCGGGAAAGCCAAGCCCCCTTCCCTGCTCCGTCTCCGCAAGGCATTGCTTCGACGGCGGACATGTTCAGGGCGCGAGAGCCGGACGGGCGCGCCGGGAGGGGTAGAATGTCATGCGGGACAATGCGGTCCGTGGCGGGCGGTCCGTGGCGGGAGGAGGCCCTTTCCGGCGCAAAAGCTCACAGGCTTCCCTACCCAAATTCCCGTTCGTGACGAGCATCGACGCCCGCGCCCGCCTTCCTCCTTTCCCGTCAGGCGGCGACGGGCGGAGGAGGCACCCGACGGGCCCTGTTTCCCCGAGGCAACAAGGGACCTGTTGCCGTATGACATCATTCATCCTATATGATGCCATATGGAGATAGAGGCATGACCCTGCTGCGCCCCGTCGACACCACCCCCCCGCCCTTCGCGGCGGAACCGGTCAGCGACGCGGAGGCGGCGGCGATGTTCCGCGCGGCGGTGAACCTGTTCCGCCTGTGGGACATCACGGACGAGCAGGCGGCGGTCCTGCTCGACATGCCGCTGCGCTCCTATCGCCGGTGGAAGGCGGGCGGACAGGGGCGGATCGACCGCGACAAGAAGGCGCGCCTCTCCAACCTCATGGGCATACACAAGGCGCTCCGCCTCCTCTTCCGCGAGCCGCAAAGGGGCTATGCCTGGGTGCGGGCGGCCAATGACCGGTTCGCCGGACGGTCCGCGCTGGAGGTGATGCTGGACGGCGAGCTGACCGACCTGATGCGCGTGCGCCGCTATCTGGACGCGGAGCGGGGCGGCTGGTGATCGATCCCGCCGCCGTGCCGCGCGCCGCCGTGGACTGGCGGCAGGCGGCGCGGATCATCCGCAGCCTCTATCCGCCCATCGACCTGTTCGAGGACATTGCCGACCCGGCCGACTGGCCGCTGCTGCTGTCGGCCGAGCAGAAGACCAATCCGCGCCTGATGGAAAGCGTCGGCCATCTCGACCTGGTGCCGCCGGGGCGCCGGGTGGCGGGGCCGGGCGCGACATGGGCGATGGCGCCCTTCACCCATGTCAGCCCCGACCGGCCGAGCCGCTTCTCCGCGGGCGCCTATGGCGTGCTCTATGCGGGCGACCGGTTCGCGGTGGCGCTGTCCGAGACGGTGCATCATCATGAGCGCTTCATGGCGGCGACGCGGCAGGCGCCGGGATGGACGTCGCAATTCCGCGAGATAGTGATGGAGGTGACGGCGGAGCTGCACGATCTGCGCGGCGGCGGGGCGGAACAGGCGCCGCTGCTGGACCCGCAGGACCATGGACCGGCGCAGGCGCTGGGCGCGGCCCTGCGCGCCGCCGGGGCGGAGGGGATCGTCTATCCCAGCGTCCGCCATCCGGAGGGCGAATGCGTGGCCCTGTTCCATCCCGACATCGCCCGCAACCTGCGCCAGGGACGGCATCTCGACTATCATTGGGACGGCGCGCGAGTGGACCTGGTGCGCGATGCCGGGACGGGGCAGGTGTTCCGGGTGGTGTGAGGGGACCGGCCGATCCCTGTTCCTCCCCCTGCCCCCATGGCCTGTCCCCGATGCGGCGATCCGCCACGGGAGGCGGGGCGCGCGCCGGACCTATGCTTTTCCCCCCATAGCTGCCATAGATCCGGCCTCGGATCGGTGGAGGCGGGATGCGGAAGGGCAATCGGACCAGGGCGCTCTATGCTGGATCGTTCGATCCGGTCACGCGCGGGCATCTCGACATCATCCGCAAGGCGCTGGCGACCTTCGACGACGTGCATGTCGCCATCGGGACCAATGTCAGGAAACGGCGCGCCTTCACGGTGGAGGACAGCATCGGGCTGATCAGGCAATCGGTCGTCCAGCTCTGGCCGGAGGCGGAGTCGCTGCTCGGCAACGGCCTCGAAATCGGCGAATATGCCAATCGCAGCCTGATGCGCTATGCGCGGTCGATCGGGGCCACCCATATCGTGCGGGGACTGCGGGAGGCGACCAATTTCCATGAGGAGTTCAACCTCCATGGCCTGGCGGAGCGTCTCGACCCGTCCATCCCGATGGTGCATTTCATCTGCGACACGCAATATCTGCATGTCTCCTCCAGCACCGCCAAGGAGCTGGACGCGGTGGGCGAGGATATCGGCTGGCTGGTCATGCCCGCCGTCGAGGCGGCGTTCCGCGCGAGACGGGAGAGGGAATAGAGCGGGCCTTGCCCTGAGGATCGCGGCCCGCTCCCGCCGGCCTCCCTGTCCGGCCCCGATGGCGGGCGGATGCAGGCGGGACAGCCGCCGGGGACAGGCTTTTCGCGCAGGCCCCTGCCAGGATGCGAAGGCGCGCGGGAAGGAGAGCGATCGATGGACGCCTGGTTGAGCCTGGCGGCGGGAGGGCCGGAGACATTGGTGCGGGGCGAGGCGCCGGACCCCGTGCCCGGCCCCGGCCAGGTGCTGGTGCGCGTGGGCGCGACGGCGCTCAACCATCCCGACGCGCTGATGATCGAGGATTTCTACCAGTTCAGGCCGCAGCGCCCCTTCGCCCCCGGCATGGAGGTGGCGGGCACGGTCCTCGCGCTGGGCGACGGCGTGGACGGGCTGAAGGCGGGCGACCGGGTTTGCGCGCTGTGCGGCCATGGCGGGCTGGCGGAACGGGTCGCGGTCGATGCGTGGAAATGCTTCGCGATACCGGACGCCATGCCCCTCGACATCGCCGCCGCCCTGTTGATGACCTATGGCACGTCGATCCATGCGCTGCTGGACAGGCTGACGGTCGCGGCGGGCGAGACCATGCTGGTGCTGGGCGCGGCGGGCGGCATCGGCCTGTCGGCGGTGGACCTGGGCAAGGCGCTGGGCGCGCGGGTGGTCGCGGGCGTCTCCTCCCCCGGAAAGGCGGAGGCGGTGCGGGCGGCCGGGGCGGACGCGGCGGTCGTCTATCCGCCGGGCCCGCTCGACAAGGCGGCCTCCCGCGCCCTGGCGGATGCTTTCAAGGCGGAATGCCCGGCGGGCTATGCCGTCATCCTCGATCCGGTCGGCGGTCCCTATGCGGAACCGGCGCTGCGCGCCATCGGCTGGGAGGGGCGCTATGGCGTGGCGGGCTTCACCGCGGGCATAGCCGCCCTCCCCCTCAACCTGCCGCTGCTCAAGGCGTGCGGCGTGGTCGGCATCTTCTGGGGAAGCTGGATCGAGCGGAACCGGGCGCGCTTCGCGGAGGAGACGGCGATGCTGTTCGACCTGTGGGGCAAGGGGCTGATCGCGCCGCGCGTGTCGCGACGCTTCGCCTTTGCCGAGGCTCCCGCCGCCCTCGCGCGGATGAAGGGGCGCGGTGCCATCGGCAAGCTGGTGGTGATGCGGGACTGAGGGGGCCGGTCCCCTCCCCTTCCCGCTTCGGGTGATGCATGGCCTGAAAATCGATCCCGCTGGAGCCTCGTACAGAGCGATTCCGGGATGAGGATAAGGAACGGGCCATCGGAGACGGGAATGCGCTCTACGAGCCTCTGAGACGATTTTGGAGGGGTATGATTCCACCGCCGACAGATGTTCGTTATTTGTTCCGACCTTATCCCCCTTCTTCTCCGAACTTCCGGAAAAAATATCTCCCGGCGTTAAGACGGTTACGGAGATGTTAAAGAGTTAGGCCGCGTGCCGGCATTCGCGACTCGCGCATTCCGGGCGATTCGGACGGCAAGGCGCGTTCCCGATAGGTCGATCCTGTGTTCCCGAAATGTCGGCCCCGCCGTTCCCGAAATGTCGAGCCCCTGTTCCCGAAGGTGCGAGGCGCGTTCCCGATAGATCGAAAGTCCGGATCAGTGCCGCCGGCGGAGGGGAGGATTGAATCATTTCCGTTGGGGCATCCAACAATCTCGTTCAA
>JASGGS010000298.1:0-4375 GCA_047602685.1 Sphingobium sp.
ATTTCACCGCGCTCAACATTCCGGAGACGCATCCGGCGCGCGCCATGCACGACACCTTCTATTTCCCGGACAGGGATGCGGAAGGGCATGCCATGCTGCTGCGCACCCACACCTCGCCCGTGCAGATCCGCACCATGACGGATGTCGCGAAGCGGACCGGCGGGGCGGGCGAGCCGATCCGCATCATCGCGCCGGGCCGCGTCTACCGCTCCGACAGCGACGCCACGCACACGCCCATGTTCCACCAGATCGAAGGGCTGGTGATCGACAAGGGCATCCATCTCGGCCATCTGAAATGGACGCTGGAAACCTTCCTAAAGGCGTTCTTCGAGCGGGACGACATCACCCTTCGCCTGCGGCCCAGCTATTTCCCCTTCACCGAACCCTCGGTGGAGGTCGATGTCGGCTATAGCGTCGAAAACGGCCAGCGCGTCATCGGCGGCTCAGGCGATGCGCCGGGCGGCGGCTGGATGGAGGTGCTGGGTTCCGGCATGGTCAACCGCCGCGTGATAGAGGCGGGCGGCTTCGACCCGGACCAGTGGCAGGGCTTTGCCTTCGGCGTCGGCATCGACCGTCTCGCCATGCTGAAATATGGCATGAACGACCTGCGCGCCTTCTTCGACGGCGATCTGCGCTGGCTCAGGCATTATGGCTTCTCGGCGCTCGACGTGCCCACCCTGTCGGGCGGAGTCGGCGCATGATGCCGGTCCGCGCCTTCCATGTTCCTGCGAAGGCAGGAGCCGAGCGTCACAAGCGCTGCGCAGGCGGCTCCAGGCTCCTGCCTTCGCAGCAGCACATTATTTCTGTTTCGACGGGACTCCCGCAATGAAATTCACCCTCTCATGGCTGCGCGTGCATCTCGACACCGCCGCCGCTCTCCCCGAAATCCTCATTGCCCTGACCGATATCGGCCTTGAGGTCGAGGGCGTGGAAAATCCCGCCGAAAAGCTGTCCGGCTTCCGTGTGGCCAAGGTGCTGACCGCCGACCGCCATCCGCAGGCCGACAAGTTGCAGGTGCTGACGGTCGATCAGGGCGACGGTGTGCCGCTCCAGGTCGTCTGCGGCGCGCCCAATGCGCGCGCGGGCCTGATCGGCGTCTTCGGCGTGGAGGGCGCCGTCGTGCCCGCCAATGGCATGGTCCTGCGCAAGGCGGCCATTCGCGGCGTCGAATCGAACGGCATGATGTGCTCCACGCGCGAGCTGGAGCTGGGCGAGGATCATGAGGGCATTATCGAGCTGCCCGCCGATGCGCCGGTCGGCGCGGCCTTTGCCGATTATGCGGGCCTCGACGATCCCGTCATCGACGTGTCCGTCACCCCGAACAAGCAGGATTGCATGGGCGTGCGCGGCATCGCGCGCGACCTGGCCGCCAAGGGCGTCGGCACGCTCCGCGCGCTGGCCGTCCCCGAAATCCCTGAAAATGGCCCCGGCCCGGACGTGCGGACCGAGGATGCGGAGGGCTGCCCGGCCTTCTTCGCCCGTTCCGTGACCGGCGTCACCAACGGCGCGTCGCCCGAATGGATGCAGCGCCGCCTCAAGGCCGTCGGGCAAAAGCCGATCAGCGCCCTTGTCGACATCACCAACTATGTCATGATCGACCTCGGCCGTCCGCTCCACGTCTATGACATGGACGTGCTGAAGGGCGGCCTCGTCGCCCGCAAGGCGCGGGCGGGCGAGCAGGTGCTGGCCCTCAACGGCAAGACCTATGTCCTGCCGGAGGGCGCGACCGTCATCGCCGACGATGAGGGCGCGCATGATATCGGCGGCATCATGGGCGGGGAGCGGTCGGGCGCGCAGGCGGGGACCACCCGCGTCCTCATCGAATGCGCCTGGTTCGCGCCCGAAGGGATCGCGGTCACCGGCCAGGCCCTCGGCCTCACCAGCGACGCGCGTCAGCGTTTCGAGCGCGGCGTCGACCCCGCCTTCCTCGCGGACGGCCTCGACATCGCCACCGGCTATGTGCTGCGCCTCTGCGGCGGCACGGCCAGCGCCATGACCCGCGCGGGCGCGCCGCCGCTCGCGGCCCGCGCCGTCTCCTACGATCCGGCGCTCAGCGCGGGGCTGGGCGGCGTCGCGGTGGCACAGGCCGATCAGAAGGCGATCCTCGAACGTCTGGGCTTCTCCGTCGCCGCCGAGGGGGCGGGAGGGGGCTGGACCGTCACCGTGCCGAGCTGGCGCCGGGACGTGGACGGCGCGCCGGATATCGTGGAGGAGGTCATCCGCATGGTCGGCCTCGACCGGGTGCCCTCCACCCCGCTGCCCCGCGCGCCGGGCGTGGCAAGGCCGACCGCGACCGCCGAGCAGCTTGTCGAGCGCCGCATCCGCCGCGCGGCCGCCGCGCGCGGCCTCAACGAGGCGGTGAACTGGTCCTTCATCTCGGAGAAGGAGGCGGCCTCTGTCGGGGGCGGCGACTGGACCCTCGCCAATCCGATTTCAGAAGACCTCAAGGTCATGCGCCCCTCGCTGCTGCCGGGCCTCCTCTCCGCCGCCCGCCGCAACGCGGACCGGGGCGCGGCGGGCATCCGCCTGTTCGAGATCGGACGCCGCTATTTTCGTGACGATACCGGAACGAGTAGCGAGCGCCTGACCCTCGGCTTCGTGCTGGCGGGTGAGAAGCAGCCGCGCGGCTGGGAGGTAGGGAAGCCTGTGATCTTTTCCGCCTTCGACGCCAAGGCGGAGGCGCTCGCCCTCCTCGCCGCGGCGGGCGCGCCGGTCCAGAATCTGCAGATGATGGGCGAAGCCGGACCCAGCTTCCGTCCCGGCCAGTCGGGCACGCTGCGCCTGGGTCCGAAGACGGTGCTGGCCGCCTATGGCGTGCTGCACCCGACGCTGGCCAGGGCGTTCGACCTGTCGGGCACGGTCGTCGCGGCGGAACTCTATCTCGACGCCATTCCCGCCCGGCGCAAGACGGGCTTCATGCGCCCGGTCTACGCGCCGCCCGCCCTCCAGGCGGTGACGCGCGACTTCGCCTTCCTCGTGCCGGAGGCGGTGGAGGCCGACGCGCTGGTTCGCGCGATCAGGGGAGCGGACAAGGCCAGCATTGTCTCGGCGCGCCTGTTCGACGTCTTCGCCGGAACCGGCGTGCCGGAGGGACAGAAGAGCCTCGCCGTCGAGGTCACGCTCCAGCCGGGCGAGAAGAGCTTCGGCGAGGAGGAGCTGAAGGCGATCGCCGCCAGGGTGGTGAAGGCCGCCGAGAAGCTGGGCGGGGTCCTGCGGGGATGAGCAGGACGGGAAGGGGACGGCGCGCGGCCCGGAACGGCGCCGCCTTCTCCGCTCAGTCCCTCCTCCGCTCAGTCCCTGCGCGGCCCGACCGGCGTACTGAGCGCGAAGGAAAGGACGGACGACTGCACGGTGGAACGCTGCCCGTCTTCATGGATCAGCGTGGACCGGCCGAAGGCGGGGGTGAGCGCCACGCCGGTCACCGTGTCGACCCACGCATGGAGGACGGCACGGACGCGGGCCACCGCCTCGTCATCGACCACCGCCGTCCCGGAGACTTCCAGCTCGGCGGCGAGTTCCAGCACATGGTCGATGGCTGATTGAACCTTGCCGATATCGTCGCTGCTCATGGTCGCTCCTCTGGTATCTCTGCCGCCGATGTGGGCCGGGCGGCGAATTTAGGCAAGCCGCCGGGGCGATGGCATGTGCTGCCAGCCATGGTCGTTTCAGGCTGAATCGGCCTGGAACGTGACTCAGGCTCTAGGCGCGGGGCAGGGACAGCCGCACGAGCAGGCCGCCCAGATCCTCGCTCTCGTCCAGGCTGACGCTGCCGCCATAGATCTCCGCCACGTCCCGCACGATGGCGAGGCCGAGGCCGGTTCCGGGCTTGCTGGTGTCCAGCCGCGCGCCCCGGTCGAATATGCGTTCGCGTTCCACCTCCGGTATGCCCATGCCATCATCCTCGACCAATATGTCGACCATCCCGTCTCCGGCCTTGGGCACGATCGTCACGAAGACGCTGCCCCCGCCATATTTGGCGGCATTCTCGACCAGATTGCCGAGCAGGTCCTCCAGATCCTGCCGCTCGACCCGCACGGCCGCGCCCTGGTCGCCGTCCCGGTCGAAGCGCACATCGGGGTAGAGGCGGGAGACGGCGCGCTCCACCGCTTCGAGGGACGGCCATATCTGCGCGCGGGCCTGTGCCGCGCCGCGCCGCCCGACGGCACGGGCGCGGGCGAGATGATGGTCGATCTGCCGCCGCATCGTCGCCGTCTCGCGCATCACCGTGGGGCCGAGGTCGGCGGCCTGCGCGGTGGCGGCGTTCATCACCACGGTCAGCGGGGTCTTGAGCGCATGAGCAAGATTGCCCGCATGGGTGCGTGCCTCCTCCGCCTGCTGCTCCACATGGTCGAGCAGGCCGTTCAGCTCCTCCACC
>JASGGS010000299.1:0-4367 GCA_047602685.1 Sphingobium sp.
TTTCCGATCCAGGCAACATCGAACTCATCGATTTTGATTGGGTGCACTACGGGCATCCTGCAAAAGATCTGGCGCTTATGGAAGCATCCCTCAAATACATGCTTTTGTCAGAGCTGATCCAACGCGAGCTTCGCCGTGAAGGAGCCTTGTCGTTCGAGGCGTTCCGGATATTCGAGGCCTTTCTACTCGAACAGGGACTGAACCCTCCTGACGATGCTGGCTTCGCCGACATCATAGCTCCGTATATCGCCGACCAACCCGATCTGGCACCGCTGCTGTTGCGAACATACTCATGCGTCGCTCAGGTTCGCGCATCGGCCAAGGTGGCGATGGCGCGTTACTGTTCCAGCGGTGATTTTGACCCGCTCCAAGAATATTTCACCGGGTTGTTCCTTGTAACCCTTGGACTGTTCGGCTTTCAAGAAACAGAACGTTTTTGGGCACTAGCAGGGCTCCAACTCCTTGCCCTTAAAATCGAGGCAAAATGACGCTCACCGTCGCCGACCTCGGTGAGCTTCGGCTGATCGACGAAATATTGCTGCCTGGTGTGAGTGGTAGCGCCTGCGGAGACGATTGCGCGCATGTGCCAATTGGCGGCACCAATCTCCTTTGGTCGATTGATCCATGCCCCACGCCGGCCGCCGCGATGCTCGATTGTTGCACCCCCGATGTCTGGGGCCATTATACTGCGGCCATCAATCTCTCGGATATTGCTGCAAGCGGCGGAAAACCGATCGGGATGCTGGTATCGCTCGAAATGCCAGATGATACTGAGATAGCGTTTATAGAAGGATTTCAGAAAGGGCTGCTTGAAACTCTGCATAAGAGCGGAGCAACATTGCTTGGCGGCAATGTCAAATCTGCAAGTCGATTCAATGCAATCGGCACGGTTCTCGGAACTGGCGGCCTGCGGGCAGTGACGCGAACGCTGGCAGAAGACGAGTGCGAGCTGTTTGCAATTGGGTCATGCGGCTCCTTCTGGGCAGCCATTATGGGCGAAGCGTCGAACTGGCCTGTAGCCATACAAGCAGCGCGGGAGATTTTGATGCCAGCACTGCTCAACCCTGTGCCTCAAACGCAGGCAGGGATTATCCTCGGCGATCTTCCCTTCGGTGTCGCTGCGATGGATTGCTCAGACGGATTGGCGAGTGCTGTCCAGCAGCTCGCGACGATAAACAGCCTTGACGTCGAAGTCCTTGCGAATCCTACATGGGCGATTGACCCGTTGGCATTGTCTACGTTGGCTGCGCTAGGTGGTAACCTAGAGAATGCCTGTTGGCAATTTGGTGACTGGCAGTTGGTTTGCTTGGTCCCGTCGCAGCATGTCGACGCATTCGAAAATGCGCTTAAGGAAAGTGCGCTGACACGGCTCGGTTCTGCACGCCGCGGGAGTGGGAGAGTGCAGGTGGCCTCAGGAAAGCGGTTCACCGATCATGTGATGAACAAGAATTTTGCCGGCGGGTATAATTCAGTCAGTGATATTAATGCCTTACTTGATAGATTTATGCGGTCATCAATCTTCTGTTGATCGGAACGGCGTTAATCCGACACCCATCGGGACATTGAGGGAATGGTCGCTGTCGGGTTCTTGGCGGGAGCCCTTAGACGCCCGCTATGTCACCGCGAGCCAGCAGTATAGTGCAGGCATTATGCTGCTGCCGCCTAGGATGCAGAAGCACCGCTAAGGGCAAGCTCGATTTCCTCCGCAACCTTGTCGGCGGCCATCACAAGCGCTCGATCAAGATGGATGTATCGCTGGGTTACACCTCGTCCGGCATGGCCCAGCAGGCCAGCAATGGTGAGCTCTGAAAAGCCCAAGTCGCCAGCAACGCTGGCAAAGGTGTGTCGCAGAACATGGGGTGTAACATCGGATAGACCTGCGGTCGCGCAGACGCGCTGAAGAACCCTGACGACGCCGACGAAATGACCGTCTCCGACCTCGCTGGGAAAGGCATAAATGCTACTAGCCTGCGCCGTTTGACGTTCGAGCAAAGCTGTGGCGTGACGGCCTATCGCTCGAATCTGTGCCCCACTTTTCGTCGTCGGGAAGCGGATGCAGGATGAGGTTGCATCGATCCAGGCCTTCTCAAGGGCGAGTGCTTCCATACGCCGAAAGCCGGTCAGCAACATGAAACGGATTGCATCGAGGGCCACGGGGCTTTCTTCCGCAGCTTCACGCATGGCCAGCCCGAGAGCCTCGATCTCTGCAAGGGATAGGCGCCGTTCAAGCTTCACATCCGCAATGGCTTTGCGAACACCCTTGGCGGGGTTGCTGTCGATGATGCCCAGGCGAACGGCTTGCTCGAAAATGGTGTGGAGCATGCCGACCGTTCGGCCCGCGACGCCAGAGCCACCCGTGGTCGAGCCGCCACGCCCCTTGCGCGGCTTGGCGGTCTTGCCCGCTGTCACATCGGCCTGAAATCGTTCGAGGTCAGCTACCGAGAGCCCCCGAACAAGGCGAGTGCCGAGGAGGGGGATCACGTGCGTGTTGATACGGCTGCGATCGAGCGCCAATGTCGCCTTCGCAATGGGGCGGCGGCGGCGTCCAAGCAGTTCCCCGCTCTCAGCCTTTTCGAGATACCATTCACAGACTGCTTCTACGGTCGGAGCAGCCCGGGCTGCCTTCTTTTCCTCTGCCGGATCATCTCCTTTGGTCACGCTGACCAGTTTCTCGCGAGCCAGGGTACGGGCTTGTTCTGGCGTAAGCACGCCAATTGCGCCCAGAGTTATGCGGCGGCTGCGGCCTTCTGCGTTCCGGTACTGAAGGATGAACGCGCCAGTGCCGGACGGCTTGATGCGCACGCCGAAGCCGCGCATTTCGGTGTCCCACGCCACGACATCGCGTCCCGGCTGAGGCTGAAGACCATCTATGAAGCGCTTGGTCAGCTTCGGCATCCGTTTTTACCCTTCTTGCTTACCCGATTTAACGTATAGCATACGGGTAAGCAGGGGGTAAGCAGAAGAAATCAAACCGAGGCGTGTTGCAGAAAGCTGGATACAAGATAAATATAATAAAAACATACATTTATCTAACTTGAGCGCAGTCCAGAATAGTCCCAGCATCTCTTGCCAAGGTTGGGGTCGAGGGTTCGAATCCCTTGGCCCGCTCCAGGGGTCCTTCACGGAAAGACCTGATTTCCCAGCGGACAGGCGGCAGCTTTGCCCCGCGTTCGTCTTTGCACCTCGACCATTGCCCGGTAATCCGCCATGACTCGCAGGCATCGGAAACAGGGGAACGGCATGACGGCAAGGGCAGAGACGGCGACCACCCCGCCCGGCCATCCCGATCCCCGATCCCGGCCCCGGCGCTGGTGGAGCCATCTCTATGTGCAGGTACTGATCGGCATCGCGCTGGGCATCATGCTCGGCGCGCTGGCCCCGGCGACGGGCGCCGCGATGAAGCCGCTGGCCGACGCCTTCATCAAGGCGATCAAGATGGTGATCGCGCCGATCATCTTCGTCACCCTGGCCACGGGCATCGCGCATATGCGGGGCCTGGGCGAATTGTCGCGCATCGCGGCGCGCACCCTCCTCTATTTCCTCGCCGTCTCGACGCTGGCGCTGGTCGTCGGGCTGGTCGTCGCCAATGTCGTGCGGCCCGGCGCGGGGCTGGCGGTCGATCCCGCAACGCTCGACAGGCAGGCCGTCGCCGAATTCGCGGGCAAGGCGCATGAGGCCACGATGAGCGGCTTCCTCCTCTCCATCATACCGGAGACGCTGGTTTCCGCGCTGACCGAGGGGTCGATACTCCAGACGCTGTTCGTCGCGCTCCTGACCGGCATATCGCTGGCGCTGGGCGGGGAGCGGGCGGCGCCGATCGTGAATGCGCTGGACCGGGCGGGCGGCCTCCTGTTCCAGATCGTCGCCATCATCATGCGCGCCGCGCCGCTGGGGGCCTTTGCCGCCATGGCCTTCACCATCGGCAAATATGGCCTCGCCTCGCTCACCAGCCTCGCCGCGCTGGTCGGCACCTTCTACGCCACGTCCGCGCTGTTCGTGCTGGTCGTTCTGGGCGCCATCGCGGCGCTGGCGGGCTTTTCCATCCTGCGCCTGCTCGCCTATCTGAAGGCCGAACTGCTGCTGGTGCTGGGCACCTCCTCCTCCGAATCGGCGCTCCCCGCCCTCATCGCCAAGCTGGAGAAGGCGGGGTGCGAGCCGGGCATTGTCGGCCTCGTCGTGCCGCTCGGCTACAGCTTCAACCTCGACGGCACGAATATCTACATGACGCTGGCCTCTCTGTTCATCGCGCAGGCGCTGGGCATAGACCTCAGCATCGGCGAGCAGGTCGCGCTGCTGCTCGTCGCGATGATCTCCAGCAAGGGGGCGGCGGGCGTGACCGGCGCGGGCTTCGTCACGCTGGCGGCGAC
>JASGGS010000300.1:0-4362 GCA_047602685.1 Sphingobium sp.
CCGGACCGCCACGGCGAGCCTGTTCGTCGCGCGGCCGACGGGCGGGATCGTCGACGACGGCTTGCAGCAGCGCGCCACGATCCGACTGCTGCATTTCATCCGCCTGATCCGGCCCGGCGCGATCATATCGCTCGGCGACAGGACAAGCCGTGCATTGGCGCAGACGAACGGTGGACAGGGCACTCTATCCACACAGGCCATTAACCTTGATGATGGCATGGTTTCCGCCATGGCCTTGCCCGCACCTTTCGTTCTGCTTAAGCATCCGGAACGCAAGGCCGCTGCCTGGGCACAATTACGGCATCTGGCGAAGCGATGATGACAGTGGGTGGGATGAAGACACGCATGCGGGGCTTTCGTTCGACGGGAAGGGGGCTTGCCCTTGCCTTGGCAGCCATGGCGTCGGCGCCTGCGGCAATGGCCGCGACAGACAGCCCCGCGGCGTCCCTCGCGCCCTCCGACACGTCATCCTATCGTTCGATTTTCGAGAAGCTGGACAGCGCGGCCTGGACCGATGCCAAGGCCGCCATCCTGGCCCTGGACGAGAAGGACGCGATGCGTCCCTATCTGCTGGCCAGGATGTATGTCGCCAAGGACAGTCCGCGCGTCGAGCTGTTCGACATTCTCGACCTGCTGGCCAAGGCCCCGCATCTGCCGCAGGCGGAGCAGCTCTCCCGCCTCGCCGTCAAGCGCGGCGCGCAGATCCTGCCGGACCGCCCGCAGATCCGCCAGCTCGTCTATACCGGCGGATCGCCCCAGCGCGGCATATTGAAGCCGATCAAGGGCGATCCGGTGTCCGACATACTCCAGCCGCAGATCGCCGCCGCGATCAAGGCGGACACGCCGTCCCTGGCCGAATCGCTGCTGGCGTCGCAGGGCACGGGCATCACCCCGGCCTGCCTCACCGAAATCCGCCAGCGCATCGCCTGGTCCTATTTCATCACGGGCGATGTCGCCAATGCGCGCCGCCTGTCCACCCAGGCGACGGCCGAGGGCAACGGCCCCTATATGGCGCCCGCCTATTGGGTCGCGGGTCTTTCGAGCTGGCGCCAGAAGGACTGGGACGGAGCCGCCACCGCCTTTGCCAATGTCGCGGCCCGCGCCGACGACAGCGACCTGCGCTCGGCGGGCTATTACTGGGCCGCGCGCGCCAATATGGCCGCCAGGCGGCCGCAGAAGGTCACCCCCCTCCTCCAGGCGGCCGCGCGCGAGGAAGAAACATTCTACGGCCTGCTGGCTAGCGAGACGCTGGGCCTGCCGACACCGCGCGGATTGCAGCGCGATCATGTTTCTTCGTCGGACCGGCAGAAGATGGCCGCCATGCCGGGCGTGCGCATCGCCGCCACGCTGGCCAAGCTGAACCGGACGAGCGACGCGGATGAGGCGCTGCGCTATCAGGCCACGCTGAGCGGCGCGGACAGCTATGACGCGCTGGTCCACCTTGCCAGCGACCTGTCGCTGCCGCGCACGCAGCTCTGGCTGGCGCAGCGCAGCCCCAACGGGGTGAAGGCGCGCGCCTATACGCGCTATCCCAGTCCCGACTGGACGCCCAGCGGCGGCTGGCGCGTGGACAAGTCGCTGGTCTTTGCCCACGCCCTCCAGGAATCGCGCTTCCAGACCGACGCGGTGAGCCTGGCGGGGGCGCGCGGCCTGATGCAGGTGCTGCCCGGAACGGCCAGCGACATGGCCGCGATGCGCGGCGAGAGCTTCAATCCCGCCGAACTCAACATGCCCGCCGTCAATATGGAATATGGCCAGCGCTATCTGGAACGGCTGAGCGGCATGAGCGCCACGGACGGCCTGCTGGCCAAGGTGATCGCCGCCTATAATGCCGGGCCGCTGCCGGTCGAGCGCTGGAAGTACCAGATACGCGACGAGGGCGACCCGCTGCTGTTCATCGAGAGCGTCCCCTATTATGAGACGCGCGCCTATGTGAACGTGGTGCTGCGCAATTACTGGATGTACCAGATGGAAAATGGCGGCCGGTCGGCATCGCTGACCGCCATGGCGCAGGGCCTGTGGTCGCGCTTCCCCGGCAAGCAGGGCGAGCTGGCGGTGCGCATGACCGCAGCCGGCCGGGCCGCCGGTGCCGATTGATGAAAGCCGGGATTTCATCCCGGTCAATATCGCCCTCCTCACCGTTTCCGACAGCCGCGGCCTGGCCGAGGACCGTTCCGGCGACATATTGGCGCAGAGCATGGAGGCGGCCGGTCATGTCCTGATCGACCGGCGTATCGAGAAGGATGACAGGTCCGTCATCGTCGCGCGGCTCCATGCATGGATCGACGATCCGGCGATAGATTGCATCATCACCACGGGCGGCACGGGCGTGACCGGACGCGACGTGACGCCGGAAGCCCTCGAGCAGGTGCAGGACAAGGCCATTCCGGGTTTTGGCGAGCTGTTCCGCTGGCTGAGCTTCCAGAGCATCGGCACCTCCACCATCCAGTCGCGCGCCTGTGCCTGCGTCGCGCGGGGCACCTATATATTCGCCCTGCCCGGCTCGACCGGCGCGGTGAAGGACGGCTGGAACCAGATATTGGTCCACCAGCTCGACAGCCGTTTCCGGCCGTGCAACTTCGTCGAGCTGATGCCGCGCCTGACCGAACGCTGAGCAAGGCGGCACACATTGCCGATGGGACGATCGTTACAGTGCGGAAATACCTTGGCGCGCCATCGTCACAAGATTAGTAACCCTGTTGCGGATGCATGGGGCATGTGCATCGCGATGAGGATTCTATGAAGAGCATGTGGCGTTTCAGGGCGTTGGCGCTGACCGGCGTCGGCCTGGCATCGATCGCGCGGCCGGTTTCGGCCGAAACGCTGATGGATGCGCTGGTCAAGGCATATAGGACCAATCCGACGCTGACCGGCGCGCGCGCCAGCCAGCGGGGCGTGGACGAGGACGTGGCCATCGCCAAGGCCAATGGCCGCCCGACCGCGAGCATCAGCGGCACCTATAATGAACAGATCGCGCGCACGGAGCAGCTTTTCAACGCTGGCAGCGGGCTTGCCCGCATCCAGACCACCCCGCCGCGCAACGCGGTCGGTCAGGGATCACTGAACGTCCCCCTCTATAGCGGCGGCACCGTGCGCAACGCGGTGAATGCCGCGAAGCTGCGCGTCGAGGCGGGCCAGAACAATCTGCGCGGCACCGAGGCGTCCATCTTTTCCCAGGTCGTCGCCGCCTATCTGGACGTCATACGCGACAGCCAGATCGTCCTCCTCAACACCCAGAATGTGAGCGCGCTGGAGGTGAACCTGCGCGCCAGCCGGGACCGGTTCGAGGTGGGCGACCTGACCCGTACGGACGTGGCGCAGTCGGACTCCCGGCTCGCCCTCGCCCGCGCATCGTTGCAGCGCGCGCAGGCGCAGCTCATCAGCTCCAAGGAGAACTACGCCGCGCTGGTCGGCACCGCGCCCGACACGCTGGAAACGCCGCCCGGCCTGCCAGGCCTGCCGGACACGCCGGAAAACGCGGTATCCATCGCCCTGTCCGACAATCCCGACATCCGGGCCGCGCAGAAATCCCGCGATGCGGCGCGTTACGACGTGAAATCGGCGGAGGGCGCCGTACTGCCCCGCCTCTCCGGCTTCACCAACGGCAATTATACGGACTTTCTGGGGACGGAGAACAGCCTGATCAGCGCGCCCTATAACAAGAGCGCGCAGGCGGGCGCGACGATCACCATCCCGCTCTATCAGGGCGGCCGCCCCGGCGCGGCGCAGCGCCAGGCCGTCGCCCGCGAATCCGCCGCGATCGAGCAGGCGGTCGCCGCGGAACGAAGCGTCATAGCGCAGGTGCGTTCCGCCTATGCGGTGTGGAAGTCGGCCCTGCTCAACATCGAATCGACCAGGACAGCGGCAAGCGCCGCCGACCTGTCACTGGAAGGCGTGAAGGCGGAGAACAGCGTCGGCACGCGTACCATATTGGATATATTGAATGCCGAGCAGGAAGCGCTGAACGCCCGCGTCCAGCTCGTCACCGCCGAGCGCGACGCCTATGTCGCGGCCTTTACCCTCATCGCGGCGATGGGCCATGCGGAGGCGCGCGACCTGGGCCTCGATCCGTCGATCCTCTACAGCCCGGACGATAATTACAAGCGGGTGCGCGGCAAGCTGTTCGACTTCGATTTCGACAGGCGGCCCGGCGCGACGGCAACGCCGACACGCGATACGCAGAGCCAGAACGCCACGCCGATCACCGTTCCGGCCCCCTGAAAAAAGGGGCATGCCGCCCGCACCGGCATGCCCCGCATCTATTTCATGAAAAGCATCGCGACCGATTATGGACGGTTCCATGCGGCGCGCGGGTCTGGAACCTTGCGCCAGATGGGCCGGTCGACCTTGACCGTGAACGGT
>JASGGS010000004.1:0-50010 GCA_047602685.1 Sphingobium sp.
GGACCGGCAGGCCCATGCGGCGGCGCTCGACGGGATTGTCTCACGCTGGACAATCCAACAGGATGCCAATGAGGCGGCCGCGCGGCTCCAGGCGGCGGGCATTGCCGCCCATGCCAGCTGGACCACGCCGGAGATCGCGGCCGACGCGCATCTGCGCGAGCGGCGGGCCATTGTCGACGTGGCGGAACCGGACGGCAGGCAGCGCGCCGCCGTCGGCGTCCCCATGCGCCTGTCCAAGGGCGCGGAAATCGGCATCGAACGCGGCACGCCCAAGCTCGGCGAGCATGAGGATCATGTCTATGGCGACCTGCTCAAAATGACAAAAAGGGAGCGGCAGGCGCTGGAGGACGAAGAGGTCATTTACTGAACCCGCGCGCCCCCGCAGGATGCGCGGCACAAGAGAGAGGAACAGCAACGTGGTCACTATACCGATCAGCGCCCCGCCACGGCTGGACGGCCAGGTGGCGCTCGTCACCGGCGCGGCGGGCGGCATAGGCAGCGAGATCGTCCGCAGCTTCCTCGCCGCCGGGGCCATGGTGATCGCGACCGACCTCGCCCCCGACAATCCCTTCGCCGGGGAGGCGAAGGTCGACTATCACCGCCATGACGTGACGGACGACGCGGCGACGGACGCGGTGATCTCCGCCGTCCTCGCCAAGCATGGCCGGGTCGACGCGCTGGTCCTGTGCGCGGGCGCCATCTCCAACCAGAGCCTTGCCGATGCGAGCGACGCGGAGTGGGAGAAGATCTGGCGCATCAACGTCATGGGCGTGGTGAACCCGGTCCGGCGCCTCTACCCCGTCATGGTCGAACAGGGCTATGGCAAGATGGTGGCGCTCGGCTCCATCGCGGCCAAGATCGGCGGCGTCGCCTCCGGCCCCGCCTATGTCTCCGCCAAGTCGGCCGTCCACGGCCTGATGAAATGGGTGGCGAAATCGGGGGCGTCCAAGGGCGTCTACGCCAATATCGTCGCCCCCGGCCCGGTCGAGACGCCGATGTGGGAGAAATGCACGGACGGAGCGCCGCCCTCTCCCACCGCCAACAGCAATGTACCGCTCGGCCGATACGGCCAGCCCGCCGACATCGCGCAGGGCATACTCTTTCTCTGCTCGCCGCAGTCGAACTGGATCACCGGGACCACGCTCGACATCAACGGCGGCATGTTGATGGATTGAGACGATGGCGGAGCAACAGACACTCGGCTTTATCGGCCTGGGCGTGATGGGCAGCGGCATGTGCGGCAATGTCGTCCGCAAGCATGGCGCGCCCGTCCACGCCTATGACATGAATGCGGAGGCGCTCGACATTCAGGTTCAGGGAGGCGCCGTCCCAGCCGCCTCCGTCGCGGATGTGGCGAAGGCGGCTGGGGGCGCGGGAGCGGTGATCTTCCTCTCGCTGCCCGGCGGCAAGCAGGTGACGGCGGTGGCGGAGGAGATCGCCGCCCATGCCGCGCCGGGCACGACCGTCGTGGACCTCTCCACGACCAGCGTGGCGGAGGCGCGCGCGGTGGCCGCCCTGCTGGGGACAAGGGGGATGCATTTCGCGGACGCCCCCGTGGCGCGCACGCGGCAGGCGGCGATCGACGGCACGCTGTCCATCATGGTCGGCGCTCCGCAAGCGCTGTTCGACCGGCTGAAGCCGCTGATCGGCTATATGGGCAGCGACGTGACCCATTGCGGCGATGTCGGCTGCGGGCAGGTGGTGAAGCTCATCAACAACACGCTGCTGTTCGAGCAGGTCGCCGCCATCGCGGAGATGATGGTCGTGGCCGAACGGGCGGGGGTGACCCGTGCCAAGCTGGTGGAAGCGGTCTCCCTCGGTTCCGGCGACAGCTTCGCCCTGCGCAACCATGCGGCCAGGGCGATGGTGCCCGGTATCTTTCCGGAGAAGGCGTTTCCCGCGCCCTATGTGCTGAAGGATATCGGCTACACCATCGAGCTGGCGGAGAGCATGGGCGTCTCCCCCAATCTGCCGCGCCTTGCCGCCACCTATTATCAGGCGGCCATCGATGCGGGCATCGGCGGCGAATATTTCCCGGCCATAATCAAACTTATCGGGACCCAAGGAGAGGATCATGAAGCTGAACCTGCGCGAGGTCACGAACGGGCTTGAATTTCCCGAAGGCCCCATCGCCATGCCCGACGGCTCCATCCTGGTGGTGGAGATAGAGGGCGCGCGCCTGATCCGCGTGCGGCCGGACGGGACGAAGGCGGTCGTGGCGGAGCTGGGCGGCGGGCCGAACGGCGCGGCGGTCGGGCCGGACGGCAAGGCCTATATCTGCAATAATGGCGGGTTCAACTGGGTCCATCATGACGATGGCTATGCCCGGCCCCATGGCCGCGCCGACGCCTATACGGGCGGGTCGATCCAGCGGGTGGACCTCGACACGGGCGCGGTGGAGACGCTCTACACCCATTGCGGCGGCAATCCCATCACGGGGCCGAACGACATCGTGTTCGACGGGAAGGGCGGCTTCTGGTTCACCGATCATGGCAAGAGCTATGACCGGCTGATGGACCGGGGTGCGGTCTATTGGGCGAGCATCGACGGCAGCACGATCATCGAGGCGGCCTTCCCCCTCATCACCCCCAATGGCTGCGGCCTGTCGCCCGACGGCGGCACGCTCTATGTGTCGGAGACGGAGACGGGACGGCTCTGGGCCTGGCCGATCCTCGGCCCCGGCGAACTGGCCAAGGAGCCGTGGCCGTCGCCCGCGGGCGGACGCTTCATCGGCGGGCCGCAAGGCTATCAGCGGTTCGACAGCATGGCGGTGGAGGCGAACGGCAATATCTGCGTCGCGTCGCTGGTCCATGGCGGGATCAGCGTCTTCTCGCCGGAGGGCGGGCTGGTCGGGTTCTGGGAGGCGCCGGAGCCCTATTGCACCAATATCTGCTTCGGCGGGCCGGACATGAAGACGGCCTATATCACCCTGTCCGGC
This sequence comes from Sphingobium sp., assembly GCA_047602685.1. Lineage (GTDB taxonomy): Bacteria > Pseudomonadota > Alphaproteobacteria > Sphingomonadales > Sphingomonadaceae > Sphingobium. Next base: position 2,939 of record JASGGS010000004.1, read on the forward strand.
TATGGCCGGCTGGTCGCGGCGGACTGGCCGAGGCCGGGCCTGCCGCTGGTGCATCAGGGATATGTGGCGGCGTGATGGATGGGAAATTGCGCGTCCGTCATTCCCGGTCCGTCATGCCGGACCTGTTTCGGTATCCATCCCGTGGCGGGCGGCGGCGGCGCGGATGGCGGAATCGATCCTGAAACACGGTCAGGATGACGATAGACCCTGATCGTTTCAGGCCGGATCGGGCCGAAACGATCATCGTCTCGATTTTGAAACAGGCTCCAGTCAGGAAAGGTCAGGATGCACGGCATGGCGGAGGGCACGTCATTCGGAGATCAGGCGGCGGTCCGCCCGATCCGCGGCCATGCCCGCGTCCTGCTCTCTTCGCTCGCGGGCACGTCGATCGAATATTATGACTTCTTCATCTATGCGACGGCGGCGGCGCTGGTGTTCGGGCCGCTGTTCTTTCCGGCCGAGAGCCCGGCCGCGCAGACGCTGCTCGCCTTCATGAGCTTCGGCATCGCCTTCGTCGCGCGGCCCATCGGCGCCATCGCCTTCGGCCATTTCGGGGACCGGGTGGGGCGCAAGTCGACGCTGGTCGCCTCCCTCCTCCTCATGGGCGGCTGCACGCTGGCCATCGCCTTCCTGCCCACCTATGCGCAGATCGGCTGGATCGCGCCCGCGCTGCTGTGCCTGATGCGCTTCGGCCAGGGTTTCGGGCTGGGCGGCGAATGGGGCGGGGCCGCGCTGATGGCCATAGAGAATGCGCCCAAGGGGTGGGAGGCGCGCTACGGCGCCGCGCCGCAACTGGGCGTGGCGGTGGGCTTCTGCGCGGCGACCGGCATCTTCCTGCTGCTGGGCGGCGCATTGTCGGATGCGGACTTCCTGCGCTGGGGATGGCGCATTCCCTTCCTCGCCAGCGCGGCGCTGGTCATATTGGGCCTGTGGGTCCGGCTGAAGATCGGCGAGACACCGGAATTCCGCGCCGCCATCGAGAAGGAGCCGCCCCATGCCGTGCCCGTGGCGGCGCTGTTCGCGCGGCATTGGGGACTGGTCCTGGCGGGCAGCGCGGGGGTGGTGTCGACCTATGCGCTCTTCTACCTCGCCACCGCCTATGCGCTGGCGGAGGGGACGGCGGGCCATGGCTATCCCAGGGCGGCCTTCCTCGCCATGCAGCTTTTCGCCAATCTCTTCTATGCGGCGGGGATCGTGCTGGCCTCCATCCACGCGGACCGGCGCGGCGCGGCGCGGACCATAAAGCTGGGATCGCTGGCGACGGCGATATTGGGCCTCGTCTTCTCGCCCATGCTGGGGGCGGGATTGTGGGCGACGGGCGCGCTGCTGTGCGCGGCCATGTTCACGCTGAGCTTCAATAACGCGCCGCTGGGGCGCTGGCTGTCGCAGCTCTATCCGGTGCGGGTGCGCTATAGCGGCGTGTCCTTCGCCTTCAACGCGGGCGGCATCGTCGGCGGCGCGATCACCCCCATCGCCGCGCAGGCCATGAGCGCGGAGGGGCTGGCCGCCTATACCGGGCTGCTGCTGTCCGTAGCCGGGATGCTGACCTTTGCCGGGGTGAAGCTGGCCCGCCCCTCCGCCTGAGCGCGCCGCCGCTTCACAGCCGGATGCCCCGCGACAGGGAGGGGCGCGCGATGCCGGCCAGCCATCCTGTCCTGGACGCGGCCTGCCGGGTGCATAACGGCAATGCGGGCTAGAAGACGCTGGCGGACGAGGTGGCGTGGATATCCGCCCCTGCTTCCCAGTCAGCCGCCTCTTCTCCTATCTGTCGATCCGGTCGGACAATGATCCGAAGAGCGAGGGGATTGCCGACACGCCGTTCCTCCTCGGCCTGCCCGGCGCAACCCTCAGCCGCAGCGGATCGTCGCGACCATGTTCCGGGTGCCGCCCTGCTGCGTCCAGAGGCTGGCCCCGCCCTCCGTCCGATCGCCCCGGACATGGAGCGGGGCGCCGTCGAAGGCGGGCGACTGGCCGCGAAAGTCGAAGCCGGTGACGGGCGCGTCCAGATGCCGGGCGCCGAGGTCGGCAAGCAGGGTCGCCTGCAAGGGGCCATGGACGACCAGGCCGGGATAGGCCTCCTCCGCCACGGCATAGGGCCGGTCATAGTGGATGCGGTGCCCGTTCATGGTGAGCGCCGAATAGCGGAAGAGGAGGACCGGATCGGGATCGACGTCGCGGGACCATTCGGCCTGCGGCGGCTCGCCGGGCGCGGGGGCCGGGATGGAGCCGGGGGCGGCGGCCTCCCGATATACGATGTCGTGCTCCTCCACCACGGCGAGGCCCTGCCCGCCGGACAGCTCGTGCTTCACCGTGACGAAGACGAGATGGCCGCTCTTCCCGCTCTTGGCCTTGACGTCGAGGATGGTGGAGACGCGGGTCGCGCGCTCGCCCACGGTCAGCGGCTTCAGGAATTGCAGGCGCCCGCCCGCCCACATGCGGCGGGGCAGCGGCACCGGCGGCAGGAAGCCGCCGCGCGCGGGATGACCGTCCGCGCCCAGCCCCTCCGGCGGCCTGACATCCCAGAAATAGAGCCAGTGGTGCAGGAGGGACAGCGGCGCGCCATGGGCGACCGGCGCATCGCCCAGCGCCGCGCGCAGCGCATTGGTGCGGGACGGCTCCAATATGTCGGACAGTTGCTCGCTGCGTCCCACCCAGGCGGAAAAATCGTCGCTCATGCGCTTTGCCGGTCCCTTATCCGATGGCGGCGCGGAGCCGCGAAAATGCCTTTCATCGGCTTAGCGGGCACGACCATCATGCACAATGCATTTTCTTGCGCGCGCATATCTGGCCTGGGACGACGCGGGCAGTCCCGGCCCCGTTGCGCGCATGAAGAAAGGGCCGAGGCTTTCGCCGCGGCCCTTTCCAGCGCAGTCCGCCCGGCGGCGATCAGAAGGATGCGCCGAGGGAGAAGACCACCGTATTGTCCGCGCCCAGCGTCTCGCGCAGGCGATAGGTGCCGTCGGTCAGGCGGCTGGGCAGGTCGGTGCTGACGAAGTTCACGCCGAAGGTCAGCGCCTTGTAGCTGGCCGAGGCGCCCACGCCATAGTCGATCACGTCGGCGCGGCTGTCGCCCGTCACGGCGTCGACCAGCGTGCTGCGCAGATAGTGGTTGGAGGTCCAGCCCACATGGCCCGTCAGCGTGATCGGGGTATTGGGCACGCCCACGCTGCCATCCACCCAGAGATAGGTGTTGTCGTAGCGCCTGCCGTCGTCGAACGAGGTGAAAAAGTCCTGCTTCGGCGCCCAGGCGAAGCCGAGCTTGCCGGAGACGGGACCGACGGTGGACGACAGCGAGACATAGGGTTCGACCAGCTCGTTCGCGCCCTTCGGACCGTTGACGAAACCGGCGCCCGCCTCACCCAGCGCGGTGCGGTTCGGATAGAGATAATAGGTGACGCCGATATCGCCGGTCAGGCCGGGAACCAGTTCGTGGCTGATGCCGCCGATGACGTCGATTTCGCCCTTAAGCGAATTGGTCGAGCCCCAGAAGCCGATATAGGCGCCGCTTTCATGGGTGACGGTCGCGCTACCCTGAAGCGCGAAATCCTCGGCATTTTGCGAGAAACCACGGAAACGATAGTCGGAAACAAGCGAAGCACCACCGGTAATGGTGAGCCCCAGGCCGTCATCGTCCTGCGCCATGGCGGGCGTCGCGGCGACAAAAAGGGCAATGGCCGACAGGCCGATCATGGACTTACGCATGGGTTATCTTCCCCTTAACTTGGATGAATGCGATCGTCCCACCTGCGTTTAGGGAGATCGCGGCCTCTATTTCGCGCCTTTATTTGGGCACGACCGGGCCATCCATTCCCTCAACGAGCGGGAATGTGCGCCTGCCTTGTGCGCCGCACAAGCAAATTGTTTCTAATACATTTCTTGAGTGTGACTAATGTTGCCATCCTGCAACATAGAATGTCGCACGGCCGGCATGCCCAAAAGCGCGCCGCGGCTTCGCGCGAAAGCGCTGAATGCATGGGTTTTTCGAGGCTTTTCCGGGAGGACCCGGCATCAAGGGGCGGCCGCGCCCGATCCGGAACGCGCGATCATCGCCGCCATCGCACGGGGAATATTACGGCCCGGCGCCGCGAGGCGATCACAGCTTCATCGCACCGCGCCATGCCGCCAGCGCGCGGTCCAGATCGGCGATCAGATCCGCCGGTTCCTCCAGCCCGATCTGGAGGCGCACCAGCGGCCCCTCCCCCGTCCAGGGCCGGACCGTGCGATATTTCTCCGGGTCGACGGGCAGGGCCAGGCTTTCGAAGCCGCCCCAGCTATAGCCGATGCCGAACAGGCGCAGCGTGTCGATGAAGACGGCGCGCTCCGCCTCCCCGCCGCCCGCGAGCATGAAGGAGAACAGGCCCGCCGATCCCCGGAAGTCGCGCGCCCATATTTCGTGGCCGGGGCAATCCGGCAGGGCGGGGTGCAGGACCTTGACCACTTCCGGCCGCGCCGCGAGCCATTCGGCCACCGCCAGCGCGCTCGCCTGATGCCGGGAAAGGCGCAGGTCGAGGGTGCGCAGGCTGCGCAGCGTCAGGGCCGCGTCGTCCGCGCTGACCGTCTGGCCGAGACCATGGGCGCGCGCGCGGATGCGCGGCCACCAGCGCGCATTGGCGATGACGCTGCCCATCATCACGTCGCTGTGCCCGACAATATATTTGGTGCAGGCCATGAGCGTGATGTCGATGCCATGGGCCAGTGCGGGGAAGAAGAGCGGCGTCGCCCAGGTATTGTCGATCAGGGTGGGGATGCCGCGCGCCCGCGCCGCCGCGACGATGGCGGGGGCGTCCTGCACCTCGAAGGTCAGGCTGCCGGGGCTTTCCAGGAAGATGGCCGCCGTGCGGCCGGTGATCAGGTCCGCGATCCCCGCGCCGATGAGCGGATCGTAGAAAAGCGTCTCCACCCCGAATTCGGCCAGCAGGCCGTTGCACATGGTGCGCGTCGGGTCATAGGCGCTGTCGGCCATGAGGAGCTGGTCGCCCGGCTTGAGCACCGCCAGCAGCGCGCCCGCGATCGCCGCCACGCCGGAGGGATAGAGCATCGTGCCCGCCGCGCCCGGCTCCAGCGCGGTCAGCGCGTCGGCCAGCGCCCAGGCGGTCGGCGTGCCGCGCCGCCCATAATAGAGCTTCTCATGCGTGTCGCGCCCCGCCGCGCGCAGATGCGCCACATCGTCGAACAATATGGTGGAGGCGCGCCAGACGGGCGGGTTGACGATGGCGCCGGGGCGGTCCGGCATGCGCGTCCATTCCGGCTTGCGGCCCGCCCCGGCCAGCCGCGTCGAGGCGGCGAGGGATTCGTCGTCGCCGCCGCTCATGCCGTCCCCGTCACCTTTGGCGCGGCGGGGTCGGCGCCCCATTCGGACCAGCTGCCGTCATAGAGGGACACGTCCGACTTGCCCAGCAGCGCCGCGCCGAACAGCACGACCGCCGCCGTGATGCCGCTGCCGCAGGTCGTGATCATCGGACGGTCGAGGTCGATCCCCGCCTCCGTGAACAGCGCCTTCAGCTCATCCCCCCGTTTCCAGGTGCCGTCGGCATGGAAGAAGCGCGAATAGGGCAGGTTGCGCGCGCCGGGCATATGGCCGGAGGCGACGCCGGGGCGCGTCTCCGCCTCCTCCCCCGTGAAACGGGCGGGGCTGCGCGCGTCCACGATCCCGGCGCTGTCGGAGGCGATGGCATCGGCCACGCCCGCCTGGTCGCGGAAGAAGGCCAGATCGGGCCTGACGGTGAAATGGCGATGGCGCGGGGCGGGCAGGCCGCTCTCGACCGGGAGTCCCTCCGCCTTCCATTTGGCGAGGCCGCCGTCGAGGATCGCGACCTTCTCCACGCCGTAAAGGCGGAACAGCCACCAGGCGCGGGCGGCCGTGCGATGCGGGCTGTTGTCGTAGAAGACGATGCGGCTGCCGTCGCCAATGCCCAGCGCGGCGATGCGGCTGGCGAATTTCTCGGCGGGCGGCAGGGTGTTGGGCAGCGGGTTGTCGCTGTCCACCAGTTCGGTGAGATTGAGGTAGAGGGCGCCCGCGACATGCTCCGCCGCATATTCGGCCGCCGCGTCCCGCTTCGCTTCCGGCAGGAAATAGGTCGCGTCGACGATGCGCAGGTCGGTCGCCCCGATTTCATCGGCCAGCCATTGGGTCGAAACCAGGATGTCCATGCGAGTCTCCGTTCAGCCGCCGGGAAGAGGGCGGAATGCATAGCCATGGGGCACGAGGCTGGCAATGCGGCGCGATGCCGGATGCGGAACGGATCGGCGGAGGAGCGGGGCGGAATTGCCCGCACTTATCCACAGGGCAATGCAATTTATCCACAATTGCCTGCAAATTTCCCTTTGAACGACTCGTGGGGCGTGAGACGCTTTCCCTTGTCCGACGCGGTGATGGAAAATGCCGATCCGGCATTTCTCCTCCCCGGTGCATCGTCGGCCGCCGCAAATCCTGGGATTTGGTCAGGCAGGCGAGGATGGACAGGGGCCTGGACGCGGTGAGTGCGCGCGAAAGTGAACGCCGGCCGCGAAAGACGCGCGGGACGACACAGGGCATCACGCCGTTCGTCTAGGGCGGCGGCCCGGTGAGTGGGGGCCGGTGGAGACATCGGCCCCCATTATCGCCTCCCCTTATTGCCCCTTATCCTCGCCTTATTATTTGTCGTCGTCATGCTTTGAAAATCCTCATAAGGGGCGCGCCGTCCGCATTTTGCTTCGATGCGGGGTGGCCGTAGGATGGATGCATGAGACGACATGCCGCCCTCTTCCTCCCAATCATCCTCCTGACTATCGGAATCATGGACGCAACCGCGCGCGCGTCCGGCCCGGCGCGCGTGACCACGCCGCGCGGCGCCGCGATCGAGGTGATCGCCGAGAAGCCCGCGGGCAAAGGTCCCTTTCCCGCCGTCATCCTGGCGGCGGGATCGGCCTATGACATGCGCAGGCCGATCATCGAACAGGTGGCCAGGGCGCTGCTTGGCCAGGGCATTGCCGTCTATCGGTTCGACTGGGCCTATCAGGTCGCGGGCACGCCCTTCGCCGCGCAGCCGAAGGACCGGCTGGCGGAGATGGAGGATATGCGCACGGCGCTGGCGCTGGCCGAAAAGGATGCGGACATCGACCATGGGCGCATCGCGGTGGCGGGCAAGTCGCTGGGTTCCGTCATCGCCTGGCAGGTCCTGCGCGCCGCGCCGGAGGTGAAGGGCGCCCTGTTGCTGACCCCGGTCTGCGCGCCCGGCAATGCGGCGGCGGACCATTATCCCGGCCTGTCCGGCGAGGATCGCCCGCGTCTGTGGATCATCGGCGATGCCGATCCCGTCTGCCCGCTGCCCCTATGGGAACGCTTCATCGCGGAGGGCGGAAAGGGGGAGCGCATCGCCGTCATCAGCGGCGACCATGTGTACAGGACGGCGGGGGTGCCGGAGCGCGATGCGCGCGCCGCCGACCTGCTGGCGCGGCTCGCCGCGGATTTTGCGGCGACATTGCTGGCGCCCGCCGCCCGCTGAGAAACGGGAAGGGGACGGGACGGACATGGAACCCTATTGGCTCGCCCGCGCGAAGACATTGCAGGCCATCGCATCGAGCGGGCTGCACTTCACGCGGGACCGGTTCGACCGGGAACGCTATGAGGAGATAGCGGCCATCGCGAACGAGATGCTCGCCACGCTCGGCAGCGTTCCGGTCGAGCGCATAGAGGGCCTCGTCTCCGATTTCGCGCGCGGCTATGCCACGCCCAAGGTGGATGTGCGCGGGGCGGTGATCGACAGCGGGTCCATTTTGCTGGTCCGCGAGCGCAGCGACGGCCTGTGGACCCTGCCCGGCGGCTTTGCCGATGTGGGGCTGTCCGCCGCGCGGAATGTGGAGAAGGAGATCGCCGAGGAAGCCGGGCTGGCGGTGGCGGCGCGCCGCCTCTACGCCGTGCGGCACAAGGCCGCCCATGGCTATTCGGCGGACGTGCGGGACTTCTACAAGCTGTTCTTCCTGTGCGAGCGCGTCGACGACCGCGAGCCGGCGGCGGGGCCGGAAACCAGCGACGCGGCCTATTTCCCACGGGACCGTTTGCCGCCGCTGTCACCCGGCCGCGTGCTGGCGGCGGATATAGAGGCCGCCTTCGACTTCGCGGAAGACCCGAACCGCCCCGCCTGTTTCGACTGACGCGGGCGGACGCGCGGCCTTCAGCCGTCCTTCGCCATGGCCAGGGCGCGGCCGCGCAGCCGGTCCACGGCATCGGCATGGATGGCGGGCGCGCAGCAGAGCATGCCGAGCGCCACGGGCCGCTGGCGATTGAAGACCAGCGCCTCGCCCAGCGCATCCGTCACCCGCGCCCCGGCTTCCCGCGCGATCAGGGAGGCGGCGGCGATGTCCCATTCCGCGCCCCAGCGCACCGTGGCGACAAGATCCGCCTCGTCGGCGGCGACCATGGCCATGCGCAGGGCGATGCTGTTCGGCTTGAACACGGCGGTCAGGTCGCGGTCGGCGCGGGGAAGCTGGTCGGCGGGCACGCGCGCGCCGGGCAGGCGGCCCCGGATGCTGGCGCGCAGGCGCCGGCCGTTGCGCGTGGCGCCCTGCCCCTTCGCCGCCAGCCAGATCTCGCCGCGCGCGGGCGCGGCCAGCGCCGCGAGCACGATCTCGCCCCGTTCCGCCAGGGCGACCGACACGGCCCAGCCGGGCCGCCCGCGCACGAAATCGCGCGTGCCGTCTATGGGATCGACCAGCCAGAGCCGTTCGGAGCCGATGCGGACCGGATCGTCCGCCGTCTCCTCCGACAGCCAGGCGGCGTCGGGCGCCAGCGCGCCCAGCGTCTTCTTCAGATGCTCGTCGACGAGGAGGTCGGCATTGCTGACGGGCTGGCCCGGCTCCTTCTCCCAATGGCGCAGGGCGGCATTGTCCACGCCCCAATAATCCATGGCGCGGCCGGCGGCCTCCGTCGCGGCGGAGGCCAGCGCGTCGAGGGTTACGTCACGCCCCGGCAACGGTCATCCCGTCCACCCGGATCGTGGGCACGTTGATGGCATAGCGGAAGTCGAGATCGTTGGCCGCCACGAGATGGGCGAACATGTCGTTCAGATTGCCCGCTATGGTGATTTCCGACACGGCGCAGGCGGTGCTGCCATTGTCGATCAGGAAGCCCGCCGCGCCCCGGCTATAGTCGCCGGTCACGCCGTTCACGCCCTGCCCGATCAGTTCGGTGACGTAGAGACCGCGCTTGATGTCCTTCATCAGGTCGACGGGACCGATATCGCCCGGCTCCATATGCACATTGGTCGCACTGGCGCCCGGCGACCCACCGCCCCGGACGGCATGGCCGGTGGGTTCGAGGCCGAGTTGCCGGGCGGAGGCGCTGTCGAGCAGCCAGCCGGTCAGCACGCCCCGGTCGATCAGGCGCCGCTCCGCGGTCGGCAGCCCCTCGCCGTCGAACGGGCGCGAACGCAGGCCGCGCTCCCGGTGCGGATCGTCCACGATGCCGATGCTTTCGGGAAGGATCGCCTCGCCCAGCCGGTCGAGCAGGAAGCTGGACCGGCGGGTGATGGACGGGCCGACAATGGCGCCGATCAGATGGCCGACCAGGCTGTTGCCCACGCGCGGATCGAAGATGATCGGCATGGGGCCGCTTTCCACCCGGCGCGGGTTGAGCCGGGCGACCGCGCGGTGCCCGGCGCGCAGGCCGATCGCGTCCGCCGCGTCGAGATCGTCCAGCCAGCGCGCGCTGTGGCTGGCGAAGTCGCGCTGCATGCCGTCGCCCGTCCCCGCCAGCACGCTGGCCCAGGTCGAATGGCTGGTCCCGGCATAGGCGCCCGCGAAACCGTGGCTGGTGGCAAGCGCCACCTGGCTGCGCCCATGGCCCGCCCCCGCGCCTTCGCTATTGGTGATGCCGGGCACGCCGCGCGCGGCCTCCTCCGCCTCCAGCGCGCGTGTCCGCAACTGAGCGGGTTCGGGTTCCGCATCGTCCGCGATCGCAAGCTGCACCGGGCGGCCGCGCAGCAGCCGGTCCTCCGGCGCGAGTCCCGCATAGGCGTCCTCCGGCGCCTCGCGCGCCATGGCGACTGCGCGGTCGACAAGGCCCGCCAGCGTCGCCTGCGCCATGTCCGACGAGGAGATGGAGGCGGAGCGGCGGCCGACGAAGACGCGCAGCGACACATGCTCGGACTCGGAGCGCTCCACATCCTCCAGCGCGCCGAGGCGCACGGAGACGGACGAGGAGGCGTCGCAGCCATAGACGGCATCGGCCGCGTCGGCGCCCGCGCGGCGCGCGGCCGCCACGAGCATCTCGGCGCGGTCCTGGGCTTCTTCGAGACTGAGCATGGATCGGGGACGAGTCCGTGAGGGAAAGGAAGGCTGGCCTTAGCGGGCGCGGGGGCCGGGTGCAATCTTGGGGGCCCGCGGCCCATGCGCAAGGTCCGCCCGGCCGAAAGGCAGCGCGATCCCGCGCGGCAACCCGATCAGGCCGGACTCGTCACCTTCATCAGAACGAGGCCGCCGACGATCAGCATGGCGGCCAGAATGCGCGGCGCGCTGGCCGCCTCCCCCATGAACAGCATGCCGACCAGAAACGCGCCCACCGCGCCGATGCCCGTCCAGACCGTATAGGCCGTGCCGAGCGGCAGGCTGCGCATTGCCCAACTGAGCAGCGCGAAGCTGGCCAGCATGGCGACGGCGGTGACGATACCGGGAACGGGTTTCGTGAAACCTTCGGACTGCTTCATGGCCGTCGCCCAGACGACCTCCAGCAAACCCGCGACGAAAAGAGCGATCCACGCCATGACAGCCTCCTGAAAACAAGAGCTGCCGAGCCGTCCCGGTCTTGAATGCCCAAAGCGGGGCGGGAACGTGGTCGCCGCGTGGGAAAGATAGGCAGGGACGGGCGGCGTGGCAAGCCATGAGCCAGTTGTCGCGCCGCGCGCCTTGCCGCCGGGCGCGGAGCCAGCCTAGCTGCGGCGTCATTCCATCATGCGGGATTTCTTCCATGCGGCCTTTCCGACGGACCCTGACGGGCCTTCTCCTCCTCCCCCCTATCGCCCTGCTGCCCTCCCCCGCCTTTGCCGGGATTGGCGGCGGCTGGCATGTCACGGGCGAGATCGCGGGGCGCAAGTTCACCGCCGACTGCCGCTTCGATCCGCAGGGCACGGCGCAATTCGGCGGGGAATGCATCGCCCTTTCCACCGGGGAGGAGACGGTGAAGGCGGGCAAGAGCTACAAGCTGACGCAGGGAAGCGTGAGCGGCAATCAGGTGCGCTGGGGCTACCCGACCAAGGTCATGTTCCTGTCCGTCGACATCCAATATGCGGGCACCTTGTCGGGCGACCGCATCAACGGGACGATCAGTGCGGCGGGACGCAAGGGGACGTTCGCGGCGGTGCGGAAATGAGAGCGGCCTGACGCATCGTCGCCCGGCGAAGGCCGTGGTCCCGGTCGGCCGGGCGCGTCGCGGAAGGAGATGCCGGCCTGCGCGGGCATGACGCCGCCGCCTCTATTCCTCCAGCCAGTATCGCAGCAGATGATGGGCGATGGCGACGGCCATGGGGGCGAGGAAGGGGGCGTCCTCCTCCCGCGCGAGGCCCCGGCGCACATCGTCGCGATCGACCCATATCGCATCCTCCAGCTCGGTGGTGTCGAGGGTCAGTTCCGGGCTTCCCACGGGCGCGATGCAGGCGAGCATGAGCGAGGAGGGGAAGGGCCAGGGCTGGCTCATCACATAGCGGACGGAGGTGGTTCGCACCCCCGCCTCCTCCCACAATTCGCGCGAGACCGCCTCCTCCACCGTCTCGCCCGGTTCCAGGAAACCGGCGAGCGCCGAATATTGGCGCGGCTGGAAGCGCGGCTGGCGGCCGACAAGCACGCGCCCCTCATATTCGGCGAGCATGATGACGACAGGATCGACGCGCGGGAAATGCTCCGATTCGCAGGAGCCGCATTTGCGGGACCAGCCCGCGCGGACCGGCGCGGTCATGCCGCCGCAATTGGCGCAGAAACCGTGGCGGGCATGCCAGTCGACAAGGCTCCGCGCCGCGCCATAATGGGCAAGCTCCTCCACCTCCAGCGTGCGTTGCAAGTCCCAGACGCCCGGCATCAGGCCCGCGCCATGGGGCAGGTCCCGCTTCCTGAGCGAGACGAACAGCGGCCCGGCGGCATCCATGCCGAGCAGGCCATAATCCTCGATCCGCGCATCGGCGGGCAGCGGCGCGGCGGCGAGGCGCGATCCGTCGATCACCGGGGCCAGCCCCTCCAGCAGGAGGCAGCGCGCGGCGGGGTCGGCAAAGGCCTCCGCCAGACGGGCCGGGTCGGCGCGAAGCTGGTCGAGGCGGTCCAATATGCCGCCGGTGAAGCCTATGGCGGGCCGTCCCGTCCCTTGCCGCCCCGTTCCTTGCTGCGTCGTCACCGGATCAGCCAATATCCATCTCCCTTGCCGCCGCCGCCGCGCGCGCGAAAAGCGTCGGCAGGCCCGCATCCTCCAGCCGGTCCACCGGCCACCACATGCCCCCGGCGCCCATCCCCTCCGGCTCTCCGGCGGCGGCAACCCGCGCGACCGACAGGTCCAGCGCGAAATGGGTGAAGACATGGCGCACCGGGGCGGCGGCCCAGCGCCAGTCGCCCGCGAAGGGCAGGGTCCGCTCCCCGCCCGCCCGCCAGTCGGAGCCGGGCAGGGCGCGCATGCCGCCCAGCATGCCCTTGTCGGGACGGCGGACGAGCCAGACATGGCCTTGCCTCTCGATCCACCAGGCGCTGCCCTGCCGCAGCGGCTTGGCGGCCTTTGGCGCCTTGACCGGATAGGCGGCGGGATTGCCCTCCCCCGAAGCGCGGCAGCCGGGACGGAGCGGGCATGGCAGGCAGCTCGGGTTGCGGGCGCTGCACAGGCTGGCGCCGAGGTCCATCATGGCCTGCGCGAAATCGCCCGCGCGCAGGGGCGGCGTGATCCCGTCCGCCGCCTCGCGTATTGCCGCGCGGCCCGCCGGGATGGGCGTGCCGATGGCGAAGAGGCGGGAGACGACTCGCTCCACATTGGCGTCCACCACCACCGCACGGCGGCCGAAGGCGATGGCCGCGATGGCGGCGGCGGTATAGGCCCCGATCCCCGGCAGGGCGCGCAGCCCCTCCTCCGTATCCGGAAAGACTCCGCCCAGATCGCGCGAGACGACCCGCGCGCAGGCGATGAGGTTGCGGGCGCGGGCATAATAGCCAAGGCCCGCCCAGGCGGCCATGACGTCCGCATCCTCGGCGGCGGCGAGGTCGTGGACGGTCGGCCAGAGCGACGTGAACTTCGCGAAATAGGGGATCACGGCCGCCACCGTCGTCTGTTGCAGCATGATCTCGCTGAGCCACACGGCATAGGGGTCGGCGGCGTTGGCGCCCGGCATCGCCCGCCAGGGCAGGCGCCGGGCGGTGCGGTCGTAATGATCGAGGAGAAGCGACGCCACATCCTTGCCCGGAGTGGACGGGACGGTGGAAAGGGCATCGACGCGCATAACCCGTCTATGGCATGAAGCCGCCAATGACCCAATCCCCTTCCGCCGAAGAGAGCGCACCGGCCAGGCCCCGCCGGAAACGCGCCGACAAGACGCCGAACGCCGAGCGCCAGCGCGTGGGCGGCGTGCGCGCGATCGCCGACCTGATGCCCGAAATCGGGGGCGCGGCCTTCCGCAAGTTCGGCTTCATCCAGTCCAGCATCGTGACCCGCTGGGCAGAGATCGCGGGCGAGCGCCACGCCGCCCTGTCCACGCCCGAATCGATCCGCTTCCCGGCGGGCAGGAAATCGGACGGCACGCTGCACCTGATCGTGTCGGGCGCCCATGCGCCGATCCTCCAGCATGTCGTCCCGGAACTGATCGAGCGGGTGAACCGCTTCTTCGGCTATAATGCCGTCGCCAGGATCGCCATCCGCCAGGGCCAGATCCATCGCGAGCCGCCCGCCGACCGCCCGCCGCCCAGGATGCTGCGTCCCATTCCGGTGGAGGTGGGCGAGGGCCTGCGCGACATCGGCGATCCGGAACTGCGCGCCGTGCTGGAAGCCATGGCGGGCGGCCTGCATGGCGGCGCGCGTCCGCCCCGCATTTCCTGACCCCCCTGATGCCGGAGACCGCCATGCGCGCCATCCTCGCCCTTCTCGCCGCGCTGTTCCTGATCGGTCCGGCCACCGCGCAACTGCGCACCGACTGGAACGCGAATGTCACGGTGACGCCCGGCGGCGCCTTCGTCCTGGGCAATCCACGCGCCACGCGCCTGATCGAATATGTGAGCTATACCTGCCCGCACTGCGCCCATTTCGTGGGCGAGGCGAGCGAGCCGCTGCGCAGCGGGTGGATCAGCAAGGGCACGCTCGGCCTGGAGGTGCGCAACGCGGTGCGCGATCCCTATGACCTGGCCGCCGCCGTCCTCGTCCGCTGCGGCGGCAAGGCCCGCTTCTTCGCCAATCATGAGGCGATGTTCGCCAGCCAGGACGGCTGGATGGAGCGGGTGCAAGCCTATGAGTCGCGGCGGGCCGGGCTGCCCACGCCGAAGAATGCGGCCGAGCAGTTGATCGCCATCGCGGGCGGAACCGGCCTCACCGACTTTTTCGCCAAGCGCGGCGTGACCGCCGAGCAGCAGCGCGTCTGCCTGTCGGACAAGGCGACGCTCGACGCGCTGGGCGCCATGGCCAAGGATGCGTGGGAGGCCAAGAAGATCGGCGGCACCCCCTCCTTCAGCATCGACGGCAGGCTGGTCGACGGCGCGCATGACTGGAATGGCCTGCGCCCCGCATTGCCCGCCCCGTCCAAGTGAAGTAGACGCCAGCCTATACAGGGGACCGACCATTCGGATGGAGACGATAAGGGTATGAGGACGGCGTTCCTGCTCGCGACGATGAGCATGGCACTCGCGCTTTCGGGCTGCGGCGGCAAGGGCGAGGGCAACGGCACGGCGCCGTCCGGCGATCCGGTGGCGGCGGTTCCCGCACCGGCGGGCACGCGCTGGTCGGAGACCGTGGCGGCCACGCCGGAGGGCGGGTTCGTCATGGGCAATCCCGATGCGAAGCTGAAGCTGGTCGAATATGCCTCCTTCACCTGCCCGCACTGCCGGGAATTCGCGGAGACGGCCGAGGAGCCGCTGAAGAGCAAATATGTCGACACGGGCAAGCTGTCGTACGAGTTCCGCCATTTCGTGCGCGATCCGCTCGACATCACGGCCTCGCTGATCGCGCGCTGCGGCGGCAAGGACCCGTTCTTCCCGCTGACGCTGCAATTGTTCGGCAATCAGGACGCGATGTTCAAGCAGATCCAGGGCGCGGGCGACAAGGCCTATCAGGACGCGATGAACCTGAAGCCGGAGCAGCGCTTCACCCGTCTGGCGGAACTGTCGGGCCTGATCGATTTCGCCAAGGCGCGCGGCATTCCCGAAGCGCGGGCGCGCACCTGCCTCGCCGATTTCAAGCAGGCGGAGGCGCTGGCGGCAGGCAATGACGCGGCGGTCAAGCAGTTCCAGATCGAGGGCACGCCGACGCTGATCCTGAACGGCCGGAAGATCGACAATGCCAACACCTGGCCCGCGCTGGAGGCGGCGCTCAAAGAGGCGGGCGCCTGAAGCCTATGCGTCCATGTTCCACTGACGTGGAACAGCGGCGGGGGTGCGGGCGGGTGCCGTTACCCAGCGAGGCCGGGTGCTGACGATGCGGCTCACGCGCCTCAAGCTGTCCGGCTTCAAGAGCTTCGTCGAGCCTGCGGACCTGCTGATCGAGCCGGGCCTGACCGGCATTGTCGGCCCCAATGGCTGCGGCAAGTCCAACCTGCTGGAGGCCATTCGCTGGGTCATGGGCGAGGGCAGCGCCAAGACGCTGCGCGGCGGGGCGATGGAGGATGTGATCTTCGCGGGCACGGCCAGGCGCCCGCGCCGCGACTTTGCCGAAGTCACCATCCTTGCCGAGAATGTGAATGCCCAGCCGGGCCTCGCGGGCGCGATCAGCCCGGACATGGACGGGGGCCATGCCGAGATCGTCCGCCGGATCGAGCGGGGCGCGGGCAGCGCCTATCGCATCAACGGGCGCGACGTGCGGGCGAAGGATGTCGCGCTCCTCTTCGCCGACGCCGCGACCGGCGCGCACAGCCCCGCCCTCGTCAGCCAGGGGCGCATCGCCGCCGTCATCGCCGCCAGGCCGCATGAACGGCGCGCCATGCTGGAAGAGGCGGCGGGCATTGCCGGCCTGCATGTCCGGCGCAAGGATGCCGAGCAGAAGCTGCGCGCGACGGAAGCGAACCTTGCCCGGCTGGCGGAGATCATGGCCGATATGGAGAGCCGCATCGTCTCCCTGCGGCGGCAGGCGCGGGCGGCGGAGAAATATCGCGACCTGTCGGCGCGCATCGCCCTGGCGGAGGCGCGCGCCCTCTTCGCCCGCTATACCGCCAGCCTGCGCGAGGAGCGGCAGGCGAGCGAGGCGGCGGCGCGCGCGGACGAAGGCGTGAAGGGCGCGCAGGAAGCGCAGGGCCAGGCCGCCAATGCCCAGCGCTTCTCCGCCGAGGCGCTGAACGAGCGGCGCAATGCCGTGCAGGATGCGCGCGACGCCGCGCTGGCCGCCCGCCATGCGGTCGACACGCTGGCCGCGCAGAGGCGCAGCGTGGAGAAGCGCATAGGCGACCTCACCACCCAGCTTCAGCGGCTGGAGGCGGACAAGGCCCGCGAGAGCGCGCTGGACCGCGACGCGGCCGAGGCGACGGAGCGGCTGACCGCCGAGGCGGAGGGACTGGCAGCGCGCATCGCCGCGCTCGACACCACCATTCCCGATCTGGCCGGACGCATCGCCGCCGCCGAAATGGCGGTCAAGGAAGCCGAGGTCGCGCTGGCGCAGGCCATGGCGCGCCGTGCGGCCGAACAGGCGGAACGGCGCGTGGCCGAGGCCGCCATGGCCAGTTCCCGCCACAGGCTGGAGCGCGCGGCCGCCGAGGCGAAGGCGATAGACGATGCCCGCTCCGCCCTGCCCGATATCGCGCCGGTGCGGGACAGCATCGCCGCCGCCCGCGCCGCCCGCGACGCCGCCCAGGCCGATGTGCGGGCGGCGGAGAAGGCAATCCTCCTGGCGGAGGAAGCCCGCATCGCGCATGCCGCCGCGCAGGAGCGTCATCAGGGCGCCCTTGCCGCCGCCCGCGCCACGCTGGCCGCGCTGGATGCGGAAGCCGCGGCCCTGCGCAAGGCGACGCAATCCGTGCAGGGGTCGGGCAAGGCGATCGACAGGATGCGCGCGGCCCCCGGCTATGAGCGCGCGCTGGCGGCCGCGCTGGGCGACGCGCTGAACGCGCCCGTCGCGGAGAAGGGGCCGATGCGCTGGGCCGGAGCCGAGCCGCTACCGGACGACCCGTCCGTTCCCGCCGATTGCGAATGCCTGGCCGCCCATGTGCAGGCGCCGCCCGAACTGGCCCGCGCGCTGGCCCTGACGCTGGTGGCCGGGAGCGACGACGGGCGCCCCCTCGCCGCCGGGCAGCGCATGGTGACGCTGGCCGGGCATATGCGCCGATGGGACGGCTATGTCGTCGCGGACCGGGGCGCGGCGACGGCGGAGCGCTTCATCCGCCTCAACCGCCTCGACGCGATCGCCGCCGAGCGGCCCGGCCATGCGGGGACAGTGGAGAGCCATGCCGCCGCCCTGGCGGAGGCGGAAGCGTCTCTGCGCCAGTCCCTGGCGGACCAGCGCAACGCCCGGCTGGAGGCGACACAGGCGCGCGAGGCGCAACGCGCGGCCGAGAAACAGATGGACGAGCAAAGCGCGCTGGCCGAACGGCTGGAGCAGCGCCGCGCCGACCTCGACCGGCGGGCGGAGGAACAGGCGGGCGAGATGTCCGCCGCGCGCATCGGCCATGAGGAATCGATGGCCGCTGTCGCCGCCCTGCCCGACGGGGTGGAGATCGCGGAGGCAATCTCCCGCCACACCATCGCCTGCGAGGCCGGGCGGCGGGGCATCGTCGAGCTGCGCTCGGAGATGGCGCTGGCGGAGCGGGGCGCCGCCGAACAGCGCGAGCGCCTGAAGGCCGTCGCCGCCGAGCAGGCGGGATGGCGCGCCCGCGCCGCCGACGCGCTCGCCCGGCTGGCCGACATGGAGGCGCGCCGCGCGGCCCTGAGCGAGGAACTGGACGGTCTGCGCGACCGGCCCGCCGCGCTGCTGGCCGCGCTGGGCGAGGCCGATGCGGAGGCGAAGGCGCGCAATGCCAAGGCGGCGGCGGCAGCCGACGCCGAAACGGAGGCGGCGAGGGCGCTGAAACTGGCGGAGGACATATTTGCCGCCGCCACGGAGACCCTGGCGCGCGCGCGCGAGCAGCGCGCCAGCGCGGCCGCGCGCGCGGAAAATGCGACCCAGCGCCGCGCCGAGATCGGCAGCCAGTGCGGCGAGCGTTTCCAATGCCCGCCGCCGGTGCTGCCCGAACGCTTTTCCTTCGCATCCGGCACGGTGGAGTCGGCGGAGCGCGAGCAGGAGATGCTCGACCGGCTGAGCGCGGAGCGGGAGCGCATGGGTCCGGTCAATCTCGTTGCGGCGCAGGAACTTGAAGAGATCGAGGCGGAACAGGCGAAGGGCTTGGCGGAGAGCGAGGAACTGCACCTCGCCGTCAACCGGCTGCGCGGATCGGTGGGATCGCTGAACCGGGAGGGGCGGCAGCGGCTGCTGGCGGCGTTCGAGGCGGTGAACGGCCATTTCCAGCGCCTCTTCACCACCTTGTTCAACGGCGGGCAGGCGCATCTGGAACTGGTCGACAGCGACGATCCGCTGGAGGCGGGGCTGGAGATCATGGCGCAGCCGCCGGGCAAGAAGCTGGCGGCGCTGACGCTGCTGTCGGGCGGGGAGCAGGCGCTGACGGCGGTCGCGCTGATATTCGGCCTGTTCCTCACCAACCCCGCGCCGATCTGCGTGCTGGACGAGGTGGACGCGCCGCTGGACGATGCCAATGTCGGCCGCTTCTGCGACCTGCTCGACCGGATGAGCCGCGACACGCAGACCCGCTATCTGGTCGTCACGCATAATGCGGTGACGATGAGCCGGATGCACCGCCTGTTCGGCGTCACCATGGTCGAGCAGGGGGTGAGCCGGCTGGTGTCGGTGGACCTGGGCGCGGCGGAAGCGTTGCTGGAACAGGCGATATAGGCTTTAGGAAGCGGCACCGGGCCGGCCGCTTCGGCGCATCCTAAAGCCTGATCCAGCCTGAAACCATCATGGTCTAGGCTTCCGCCTTCTCATCCGCCGCGCCGCGGGGCATGAACAGCAGCAACAGGCTGCCCAGTAGCACGGTCACGCCGCACAGGCCGAGGAAGGGCGCGAAACCGCCGCCGCCCTTCAGCATGACGCCGAGCAGGATCGCACCGACGGAGGCCGCGATGGAGATGGTCGCGGTCATCATTCCCATGACGCTGGAATAGACCCGCACCCCGAAAGCCCGGACGACGAGGAAGCTGACCAGATCGCCCTCCGCCCCGAAGGAGAGGCCGACCAGCAATATGGCGAGCATCAGCACCGGCGTCGCGTCATAGGGCGAGGCGATCAGGAACAGGCCGCCAGCCGACAATGCCATGCCGAGCGCCGCCACGATGTGCGGCGGGAAGCGGTCGAGCGCCACGCCGCAGATGAAGCGGCCCGCCAGCGTGCCGATGGCGAAGGCGGAGATCATGGCCGACACGCCCCCCACGGACACGCCATTGTCGAGCAGGACGAGATTGAGCTGCGTCAGCGCCAGCACCTGCGGCAGGTTGCACAACAGCATGGCACCGGCGAGAATCCAGAAGGCCCGGTTGCGGAAAATCTCCGGATAATCCTCCCGCGCGGCGCGCGTCCTGGGCAGGGTCGCGTTGGCGCCCTTGCGCTCCGGCGGCATGAGGAGGAGCGCCACGGCCCCCGCCACGCCGGAGAATATGGCCATCACCAGATAACCCGCGCGCCACCCCTGCGCCTCCACGAAATTGTTGAGGAGGGGCGCCAGCACCGCGCCCATCACGGCGGGACCGGAGGCGACGATGGCGAGGGCGAGACCGCGCGCATTGGTGACATATTGCACGACCATGCGGCTGTAGACGGTGGCGGTCGTGGTGATGCAGACGATGCCCATGGCGATGAACAGCGCGATATAGATGCGCATGTCGCCCGGCTGGAGACTGAGCGCCGTATAGGCGAAGGGGAAGGCGAGCACCCCGATCAGCGCGGTGCGCCGCACCCCGATCATGTCGGTCAGGCGGCCGATGAAGGGAAAGACGAGCGTGCTGAGCAGGCCCAGGCTGCCAATGGCCGCGAATTCCGCCTTGGACCAGCCGAAATCGGCCAGCATGTGCGGCGCCATGATGCTCGTCACATAATTGGTGATGGAATAGCCGCTGCTCATGCCGATGATGGCGGCGAGCAGGGGGCGCCACTGGACGCGCAGTTCCGCTAGATAGGCTGACATATCCTCTCGTCTTTCCTCGTTCGGCCTGCCCGGTGGGGCGTGAGCCGCCTTTCTCGTATAGGCCCGGACGCCCCTGCGCCACGGAAAAGATGAGGGGCGTTCGGTTTCCTTCCGCCGGTCCGGCGGCACCGGCCCGGCCTTTCACGAACCACCCGGCCTTCGCGAACCATTTGCGCCGCCGTGCGTTTGCCCTCCTTCGCTGACCTGCCTTTTGGAGGGCAATATGGGCGTCGACGACACGGATGGGGTTTCCGAGCGGGCCGAACTTCACTTCCTGGCCGCGCTGGTGGATGAGCTGATGCGCAAGCTGATGCTGGCGGGGGTGATGACCCAGAGCCAGCTGAACGAGATAGAGGAGGCCGTCTCGCAGCGCACGGGCGCCGTCGCCCGCGCCTGGTAGCGCGGCGGCCTCCTCCCCCCTTCCGGCTCAGGCGGTCAGCGCGAGGCCGTACCGTTCGCTGTAATCGCGGAAGTGACGGCGCACATCGTCCTTCGTCAGGCCGAATTCCTCCAGCGTATAGTGATGCTTGCCATGCTTGCCCTGCTGGTTGGCGGCGAGGCAGCCGCGCATCGCCTGCTCCACCTGCGCGGTGAAGGGGGTGTCGAAGCGTTCGTAGAGCCTGCGCATCTCGCCGATCGGGTCGCGCATCATGTCGGTATAGAGGATATCGTGGATCGAATCCCGGCCATGCTTCGCACGATAGGCTTCCTGGCGGGCGATCATCAGGTCGAAGGTTTCGAGCAGGTTGTCGGCCACCTGGCGCGGGTCCACATGGTCGCTCATCATCCGGCGGACATTGGCGACGAGGCTGCATGCCGAACCCACCACCTCGACCGGATCGCGATGCGTCATGACGAGCTGCGCATCCGGATAGACGGCGGTCAGGTCGTCCAGGAACAGGGGATGCCAGGGATTTTTGAGCGTCCAGGTGCCGCCCTCATTCTCCTGAAGAACCTGCAACAGCTTCTTGTGATAGTCGAAAGCCGGGCGATAGTCCGCCTTGTGCAGGAACCAGTCATGATAGGTCGGGATATGCGCGTTGGAATCATAGACCTGCGCGCAGAAGGAAGGGGCCATGGAGAATTGGCACTCGCTGGGCGAATCCGCATCCTCATGGTGGATGGCGGAGATATGCGGCGCATATTTGATGGAGAGGTCCAGCTTCTCCTGCTCCGCCAGGCAGCGCGGGTCGGTGCTGAGCTCGCCCTTCTTCACCGGCGGCACGGAATCGAAGGATTCCCAGCGCAGGAAGGCGCGGCGCGACGGATCGGCATTGAGCAGGTTGATGACCAGCGTGGTCCCGGTGCGCGGCAGGCCGAAGACGAACATCGGCTTTTCGATGGGCCGCTCCGCCAGTTCCGGATGCCGCTTCAGATAATCGATGACGCGCAGGCGGTTGGAAATCCCCTGCGTGATGCGCTGGAACGTGCTGGCCGCGCCGCGTTCCGTCAGGCGCGCTTCCTCGTTCAGCGCGGTCACGAGAATGTCGAGTCCTTCGAAAATCCGGTCGTCGCCCAGGTCGTCGAGGCCCGTTTCCGCCTGTGCGGCGGCAATCAGTGCATTGGCATCCATAGAGTGTCTGTCCTTTCCTGGGTCCCGTGCATGCGCGCGGGGACAGGCGCGTTCAACGGCGGCGCCATCCGCCAGCGGGCCATTTCGCGAAGCCGGGACATAATAGTGGCGCCGGGCCAGCGGCATTCGCGGGCCGCCGACCGTGCATGGAAGGGACGGCACCGGGAACGTCCCGTCGCGAAAAACAATGTTTTGGCTCTGTTGCGTCCGGCGTTCGTCCCGGATAGCTTCCCGGCAGGCGGGGACCAATCAGGGGCGATGGCCTGCTGGCGGAAGGGGGCCAGCGGACAGGTCGCGCTCGAAAGGAGCGACGGCCATCAGCGCGACCCGCAAGATCTTGCCACTGGTCCTCGGCATCATGCTGCTGGCCGCCACGGCATTGAGCGCCATCTGGCTGTCCTCCCGGCAGGAAGCCGCGACCGAATGGGTCCGCCACACCCTGCTGGTCCAACAGCATCTGAACCGCATCCAATATCTCGTCACCAGCGCGGAAACAGGCCAGCGCGGCTATCTGCTGACGGCGGAGCCAGCCTATCTCCGGCCCTATCATGATGCGGTCGCGCACTTGCCGGACGAGATGGAGAAACTGAACCAGATCGCCGCCGACAATTCCCGCCAGACCGCATCGATCGAGCAACTGCGCCCGCTGGTCCGCGAGCGGATGGAGATATTGTCCGCCTCGGTCGCGCTCATGGGCCTCGGCAAGTCGGACGACGCGGCGGCATTGGTGCGCAGCCATCGCGGGCTGGAGATCATGCGCGGCATCCAGGACGCCGTGGCGACCATGATGCGGGAGGAGGACCAGCTGCTGGCGGACCGGGCCGCGCGCGCCGAAAGGATCACGCTGCTGGGGCGGGGCGTGCTGATCGGATCGGCGCTGCTGGTGTTCCTGTTCGCGCTGGTCGTCGTGCCGGACGGCCTTGCCCGGATCAGGCAGATCGAGCGGGCCAACCGCATGTTGCAGGCGGAGGTCGCCGAACGCAGCGCCGCGCAGACCCAGGTGCGCCAGCTTCAGAAGATGGAGGCGGTCGGCCAGCTCACCGGTGGGATCGCGCATGATTTCAACAATATGCTGGCGATCATCATCGGCAGCCTGGACCTCGCCAAGCGGCGCCTGACCGGCGAGGAGCATCCCAAGCTGGCCGCGGCGATCGACAATGCCGCGGCGGGCGCGCAGCGGGCCGCGACCCTGACATCGCGCCTGCTCGCCTTCTCCCGCCGGCAGCCGCTGGAACCCAAGGTGGTCGATTCCAACAAGCTGGTGGGCGGCATGTCGGAAATGCTGCGGCGGACCATCGGGGAGACCGTGCGGGTGGAGACGGTGCTGGCGGGCGGGCTGTGGCGCGTCCATGCCGATCCGCAGCAGATCGAGAATGCGATATTGAACCTGGCCGTCAACGCGCGCGACGCGATGCCCGCGGGGGGCAAGCTGACCATAGAGACCGCCAATGCGGAACTGGACGATGCCTATGCCCGATCCCATGACGAGGTGACGGCGGGCCAATATGTCATGATCTCCATCACCGACACCGGCACGGGCATGACCCCGCAGGTGATGGACCGCGCCTTCGAACCCTTCTTCACCACCAAGGAGATCGGGCAGGGAACCGGCCTCGGCCTCAGCCAGGTCTTCGGCTTCGTCAAGCAGTCAAAGGGCCATATCAAGATCTATTCGGAACTGGATGCGGGCACCACGATCAAGCTCTATCTGCCCCGCCATGTCGGCCCCGATCCGGAGGAGGTCCCGCAGGCGCGGGGCGAGAGCCGCGAATTGCCGCGCGGACGGGCGGAGGAGATCGTGCTGGTGGTCGAGGATGAAGGGCAGGTGCGCCGCATGTCGGTCGATGTGCTGCGCGACCTCGGCTATACGGTCGTCCACGCGTCCGACGCCGACCAGGCCATGCACAAGCTGGAAACGCATCCGACCATCAGCCTGCTGTTCACCGACGTCATCATGCCCGGCATGACCGGGCGTCAACTGGCCGACAAGGCCAAGATCACCCGGCCCGACCTCAAGGTCCTCTACACCACCGGCTATACCCGCAATTCCATCGTCCATTCGGGCGTGGTGGACCATGATGTGAATTTCCTGTCCAAACCCTTCACCATCGCCGCGCTCGCGCGGAAGGTCCGGGAGGTGCTGGACGCGCGAAGCTGATCCCGCGTCCGACAGCCGGGAGCGCAGCTTCGATCATCACCGGAACGCCGCGAAGCAACAGGGGCTACATTCCCGCCGCGCGCATCTGCGCGCGCAGGTTGACCAGCGTCTTTTCCGGAACGCGCGGGCGCTCCGGCGCGGGCTTGCCCTTGCGCAGGCTCTCCCGGTCCTTCTCCGGGGGATTGGCGACGCGCACCCGCACCGGCGCATGGCCCTGCCCCCTGATGCCCAGTTGCTCGGCCGCGCCGCGCGACAGGTCGATGATGCGTCCACGCCCCGGCACGAAGGGTCCACGGTCGTTGATGCGCACCAGGATGGTGCGCCCCGTATCGAGCGAGGTCACCTCCACATAGGTGGGCAGCGGCAACGTGGTATGGGCGGCCGTGACCCATCCGGGCCGGAAATGCTCGCCATTGGCGGTACGATTGCCGGATTCGGAGCCATACCAGCTCGCATAGCCGAGAAAATCATAGGCGGGATCGGCGGCGGGAATATAGGTGGTGCCCTTGACCGAATAGGGCGCGCCGATCCGTACCGGGATGTCGCGCACGGGACGGTAATTGCCGCCGCCGCAGGCCGACAGGACAAGCAGCAGCGCCGCGACGCCCGCAAATCTGATATCCATCAACCCCCGGCCCGGCATGCGTCCTGCTTAGCGCGGTCGGGGGCCGGGTGGAATCGCCCGGATCGGGCCGCGCGGATGCGAAGAGTCGATCCGACAGGATTTCGCGACGGATGGAGCGTTCCAGCCGCGCCGCCATCCTTTCCGGCACGGCGGGCAAATATGGCAGGCCGCCGCCAAATTTCCCCAATATTGCCCCATTCGGTTAATCTTCCGGCCATGTCCGCAACGATATTCCTTAGGCATGCCTCGCCATGGCCAGGCACAAACAGGGATAATGCGAACGAAGTCGGAATACAGGACAGTGAACTGACAAGTACAAATACTCGCCCCTGAACCAACGGACATCATCATCGATCCCGCATGTCTTTCATGCCACGGATCATAATGTCCAAAATGAATAGGTGTATTTATGAAGACTGCGATTTTCGCGGCGATTGCTGCTGCCTCCATTGCCACCCCCGCACTGGCCCAGGGAAATCTGGACGATGCGACCGCCTTCACGGGCCCGCGCATCGGCGTGACCACGGGTTATGACAAGGTGCAGGATCATGACGGCCTGAGCTATGGCGTCGCGGCGGGCTATGACCTGCCCCTGAGCGAGAAGCTCCGCGCGGGCGTGGACGTCGGCCTGGCCGATTCCACCGCCAAGGGCGACTATGTGAAGGCAAGCCGCGACCTGTCCGCATCCGCTCGCCTGGGCTATGTCCTGACGCCCAAGGTGATGCCCTATGCCAAGGTCGGCTATGCCAACAGCCGGTTCGAGGATCGCCTGACCGGCAGCGGCGCGGGCTTCGAGGGCGTGCGCTATGGCGCGGGCCTGGAAGTCGCGCCGACGCCGCGCACCTATATCTCCGCCGAATATCAGCGGACGGAATATGAGTCGAATATCGGCGGCCGCGACGCGGCCATGGTGGGCGTCGGCCTGCGCTTCTGACGCTTTCCCGCATATCCTGCCAATGGAAGGGCGGCTCCCCCTGGGGCCGCCCTTTTTGCGTTCGCCCTTGCCGCCCGGCGCGCCCTCCCCCATTTTGGGGCGATCCAACAGCGCGCGCTTGAACAACGCGAACAAATCTGGAACAAATCAACTCCATGAGTCTGACCAAGATTTCCGTGCGCGGCGCGCGCGAGCACAACCTCAAGGGCGTGGACATCGACCTGCCGAGGGACAGCCTGATCGTCATCACGGGACTGTCCGGTTCCGGCAAGTCGAGCCTCGCCTTCGACACCATCTATGCCGAGGGGCAGCGCCGCTATGTGGAGAGCCTCTCCGCCTATGCGCGCCAGTTCCTGGAGATGATGCAGAAGCCGGACGTGGAGCATATCGACGGCCTCTCGCCCGCCATCTCCATCGAGCAGAAGACGACGAGCCGCAATCCGCGCTCCACCGTCGCGACGGTGACGGAGATATATGACTATATGCGCCTGCTCTGGGCGCGGGTCGGCACGCCCTATTCGCCCGCCACCGGCCTGCCCATAGCGGCGCAGACGGTCAGCCAGATGGTCGACCGGGTGATGGCCCTGCCCGAGGGGACGCGCGCCTATCTGCTCGCGCCCGTGGTGCGCGGCCGCAAGGGCGAATATCGCAAGGAACTGGCGGAGTGGCAGAAGGCGGGCTTCACCCGCGTGCGGATCGACGGGGAATTCTATCCGATCGAGGACGCCCCGGCGCTGGACAAGAAATACAAGCATGACATCGAGGTGGTGGTGGACCGCATCGCCGTCCGCCCCGACATGCAGACCCGCCTCGCCGAAAGTTTCGAGGCGGCGCTGAAGCTGGCCGACGGGCTGGCCTATGTCGACCTGGCTGACGGCGTTGTGCCGGGCCGCGAGAATGAGGCGGCCGATGCGGGCGCCATGAAGGGCGCGGGCATCCCCGCCAACCGCATCGTCTTTTCCGAGAAATTCGCCTGCCCCGTCTCCGGCTTCACCATAGCCGAGATCGAGCCGCGCCTATTCTCCTTCAACGCGCCCCAGGGAGCCTGCCCGGCCTGCGACGGCCTGGGCGAGAAGCTGGAATTCGACGACCAGCTCGTCGTCCCCAATGAGGCGCTGAGCCTGAAGAAGGGCGCGATCGTGCCCTGGGCCAAGTCCAACCCGCCATCCCCCTATTATATGCAGGTGCTCGGCAGCCTCGCGAAGGAATTCGGCTTCTCGCTGGAGACGCCGTGGCAGGAGCTGCCGGGCGAAATCCGCCTCATCATCCTGCACGGCACGGGCGGCAAGCCCGTGACGCTGCGCTTTCAGGACGGGCGCAAAAGCTATGAGGTGCAGAAGCCGTTCGAGGGTGTGATCGGCAATCTCAACCGCCGCATGCTCCAGACCGACAGCGCCTGGATGCGCGAGGAGCTGAGCAAATATCAGACCGCGCAGCCGTGCGAGACCTGCGGCGGCGCCCGCCTCAAGCCGGAGGCGCGCGCGGTGAAGATCGCGGGCGAGGACATCTCCATCTCCACCCGCCGGTCGGTGGTGGACGCGCTCGCCTTTTTCGAGGGCCTGCCCGAACATCTGACGCCCCAGCAGCAGCAGATCGCCAAGGCCATATTGAAGGAGATCATCGAGCGGCTCGGCTTCCTCAACAATGTCGGCCTCGACTATCTCAATCTCGACCGCACCAGCGGCACATTGTCGGGCGGCGAGAGCCAGCGTATCCGCCTTGCCAGCCAGATCGGCAGCGGCCTGTCGGGCGTGCTCTATGTGCTGGACGAACCCAGCATCGGCCTCCACCAGCGCGACAACGACATGCTGCTCGCGACGCTGAAACGCCTGCGCGACCTCGGCAACACCGTCCTCGTCGTGGAGCATGACGAGGATGCGATCCGCGCCGCCGACCATATTGTCGACATGGGTCCGGGCGCGGGCGTGCATGGCGGGCAGGTCGTGGCGCAGGGGACGCTGAAGCAGATCCTCAAGACCAAGGGCAGCCTCACCGCCGACTATCTGAACGGCACCCGCGCCATAGACGTGCCGAAGAAGCGGCGCAAAGGCAGCGGCAAGAAACTGACCGTCCATAATGCCCGCGCCAACAACCTGACCGGCGTGACGGCCAGCATACCGCTCGGCACCTTCACCTGCATCACCGGCGTTTCGGGATCGGGCAAGTCGAGCTTCACCATCGACACGCTCTACGCCGCCTCGGCGCGGGCGCTGAACGGCGCGCGCATCGTCGCGGGCGCGCATGACAAGGTGACGGGCCTCGAACATCTCGACAAGGTGATCGACATCGACCAGTCGCCCATCGGCCGCACGCCGCGATCGAACCCCGCCACCTATACGGGCGCCTTCACCAATATCCGCGACTGGTTCGCAGGGCTTCCGGAGGCGCAGGCGCGCGGATACAAGCCCGGCCGGTTCAGCTTCAACGTCAAGGGCGGCCGGTGCGAGGCCTGCCAGGGCGACGGCGTAATCAAGATCGAGATGCACTTCCTGCCCGACGTGTACGTCACCTGCGAGGAGTGTCACGGCAAGCGCTACAATCGCGAGACGCTGGAGGTGAAGTTCAAGGGGATGAGCATCGCGGACGTGCTCGACATGACGGTCGAGGATGCGGTGGAGTTCTTCAAGGCGGTGCCGCCGATCCGCGACAAGATGGCGATGCTGGCGGAGGTCGGCCTCGGCTATGTGAAGGTCGGCCAGCAGGCGACCACCCTGTCGGGCGGCGAGGCGCAGCGGGTGAAGCTGGCCAAGGAACTTAGCCGCCGCGCGACCGGCAACACCCTCTACATACTCGACGAGCCGACCACGGGCCTGCATTTCGAGGATGTGCGCAAGCTGCTGGAAGTGCTGCATGCGCTGGTCGAGCAGGGCAATAGCGTGGTGGTGATCGAGCATAATCTGGACGTCATCAAGACGGCGGACTGGATCATCGACCTTGGTCCGGAGGGCGGCGTGAAGGGCGGCGAGATCGTGGCGGAAGGTACGCCGGAGGCCGTGGTGAAATCCCGGCGCAGCTATACGGGCCGTTATCTGGCGCCCTTGCTGGACAAGAAAGCCGAGGCGGCGGAATAGCGGGACGGGGACGGACCGGCGCGCCTTCATGAAGCGCCGCCGCCGCAACCCTGGCGCCCTTCCCGCGTTGCACCATTTCCCCCATCAGCAAGGAAATGGACATATGCTTCGCACCCTCGCTTTCCTCGGCGTCGCCGCCGTCGCCTATAAGCAACTCAAGAAAAACGGTTCGCTCGACCGGTTCAAGGGCGATCTGAAGCGCCGCACGGATGAATTGCGCACCCATATCGACGAACAGCGCGCAGCCTATCGGTCGCCCGTCAATGCCGACAGCACGGCCGGCGCGCCGCAGTCCGCCGGCGCGTCCACCGCGACCATCTGATATGTCGACCGGCAGAGGGGCGGCGGCTCATGGGCCGTCGCCCTTGCCATGCCGCGCCAAAGCCATCGGTCCAGCCGATACCCCCTCCCCGGAAAAGCCATGATTGTCGGCGGCCTCCACTATGGATACTATTTCGAACAAAGAGTCAGAAGAATGAACTGAAAGAGGAGATGCCCATGGCCGGTCCCCTGTCGGAATCGCTGGACGTGAAGGGATGGCCCGCCAATCGGGCGGAGAAGCAGCCCATCGCGCCCCGCGCCGCGCCGGAGGAGCGCCCCGGCAGCAAGACCGTGGCGGTGGTGCGGGGGCAATATCATCGCTTCATGCTGATCCCCATTCAGGATGACGAAGCCGAATTCTTTCCGGCGGGACCAGTCACCTTCGGCATTGAAAGCCGCGTGCTGGGCCATCCCGACGGACGCGTCGGCGAGCGCGGCGCCAGCCTGCATGTCTTCAACGCGGATCGCAGCGAGGAATATATACGCTTCGACTGTTTCGAGCGCATTCCCCACTATCACTACATCCTCAACGGGCCGCAGCATAATATCGTCTGGGGCTATGACGAGGACGTCAACGGGCCGATGCTCGACTGGGCGATCAACGCGGTACGCCACCGCCTTCCCGTCATGCTGCGCGCGGCGGGCGCGGAAGAACTGGCGGCGCGGATCGAGAGGAAGGGCTATGATATCGGCGTCCTCGACCGGTTGCACCGCGCGATGATCGATGCACAGGCGCGCTGCTATCCCGGCACGGTGGAACAGATCATGACGGGGGTTCGCTGGATGCAGCGCTGGAAGGAGATCCATCCGCAATTCAACACGGTGGACCATTGAGGATCGGCATCGCCCGCAACCTTGCCCGGCCTGCCGCGTTGAGCGGTCAGACAGTGACTGGCCGAGGAGAAGGATCATGCTGCGCGCACTCATCGTCGCGGGCGCCGCGGGAATAGCGGCGATTGCCGGCCGCCAGCTTTACAGGAACGGAACGCTCCAGCGCTGGGGCGACGACCTCAAGCAACGCGGGGAACAACTGAAGCGCCATGCGGACGACATAAGGTTGCGCCGCGCCGCCGCGCATGAGGCGGCGGGCGGTCCCGGCGGCGGCCCCATCCGGCCGGTGGCGGTCCACAACCACACCATCTCCCCCCTCGACTGATCCGGCGCATCGGTCCGTTACGGGCCATGTCGGCATGGCCGGCGGGACGAACCGGGGACGGGCAACGCAACTTCCGCATCGTTCGTCCGTTTGATGCTCATCCGCAACGATGACAAGAAGGATGCCTCCGATGCAAGCGCTTCCCAAGTTCCTGCTCGCCGCCGGGATGGCGATGGCCGTGCCCCTCGCCGCCTGCACAGAGGACGGTTATGGCGGTCGGCCCCGTTATGCCTCCGACCGCGACGGCTATTATCTAGGCGACAATGATTCCATCTACCGCGACAATAACGGGCGCTATTATTGCAAGCGTCGCGACGGAACGACCGGCACCATCGTCGGCGGCCTGGCGGGCGGCGTCCTCGG
The DNA here is from genome assembly GCA_047602685.1 of Sphingobium sp. Taxonomy (GTDB): domain Bacteria; phylum Pseudomonadota; class Alphaproteobacteria; order Sphingomonadales; family Sphingomonadaceae; genus Sphingobium. The sequence goes on from JASGGS010000004.1 coordinate 33,497, forward strand.
CAATGTCATCGCGCCGGGCGGCAGCAAGACGCTCGGCACCATTTTGGGCGCGGGCGCGGGCGCGGTGATCGGCAATCAGGTCGACCGCAATAATATCCGCTGCCGCTAATCGGCGCCGCCCGGAGCGGATTTTGCCTTGAATGCGGCAAATCCGCTCCGGCATTCCCCCCGTTTTCCGCGATTTCCGGACCGTCAGGTCAATGCCGCCCTAGCGGCGTGAAAGCAGACGCGCGACGATTTCGGCGCGCGACAGCGTTCCCCCGTCCCCCGGCTGCGTGCTGCAATCCTCGCTATCTTCCAGCGCGAGACGGATGCGCTCCAGCTCGGCATCGGTCAGATGCTCGATACCGATAAGCTCGTTGCGCGCCTCCGATACGGCGCGCAGCAGTTCGTCCAGCTTGACCTGCATTGCCGCCGCGTCGCGGTTCTGCGCATTCTGGATCAGGAACACCATGAGGAAGGTGACGATGGTCGTGCCGGTATTGATGACGAGCTGCCACGTATCGGAATACCCGAAAAAGGGGCCGCCTATGCCCCATAATATCACAATGCCGAGCGCCAGGATGAATGCCGCGGGCTGACCGGCCCATGCCGCTATCCGCGCCGCAACCATGCTGAAGAAACGGTCCATCCTCGGTCCTCCCGGCCCCTCCCTTGCACGAAGGAGATGCCGCTGCCAATGCGCGAGGCGGCAATCTCCGCTTTTCGTGCGCCCGTTCAGCCCGGCGCGATGCCGGAGGCGCGTCTGCGCGCGCGGGGCTGAGGGAGGCGGGCCTTTCGCCCGCCCTGTCGGGATGCATGGCGTCGGGATGCATGGCGCTTGACATGACACCCGTTGCCTGCCGGCCGGACAGCCTTTGCGGCTTCGCGACCTTTCCCGTGCGGGCGAGCGCGGAACGGAAAAGAACCATATCGAGCGCTGTCCGCACGATGCGCGGGCGTTGGGCGAGCCGAAGATAGGGGAGCCATTGCCGGCGGAGCGGCGCGCTGCCGAAACATTTTTTCGCAACTTTGCAAAATCCCGACGGCGAGTCCCGCTGGACCGGCCCCTGCAAACATGCTTGGACGCGGCCAGTATCTTGCAACCGCTGCTGAAAGGCCGCTTCCGATGAACATCCATGAATATCAGGCGAAGGAACTGCTCAAGACGTTCGGCGCTCCCGTTCCCGCCGGTTTCGCCGCCCTGACCGTCGAGGAGGCCGTGGCCGCCGTCGACCAGCTCCCCGGACCGCTCTACGTCGTCAAGGCGCAGATCCATGCGGGTGGCCGCGGCAAGGGCAAGTTCAAGGAACTGGGTCCCGACGCGAAGGGCGGCGTGCGTCTCGCCCGTTCGAAGGAAGAAGTGGAGGCCGCTGCCAGGGAGATGCTCGGCAACACCCTCGTCACCATCCAGACCGGCGCGGAGGGCAAGCAGGTCAACCGCCTGTACGTCACCGACGGCGCGGACATCCTCAAGGAATTCTACCTCGCGCTGCTCGTCGACCGCGCGACCGGCCGCGTGGCCTTCGTCGTGTCGACCGAAGGCGGCATGGACATCGAGGAAGTGGCGCACAGCACGCCGGAAAAGATCCACACCTTTGCCGTCGACCCCGCCACGGGCTTCCAGCCGCATCATGGCCGCGCCGTCGCGGCCGGGCTGGAACTGACCGGCGACCTTGCCAAGCAGGCCGCCAAGGTCGCGCAGTCGCTCTATGACGCGTTCCTGGGCACCGATGCCGCGCAGATCGAGATCAACCCGCTCGCTATCACCGCAGGCGACAAGTTGCAGGTTCTCGACGCCAAGGTCGGCTTCGACTCCAACTCGCTGTTCCGTCATCCCGACATCCTCGCCCTGCGCGACGAGACCGAGGAAGACCCGGCCGAGATCGAGGCGTCCAAGTACGACCTCGCCTATATCAAGCTGGACGGCGATATCGGCTGCATGGTCAACGGCGCGGGCCTGGCCATGGCGACGATGGACATCATCAAGCTGAACGGCATGTTCCCGGCCAACTTCCTCGACGTGGGCGGCGGCGCCAACAAGGAGAAGGTGACGGCGGCGTTCAAGATCATCCTGAGCGATCCGGCCGTGAAGGGTATCCTCGTCAACATCTTCGGCGGCATCATGAAGTGCGACATCATCGCCGAGGGCATCGTCGCGGCCGCGAAGGAAGTCAGCCTGTCGGTTCCGCTGGTCGTCCGTCTGGAAGGCACCAATGTGCAGCAGGGCAAGGACATCCTCGCCAATTCGGGTCTGGCCATCGTGCCGGCCGACGATCTGGGCGACGCGGCCAAGAAGATCGTGGCGGAAGTCAAGAAGCTCGGCTGATCCCCCGAGGTTCCAAGATCGCGGCCGCGCTGGTATCGGATGTCCAGCGCGGCCCTTTTGCCTTTCAGGCCGCCGCGAATCAGGCGCTTTCGTAAAAGCCTGCCGGTCGCTCCGTCGCGCCTATGCTACTTGTGAGTAGCATAGGGCTTGACCTTGGCGCTCCGGAAGGCAAAGGCAGTTTTCGTTTCCCGGTTTCAATCTCCACGGTTCCGGAACAAGGGACCGACACAGGAAGGACCGTCTGCAATGAAGATACTCGTGCCCGTGAAGCGGGTGATCGACTATAATGTGAAGCCGCGCGTGAAGCCGGACGGCACCGGGGTCGATCTGTCCAACGTCAAGATGTCGATGAACCCGTTTGACGAGATCGCCGTCGAGGAAGCCATCCGCCTGAAGGAAAAGGGCGTGGCGAGCGAGATCGTCGTTGTCTCCATCGGCCCGGCCAAGGCGCAGGAAACGCTGCGCACGGCGCTGGCCATGGGCGCCGATCGCGGCATATTGGTGCAGACCGACGACGAGGTGGAGCCGCTGGGCGTCGCCAAGATCCTCGCCAGGATCGCCGAGGAGGAAGGCCCGGGCCTGGTCGTGCTGGGCAAGCAGGCGATCGACGACGATTCGAACCAGACCGGCCAGATGCTGGGTGCGCTGCTGGGCTGGCCCCAAGGCACCTTCGCCTCCAAGGTGGAGGTCGAGGGCGACAAGGTGAATGTGACGCGCGAGGTCGACGGCGGCCTGGAGACGGTCAAGCTGAACGTCCCCGCCATCGTCACCACGGACCTGCGCCTGAACGAGCCGCGCTATGCCTCGCTGCCGAACATCATGAAGGCCAAGTCCAAGCCGCTCGCGACCAAGGCGCCCGCCGATTACGGCGTGGACATCGCCCCGCGCCTGGAGACGCTCAAGGTCTCCGAGCCGCCCAAGCGCTCCGCCGGCATCAAGGTCGCGGACGTGGACGAACTGGTCGCCAAGCTGAAAGCCCTCGGAGTCGCGGCGTGAGCCGCCATAAGAATGGAGTAGCCGCATGAGCAAGACGCTCGTTTGGGTCGAACATGAGGGCGGCGCCGTCAAGGACGCCACTCTTTCCGCCGTCACCGCCGCGTCGAAGCTGGGTGAAGTCCACCTCCTCGTCGCGGGCAAGGGTGTCGACGGCGTTGCCGCGGAAGCCGCGAGGATCGCGGGCGTGGGCAAGGTCCATGTCGCCGACGACGCGGCCTTCGAACATGCGCTGGCCGAGAATGTGGCCCCGCTGATCGCGGACCTGCTGTCCACCCACGACGCCTTCGTCGCGCCCGCCACCACCACCGGCAAGAATATCGCGCCGCGCGTCGCGGCCCTGCTCGACGTCGCGCAGATCAGCGACATCCTGTCGGTCGAGAGCGAGGACACTTTCACGCGTCCCATCTATGCGGGCAATGCCATCGCCACCGTGAAGAGCCGGGACGCCAAGAAGGTCATCACCGTTCGCGGCACGGCCTTCCCCAAGGCGGAGCGCGAGGGCGGGTCGGGCACGGTCGAGGCGGTCGCCTCCACCGGCGGCGCTCCGGCTGATCGGGGAATCTCCTCCTTCGTCGGCGCGGAAATCGCCAAGTCGGAGCGTCCGGAACTGACCAGCGCGAAGGTGATCGTGTCCGGCGGCCGCGCGCTGAAGGATGGCGAGACGTTCGAGGCGACCATCTTCCCCCTCGCCGACAAGATCGGCGCGGCGGTCGGCGCAAGCCGCGCGGCGGTGGACGCCGGCTATGTCCCCAATGACTATCAGGTCGGCCAGACCGGCAAGATCGTCGCCCCCGAAGTCTATATCGCGGTCGGCATCTCCGGCGCGATCCAGCATCTGGCGGGCATGAAGGACAGCAAGACGATCATCGCGATCAACAAGGACGAGGACGCCCCCATCTTCCAGGTCGCCGACATCGGCCTGGTCGGCGACCTCTTCAAGATCGTGCCGGAACTGACCGAAAAGCTCTGATCGTCCGGCAGGACCAGGGACAGACAAGCCCCGGCCGCCCTGGCCGGGGCTTTTTTCATGGGAACGGGACGGCCGGGATGCTTTTGCCGTCCGTGATTTCCGAGCCGCCGTACTCTATCGCCCCGATGCCGGACCGGCCGCCGCGGATGCGGCAGGATCGCCGGCATCCTGCCAATCGATGATCGTCAGGCCGGGCCAGCAGCCCCTCCAGCGCCTTACCTTCGCCTCATAGATAGCGCGCGTGATCTGCGCCTTGTTGGGCCGCACTATGCCGCCCAGCAGGTCGGACAAGCCGAAGGGCGCGAAGATCGACAGGCCCGCCGCGCCGGGACGGATCGCCACCGCGCCCGCCGTGGTCGGGAAGGTGGTGACGGCATGCTCGCTCGACCGGTAGGGGGCGATGGAATAGCCGAATTTCTCCGCATACCAGAGATGCACGCGCGCCTCGTTCTTCACGTCCACCGGGACGGGCAGGTCGTCGAGCAGGGCGCGGATGCGGGCCGCCTGCCGCGCCTCGCCATCCGGGGAAAGATCGTCGGGATCGAAATAGATCAGATCGATATCGGCAAGGCCGTGATCGGACGCCAGTCCATGGGCCGCGTTCCAGGCCGTCTGCGCTATCGCGCTGCCCGACAGCCAGCAATCGGGAAGACGGATCGAATCCCAGCGGCCGAGTATCGAGCCGAAAAGGGGGCTGGCCAGGACGATCCTGCGCAATGCGGCCTGCGGCCCGTCGATCTCATAGGCTTCCACGGCTTTCCTTTCAAAGGCAGGTCAGCGCGCCGTCAATAGGGCGGGTCGCGCTCCGCCCGCTGGCGGCGGGCCGCCTCCGCCCAATATTCGAGGTCGGCGGCGAAGCGGGGAAAGGCGCGCTCCAGCGCCTTGCCCGCATCGCCTATGGGCTGCCCGGCCTCGTCCAGCGCATCCTTGATCGGGCCGACAGCGATCGTGCTCGACACCACGACCATGCCCATTTCGGACAGCGTGCCGTGCCAGGCGGCATTGGACCGCGCGCCCGCAAGGCGGCCGGCGGAATAGCTGGCGATGGCGGCGGGACGCCAGAACCATTCCTCCAGATAATGATCGGTCAGGTTCTTGAGGCCCGGCTGCATGCCCCAATTATATTCGCCCGCCACGAAGACGAAGCCGTCCGCGTCCCGGATGCGGCCCGCCAGCCGCTCCATTGCGGGCGGCGCCTCTCCGGGCGGATATTCCTTGTACATGCGATCGAGCATGGGGAGGCCCACCGCCCTGGCATCGATCAGTTCCGCCTTGTGCCCGCGCGCGCCGAGGCCGCGCACCAGATAATCGGCGAGGCGGATGCCGAGCCGGTCGCGCCGGTAGGAACCGTAGAAGAGGAGAAGGTCGAGCATGGCCGCGCTCCGATGGGACAGGACAGCCATGGCTATCCCCCCTTCAGGACGGCCGCAACCCGGTCCGGCGCCGCCCCGAAGAACGGGCAAGCGCCGGACGGGCGATCAGGCCGTGGGCGCGCCCGTATTCTCCGCGCCCATGCCGGAGAAGCCGATGCAATAGCCGCCGTCGACGGGCAGGACATGGCCGGTGATATAGGAGGCATCGTCGCTGGCCAGGAACAGCGCCGCCGACGCGATCTCGCTGGCCAGGCCCCAACGGTCCATCGGGATGCCCGGCAGGCGGAATACGCCCTCCGGCGGCGTGGGATTGGTCTGCGAGGCGGGGACGAGGCCCGTCCAGATCGTGCCGGGCGCGATGGCGTTGATGCGGATATTGTTCGCGGCATAATCGAGCGCCGCCGTCCTGGTGAGCTGGTTCACGCCCGCCTTGGCCGCGCCGTAGATGCTGTGATGCTTCCAGCCCACCACGCCGGAGGCCGAGGTGGTGTTGACGATGGCGCCGCCCCCCGTCTTCATCATCGAGATCACGCCATGCTTGATGCCGAAGAAGGCGCCGCGCAGGTTGGTCGCGTGAACGCGGTCCCAGGCCTCCGTCGTCTGCTCGTGCAGCGGCGCCATGCCGCCGCCGAAACCGGCATTGTTGCACAATATGTCGAGGCGGCCGAAGCGCTCCTCCGCGGTGGCGATCATGCGCTCGATATCCGCCTCGACCGACACGTCGACATGGAGGGGAACGGCGATGCCGCCCAGCGCGGCGGCGACATCATCCTGCCTGCCGCTGATGTCCGCGAGGACGAGCCGCGCCCCTTCCCGCGCGAACAGCTCCGCCATCGCCTTGCCCATGCCCGATCCGGCGCCGGTGATGACGGCGACCTTGTTCTCCAGCCTTCCGGCCATAATCCCTGCTCCTCTCCAGAAATATCTTCAGGCTGACGTGTCGTTGGTCGGGCGCACCGCGACCTCCGAGATATGGGCGCGGCGCGGCAGGGCGCACATCAGGACGACGGTATCGCCGATGTCGCTGGGCATCACCACGCCTTCCTTCGAGACATGGTTCTGCATGAAGGCCTTGAAATTGGGGTCGGAGACATTCTCCGCCACTTCCGACTGGGTGGCGCCGGGCATCAGGATGGAGACGCGCACGCCGAAGCCGCCCACCTCCTGCCGCATCGCGTCGGTCAGCGCGTTGGCCGCATGCTTGCTGGCGGAATAGGCGTTGAAGACGGATGCCGTCTTGCGCCCGGCCAGCGAGGTGATGTTGATGATGTCGCCCGTGCCGCGCGGCTTCATATGGGCGATGGCCGCCTTGCAGGTGTAGAGCGTGCCCATCAGGTTCACGTCGACGACCCGGCGATATTCGGCGGTGTCGGCATTCTCCACGCCGCCCGCCTGGATGATGCCGGCGGAGTTCACGAGTATGTCGAGCTGGCCGAAATGGGCGATGGTCTTCTCCACCGCCGCCGCCGCCACGCCCTCGTCCACCACGTCGCCGGGAAGGGCCAGGGCACGGGCGCCCAGTGCCTCGATCCGGGCGGCCAGCGTCTCCAGCCGGTCGGCCCGGCGGGCGGAGACCGCGACCGAGGCGCCCGCCTCCGCCAGCGACAGGGCTATGCCCTCGCCTATGCCGGAGGATGCGCCCGTCACCAGCGCCACCTTGCCGCTCAACACGCCTGCCATGCCTTCTGCTCCTCGCCCTTTGAATTGGGCGGCAGGCTTGTTGATGGGACCGGCGCTGTCAATCGGCCGACGGGACGCGCGGGTGAAAAGCTCACTGGTTTCCCTACCCAAAACAGGCGGATTTCCGGGGTTTCGGCGCCGGATCACCGTCAAGCTATCCTATCCCATATTTCCATGGTACGATCCGGCCATGACCAGCCGCGTGCCCCATGACGTCCGCATCGCCATAAGGGACAGCCGGGAGAGCATCCGCGCCCTCGCCGCGCGGCACGGCCTCAATCCCAAGACGGTGGCCAAATGGCGCGCCCGGCCCGACGCCACGGACCGCAGGCCCGGCCCCGCCCGCACCGCGCCGCGCGCGCTGGACGCAAAGGACGAAGCGATGATCCTGGGCTTCCGCCGCTACCTGCCGCTGTCGCTGGACGACAGCATGGCGGTGCTGGCGCCGCGCCTGCCGGGCCTCAGCCGCTCGGCGCTCCACCGGCTGCTGCGGCGCCACGGCCTGTCCCGCCCGCCGCGCCGCGACCGCATGGCCCTGCCCCCGGCGGCCCATGGTCCCGGCTGCTTCCATATCGACATCGTGCCGGTGCTGACCGGCGAGCGCACGCATTATCTCTTCTTCGCGATCGAGCAGCACAGCGCGCTGATCTTCGGCCTGATCCGCCCCGACGCGACGCAGGCGACGGCGCGCGATTTCCTCGACAGGCTGGCCGAGGGATCGCCCGCGCCGGTGCGCATGGTCCTGACCAGCGCCCGCTTCCAGTTCACCACGCCGGGCAACGGCGCGTCGGGCGTGCCGGACGTGCGGGACGCGCTGGAGAAGGGCACGCTCGCCCGCGCCCACCCCTTCGAATATGCCTGCGCGCTGCGCGGGATCGAGCATCATCTGGTGCCCGACCATTATCCCTGGGGACCGGAGCAGGCGGACAGGGTGGCGGCGGCGACGGCGGGCATCGCCACCCTGGCCTCCGCCGACGAGGCGGCGGCGCGGCAGTCGCTGCATGCCGAGCTGGGGCGGCATAATGCCTCCCCGCTGCCGTCGCTGGGCGGCCTCAGCCCCGGCACCCTGCTCGCCGGAACCGACGGGGGCGAAGTCCGTACCATGGAATCATGGGATGGCAAGGGGCCCGAACGCCGGAGGCGCGACGCGACTCGCAAGGCCCTGCTGGAGGCGGCGCGGAGCCGCATCGCGCAGGATGGACCGGAAGGGCTGAGCCTGTCGGAGGTGGCGCGGCTGGCGGGGGTCAATCGCGGCACCGCCTATCAGCATTTCCGCACGCGCGACCGCCTGATCGCGGAAACGGCGCAATGGATGGCGGAGCGGCTGCACCGCGCCGTCTTCCCCGGCCGAGGCCCCGACGGCATGACGACGAGCGAGCGGACGCTGGCGGGCCTGGCCGCGCGGCTGGCCGATGTGGCGACGGACGATCCGGCGCTGTGCCGGGCCTGGCTGCTGCAATTGCTGGCCATGCCCGATCCGGCGCGCGACCCCTTCTGGCGCGATTATGACCGGGCCATGGCGCGGCTGATGCCCGGAGAAACGCCGGAGGAGGACGGCGCGGTGGCGGCGGTGGCGCTGCTGGCGGGCGCCTTCCTCTGGCCCGTCTGGATGCGCACCAACGCGCTGGGGGAGCCGCCCGGCGCGGGCGCGCGGCGCTTTGCCCGGCAATGGCTGCGGCTGCTGGGACCGGGGCGGGCGCGCGGCGGGGGCGCCTGACATCCGGCCATGGGACGCAGGCCATGATCGCGCCCACGGACCGTCATGCCGGCGGTTCGGGACGGGATGCGTTGCGGTCGGATCGTCATGAAAGGAGTCGTCCGATGAAGCTCAGCCCGGCGGGAGGGTCCGCGCCATGGCCTTCTGCATCGGGTTGGCCTGCGCCAGCATGGCCGCGCTCGACTGGACCATGATCCGCGCTTTCGCGAGCGCCATGCCTTCGGCGCCATAATCGGCATCGACCATGCGTCCGATCGCCTCCGTCATGCCGGTGGGGAGGGCGGAGAGGGCGGATTCCAGGCGGCCCCGCTTCGCGCCCAGCCCCGCGCGGACGCCGGTCAGGGTCTTCGGGAAATCGTCCATCCTCCCCTGCATGCCCTCCGCATCGGCGGCGGTCGGGACGCTGGCGCCCGTCACCCGGCCCATGTCGCCATTCCCGATGATGAGGTCGAATATGTCGCCTCTGTCCGGGCCGTTCCGCGCGCGCAGAGCGACGATGTTGGTGCCGGTCATGCCCATGAGCGGCCGGTCTTCGATGATTCGCATGTCCACACGCAAGGGATAACGGCCGGGCGCCAGCGGGATTTAGGGCGCGGCCCGCAAGAAGGCGCGAATTTCCGCCATTTCTCGCGTGGCGCACCGCCGGGCATGGTTTCTGGACGGCCGGTCCGTTGACCCCCTGCCCACCGTCACCAAGGATTGGGCCAAGGTCCGCGGGATGATGGAGAGGCATGGAGATGGCGGGGATTTTCGAGGGCGTGCGCATCGTCGAACTGGCGCAATATGTGTTCGTGCCGGGGGGCAGCGTGCTGCTGGCCGATCAGGGCGCGGAGGTGATCCATATCGAGCCGCCGGGCACAGGCGATCCCTATCGCACGCTGAAAGTGGGCGACGGGCGCGAGCTGGGCACCGTCAACCTCGCCATGGAGCAGAACAACCGCAACAAGAAGAGCCTGGCCCTCGACCTCAAGACGGAGGAGGGGCGGGAGGCGCTGCTGAAGCTGATCGAGACGGCGGACGTGTTCCTCTCCAGCATCCGGCCGCAGGCGTTGAGGAAGCTGCGCCTGGACGTGGACGATCTGCGCGCGCGCAACCCGAAGCTGATCTATGCGCGCGGCAACGGCCTGGGCTTTCGCGGGGACGAAGCGCACAAGCCGGGCTTCGACGCCTCCGCCTTCTGGGCGCGGGGCGGTGCCTGCCATGCGTTCACGCGGCCGGGGCAGCAGCCGACATCGCCGCGCCCGGCATTCGGCGATCATTCGGGCGGCATGGCCATCGCCTTCGGCATTGCCTCCGCCCTGTTCAGGCGGGCGGTGACGGGGGAGCCGTCGGTGGTGGAGACGTCCCTCCTGTCGACCGCCGTCTGGATGCTGTCGAGCGACATCACCTATTCGCAAATGCCGCATTACAAGCTGCATGGCAGCCATGCGACGCGGGTGGCGCTGAAATATGCCTATCGCACGAAGGATGACCGGATCATCCAGTTCATGCTGCTCGACCCGCGCCCCCATTGGGCGCCGCTGTGCCGCCTGCTGGGGCTGGAGGCGCTGATCGACGATCCGCGCTTCGCGGGCGAGGAGGCGCGGATCGCGCATGGCGAGGAGCTCATCCCCCTCATCCAGGACCGGATCGGGTCGGAGGATTTCCGTTACTGGAAGCCGCTGCTCGACGCCTTTGACGGGCCGTGGGAACTGATCCAGACCATAGACGACCTCAATGACGATCCGCAGGTCCATGCCAATGAGATGATCTTCCCGATGGATGTCGAGGGCACCACCATCCGCATGGTGTCGGGACCGACCGCCTTCGACGGCACGGCGAAACCGGCGGAGGCGCGGCCCGCGCCCGCGCTGGGCGAGCATAGCGACGCGCTGCTGGCGGAGATCGGCTATTCGGCGGAGGCGATAGCGGACCTCAAGGCGCGGGGCGTCGCGGGCTGACCGGCACCCGCCATTGCCGGAATTTCGGGACGGGACGCGCGGCCTTGAAAGGCCGTTGACCGGGGCAGGCCGCGCGCCTACACAACCGGAATTCGAAATAGCGAAAAGTCGCTCATGTCCCGTTCCTCTCCCGGCGTCCGGCGCGTCGTCGCCATATTGAATTTCTTCGGCGACCATCCGGGACAGGCCTTTACCCTGACCGACCTCGTGCGCGCGCTGAAGCTGAGCCGGGCGACCTGCCATGGGCTGCTGGCGGGGCTGGTGGATGCGGGCTATCTCTACCGGACCAGCGACAAGAGCTATTTGCTCGGCCCCGCGCTCGTCTCCATCGGCGACGTGGCGAAGCAGCATTTCTCCCCGCTTCAGGCCGCGCAGCCGGAGATGCGGGCGCTGGCGGACGAATTCGACGCGATCTGCTCCGTCACCTTCCGGGAGCGGGGCGACGTGGTGGTGCGCGAGCGGGCGGCGGCCGTCTCCCATCTCGGCAATTCGGTCCCGCGCGGCACGCGCCTGCCGCTGGCCCCGCAATTTGCGAGCCTCTTCTTCGTCTGGGCGCCGCAGGCGGAGGTCGATGCCTGGGTGGAGGAACTGGACCCTGCCCCCAGCCCGGAACAGCGCGAGGCGTTGCGGGACGGCATAGCCTTCGCCCGCGAGCACGGCTTCCTCTTCTCCGTGCGCAATCCCGATCCGGTGGTCGATACGGGATCGCCGGACTGGCTGCATGAGGGCCGCTATCGCGACACGCCCGTCCTGCCGCAATTCGCCATCGAACCGGCCGCCGAATATCGGCTGATGTTCGTGCAGGCGCCGGTGCTGGACGCCCGGCGGCGCGTCGCCTTCGTCATCGGCCTGCAAGGCTTCTCGCGCACCTATACGGGCGCGGAGGTGCTGGCGATCGGCAAGCGGCTGGGCGAATCGCGCGACCGCATCTCCGCCTTCATGAGCCACGCGGCCGTCCCGCAGGGCTGATATCGCGCCGCCAGGATATAGAGGCGCCGGGCGGCATGCCCCGGCGTCCCTTTCCGCGCGCCCTTTTTCACGCGCCCCGGCCCCGCTGGGCGATTGACGGGAGACCCGGCTTTCGTTACCAAACAGAGAATAACAATTCGATATTTAGAATAATGGAGGATGTTCTGGACTATGCCGGCTACATCGATGGCGCCTTCGTCAAGGGCGCCGGGGCCACCCTCACGGTCGAGAATCCCTCGGACGGGAGCATCGTCGACAGTTTCCCCGGCCTGTCGCTGGAGCAGGTCGGCAGCGCCGTCCGCGCCGCCCGCCGCGCCTATGAGAAAGGCGACTGGAGCGGCCTGCCCGCGCGCGAGCGCGCGGGCATCCTCCACCGCTATGCCGACGCCATGGCGAAGCGCGCCGACCGGCTGACCGAATATGCCGTGGCGGAGGCGGGATGCCCGCGCAGTTCCGGCGTCATGTTCGCCCAGGTCGCCACCCCCCTCAGGCAGGCGCATGAGATTATCGATCTGTTCCTGAGCCTGCCGGAGGTGGAGGAGAATCCCATCCCCTTCTCCGAGCGGATCAGCCCGATGGGCGGAGCGGTGCAGAGCCTGCGCCGCTACACGCCGGTCGGCGTGGTGGCGGGCATCGCGGCCAACAACGTCCCCTTCTACACCGCGCTGTGGAAAGTGATACCGGCCTTGATCGCGGGCAATGCCATCGTGCTGCGCCCCAATCCGCTCACCCCCCTCTCCTCCATCGTCTTTGCCGAGGCGGCGGAGGAGGTCGGCCTGCCCAGGGGCATATTCAACCTCGTCATCGAGGCGGGGCTGGAGGGCGGGCAATTGCTGTCCAGCGATCCGGACATCGACATGGTGGGCTTCACCGGATCGTCTGCCGTGGGCGTCAAGGTGATGCAGCAGGCGGCGGCGACCATGAAGCGCCTGCAACTCGAACTGGGCGGCCACAGCGCGCAGATCTTCCTGCCCGACGCGGTGGACCGCGCGGTGGCGCAGGCGCGCATCGTCTGCACCTCCCATGCGGGCCAGGGCTGCGCGCTGGGCAAGCGCCTGTTCGTGCCGGAGGACCGCAAGGCGGAGGTGATCGGGAAGATCGTCGCCGACCTCGCCACCGTGCGCATCGGCCCCGCGACGGAGAAGGAGACGCAGCTCGGCCCCGTGATCAGCGCCGACCAGGTGGCGCGGTGCGAGCGCCATATCGCCGCCGCCGTGGAGGCGGGCGGCCGCGTCGCCACGGGCGGCAAGCGCCCGGCGGGCATCGGCAAGGGCCATTATTTCGAGCCGACGCTGCTCGACCTGCCCGACAACCGCAATCCGGGCGCGCAGGAGGAGATATTCGGCCCGATCGCGGCGGTCATCGGCTATCGCGACCTCGACCATGCGATCGAGATGGCCAATGACAGCCGATACGGCCTGTCCGGCTATGTCCATGGCGCGGACAGGAAGACGTCGCTGGACGTGGCGCTGCGCATCCGCAGCGGCACCGTCCAGTGCAACGGCGCCATCGCCAGCGCCTATGCCTCCTCCGGCGGGCAGCGGATGAGCGGCATCGCGCGCGAGCGCGGGATAGAGGGGCTGCGCATCTACCAGCAGCTCAGCGCGCTCACCATTGGATAGGATATAGGGGATCATGGGGATGGACGGACTTCTGAAGGGCAGGATTGCCATCATCACTGGCGCGGGTTCGGGCCTGGGCCGGGCGGCGGCGCTGATCTTCGCCCGCCATGGCGCCTTCGTCGCGGCATCGGATATCGGCGAGGCGAGCGTCGCGGAGACGGTCAAGCTGGTCGAGGCGGAGGGCAACAGGACCAGCGCCCATGTCTGCAACGTCGCGGACGAGGCGGCGGTGGACGCGCTGGTCGCGGATGTCGCGAAGGCGCAGGGGCGCCTCGACATCATCTACAATAATGCGGGCATCACGGTGAACCCGGTGCCGGGCAAGGGCCTGCGCACGCTGGCCGACACGCCGACCAGCGAATATGAGCGCATCCAGGCGGTGAATGTCGGCGGCGTGCTGAACGGCGCCCGCGCGGCGATCCGGCAGTTCACGGCGCAGAACAGCGGCGGCGTGATCGTCAACACCGCCTCCGTCGCGGGCCTGATCGGCTATGGCGGCGTTTCCTATGGCGCGACCAAGGGCGCGGTGACGAACCTCACCAGGACGCTGGCGCTGGAGGTCGCGCATCTCGGCATCCGCGTGAATTCCGTCTGCCCGGCGGGCATGCTGACCCACTATGCGGGCCTCGACCCGGACGGCCCCAATGCCGACGCGGTACGCGAAGGGATGAAGCGCAACAACCCGCTGGGCCATGACGGCAATCCCGACGATACCGCCAATGCGGCGCTGTTCCTCGCCTCCGACCTTGCCTCCAACATCACTGGCGTTAACCTGCCCGTGGATGGCGGCCTGTCGGCGGGCATCGTGATGGTGAAGCGCTGAGCGAGGACGGGATGACCATGGACGATGCCCCCGTCATGCTTGTGGCCGGGGGCAGCGGCTCCATCGGGCGCGTCGTCGCAGGGCAGGCGCTGGCCGCGGGCTGGCGCGTGGGCGTCCATGGCAGCAGCGACGCCTCCGCCGGGGCGGCGGTGGCGGCTCTCCCCGCGCGCGACGCGGCGCGGGGTTTCAGCGCGGACTTTTCCGATCCCGCCGCGCCCGCCGCTCTGGTGGAGGCCGTGGGCGGCTGGGCCGGGCGCATCGATGCGGTCGTCGACTGTTCCACCGGAGGACCGCGCGGCGTGCGCCTGACCGGCCTGTTCGGGGAGACCGAACCGGCGGGCTATGATGCCTTCCTCGCCCTCTCCCTCGGCACGTTGCAGCGGCTGGCCCATGCGGCATTGCCCTGGCTGGCGCGGCAGGGCGGCACGTTCATCGCCTTCGCCTCGGATGCCGGACGGTTTGCGGGGGCGCGGCAGACCATTGTCGGCGCCTCCCGCGCGGGGATCATGGGGTTCGTGCGCAACCTCGCCCTGGAGACGGCGCGCGACGGGGTGCGGGTGCACTGCATCTCGCCCGGCTTCGTGGCGGAGACGGATATCGCGCGAAAACTGGCGAAGGTGAATGCCGCGCGGGTGGAGAAGGCGGCGGCGAAGGCGGGCCTTGGCCTCCCCACGCCGGAGGATATCGCGCCCCTCGTCCTGTTCCTGTGCGGTGACGGCGCGAGGCGCATCACCGGGCAGGTCATCAGCGTGAATGGCGGCGTGAATGCGTGATGCTCCCCCTCCCGCGGGCGGGAGGGGGTGGAGATATTACAACCCCAGCACCGTATAGCTGTCATGCCGGGTCACGCCCGCGCCCAGCCGTTCCATGAAGATCCGGATGATCGCCGGATCGACGCGAGTCGTGATGGCCCAGTGATAATAGCCGTAGATCTGGGAGGCGCGATAATCCTCCCATGCCTCGTCCCAGCCGGGGGCGGTGCCGCCATGGCTTTTCACCGCGTCGAGATAATGGGCGAGAAGGTCGCGCTCATGCCGTTCCGCCACGTCGACGGGCAGGATCGCATTGATATGATAGGCGACGTCCAGCGCCCAGTGGCCGCGCTGGATGAGTTGCCAGTCCGTGAAGCCCGGTCCCTCCGCCGTCTGGAAGAGATTGCCCGCATGGCAGTCCCCATGGAGGAGCGTGCGCGGCCTGGAGGCGTTGCGGGCCGACAGCTTCTTGAGGCCCGCATGGAGGAGGCGCGCGCTCTTCGTGCGTTCGTCCAGGGTTTCGCTGCGCGGATCGTCCATCAGTTGCTGGAGCCGCTCGTCCGTGAAGTGGTGCTTCGCCGCGATCACGTCGATGCGGGTGGGGAGCCAGTCGGTCTCCGCCGCGATGTCCGTGTTGACGTGGAGGCGGGCGAGCTGGTCGAGGCTCCGCGCCGCCAGTTCGGGGGTGAAAGGCTCCAGCGCGGAGCAGAAGCGGGCGCCCGCCGCGATCATGTCCTCCATGATGAGGATGCCGTCGCCATTATCCTGGTCCAGCACCACGGCGGGCACCTTTGGCAGGCGCATGGTCGTGCGCGGCGCGATGTCGGTGTAGAAGCGCCCTTCCCGGATCGTGGTCTGGCCGCCCAGATTGCCCTCGCCCAGAAAGGCCTTGAGGCAATAGGCATGGACCGTGCCGGGATCGTTGGCGAAGCGGACGCGGACGCGGACCTTGGATGCCATGGTCTTGATGACCTCGGCCAGTTCCACCGATTCGACCGGGGCACCGCCGGATAGGGGCGCGAGCGCGGCGGAAAGCCATGCAGGCTCGATGGCCGCCTCCAGACTTTGCGGCACGGCGGGCTGCCGAGGCAAGATGGTGTCCAGTCCGTCGCTCTGCATAAGTCTCTCCCTCGCTGCCCCCAACGGGCATGCTCGATCGTCCAAATTCTATATTTCGAATTGATATTCTCTGTTATGACATCGCTCCACGAGTGGCGCAAGCCGTGGGAGAGAGGGAGAGGATGATGCACGAGCGGATCGGGGAGGCCTTCAGCCTGGCGGGACGGGTCGCGGTGGTGACGGGCGCGGCGTCCGGCATCGGCGCGGCGGCGGCCCGGCTGTTCGCGGATGCGGGCGCGCGGGTG
>JASGGS010000031.1:0-28536 GCA_047602685.1 Sphingobium sp.
TGCACAGGAATGCGGTTCGCGAAGTGGTGGGGCAGAGCAGCAGGTCGATATCCTCGAACACGGAAGCGAGCTTCGCGACCGGCCGCCTGCGCACGGCGGGGGGAATGGCCATCCCATATTCCAGCTCGGTCGGCCGGTCCGATCGATCGCGCACATAGAGCGCCAGTTTCGAACCGCCTTCGATCTCTCCACGCATCAGGCTGGTCAGATAGCGGCCGAGCGGGTTGAAGCCTTCCATGCCCAGATAGGGTTCCTCCGCCTTGGCCAGCGTGAACTCGGGATCGGGGTCGAAGCGGTCGTGCGGGTCCTGGAAGCGCGTGTCGAGCGTACGGAAGGATTTCGCCTCCCGCCCCAGCAACCCTGCCGTGGCGGCGATGGTGTCCACCACGGTCTCGTCATGCGGGCTGATGAAGCCGAGGTCGCGGGACCAGCCCAGACGGAGATCGCCTATACCCTCGTCCAGCGTCCCTACATAGTCCGGCGGCGCGGCTTCCATGGCAAAGGGCTCGCGCGGATCGTACCCGGCCAGCACCTGCATGGTGACGGCATTGTCACGCACGTCCCGCGTCATGGGCCCGATGCCCTCGATCACGAGATGCACCTTGCGCGGCCCCACGGGAATGCGCCCGCGGCTGGGCTGAAGCCCGACGAGGCCGTTAAAGGCCGAAGGCAGGCGTGTCGATCCGCCCCCGTCAGTGCCTATCGAGATCGGCCCCAGCCCTGCCGCGACGGCCGATCCCGATCCGCCGCTCGATCCGCCCGAGCTGCGTTCCAGATCCCAGGGACACAGCGTCTCGTCGGCGACCATGTTCATCGAGCGACGGTTGAGGCCGAATTCAGGCGTGTTCGCCTTGGCGAAGATGATGGCGCCGGCAGCCTTCAACCGTTCGCTGGCGACGGTATCGACATCGGGAATATAATCCTCGAACAACCGCGAGCCATAAGTCGTCCGCAATCCCTTGGTGATAAGCAGGTCCTTGATGCTGACGGGAATGCCATGCAGCGGCCCCAAGGGATCGCCACGCATCACCACCGCTTCGGCCTCGCGCGCGGACGCCGCGGCACCCTCGGCATCGATGGTGATGAAGGGACTGATGACAGGCTGCAACCGTTCGACGCGCGCCAGATGGGCGGTCATCAACTCCACCGGCGACAATCGGCGGTTGCCGATCATTTCCCGCAATTTCCATGCCGGGGTCCATGCCAGCTCGTCCATTTTCGCAACCCCCTGATGAGCAACGCCTTGGACCGCTCCGATCCACCCTGTTACAGATGAACCCTCAGCAGTCGGGGAGATCATATCTTGACGGCAGGCGACCCCTATACTCCCAGCGAGTTACTCCTCCAAAGGGACCCCCTGGTGGCGCACCACCAAGAGGAAGGACGCGAGGCTTTTGCCCGCCTGCTCTATGCCGTCGGCACCGGAGCGTTCGGCGGGCAGGTGATCGACTATCTGCGATCTTATCTCGCCATAGATCGGGCGATCGTCGCCTTGTTCGCATGCGATGGCTCGGTTCCGCCGGACCTCCTGTTCCACAATCTCACCGATGCTCGTGCAACCGAACTTTACCTCAGCTATCTACAGCACCATGGCGAGATCGTTACCGCCTCCATCGCGGAGGCCGCCGTATCGCTAATCGGCGTACCGGCTTCGCCCAGCGCCATCGCATTCACCCGCGACCTGCGGGCCTTTCTGGGCATGGAAGCGGAACTACGGCTTGCCATGTCCATCGACGAGCGGGAGATCGCGGTGATCCTGCTCAGCAAGAGGGAATGGGCCGATATCGAAACCGATTTCGCATTGCGCTGCGCGTCTTTCCTGCGCCCCACCATCCTGGCGCATATCCGTTCGCGACGCGTGCTGGGCGGCGGAACCGAAGGCAGCGACTGGAGGCTCGATCATGTCCGCAGTTCCATCGGCGACGACAAGCTGACGGCTCGCGAATTCGGCATCGCCATGATGATCCTCGCCGGAGGGTCCACCATGGCGATTGCAGAGAAACTCGACATATCGATCGCAACCGTAAAGGTGCACCGCCGTCACATCTACGCAAAGCTCAACATAAGCTGCCAGGCGGAACTGTTCGCGCTCGCCTTCCGCAGAGCGTCCTTCTGAAACGAAGAATGCGGGCATCCCTCCCGGGACACCCGCACCTCCCCCTTTTCGGCGACCCGATCAGGAACCGAAGCGATATTTAAGGCGCAGGCCGTACATGCGCGGCTCGCCTGCCGACATGGCCTCAAGGCCGAAGCTGGGATAGCCGCCGAAGGTGGACGTCGCATAACGCTCCTTCGTCACGTTCGTGGCAAAGAGCGCGAGGTCGACCGGAGCGCCCGCGACCGAACGCCAGTTCAGGTTGAGGTTGAGAAGGCTGAGCGGCGGAAGCAGGCCCAAATCTCGCCCCACAGCCGCTATGATGGCGGGGGTCGTGTCGGAGAAGGTCGCATATTGGCTGGAGTTGTGCGTGAAGGTCGCGCCTACCGATATCCTGCCGATGCTTTCATCGAACGGCAGCGTATAGGTGCCGGTGATAGTGACCTTGTGCCTGGGCGCATAGGTCAGCGGATAGCCTTCCAGCGCGCCTGCAAGACGGAACTCGGAAAAGACCAGATCGGGCGGCGGCGGGACGAGCGATTTCACCTTCGTGTCGAGATAGGCATAGCCGAAGTCGAACATCAGCCCCTGAAACGGGCTAAGAGAACCGTCCACCTCCACGCCCATGATGCGGGATTTGCCTGCATTCACAATGACAACCGACTGGGTTGGGATGGCGCGGAAATTCGCTGATGCAGTCACTTGCTGGTCGGAAAAATCATTATAGAAAGCGGCAACGTTGAAGGTCCCCCGGATGGCCCCGCGCCAGGTCGTCTTCAGACCGATCTCATAATTGTCGATCTTTTCAGGCCCGAAGGCTTGCCGGCCATAGCCGGCGGAGCGCATCTGCCCCTGACGATAACCGCGGGCATATTTGGCGTAGAGGAGGATATCGTCCGTCGGCTTGTAGTCGAAGTCAATCAGCCAGGTCGGTGCCTGCGAGTGGGCGCGCTGATAGGTTTCGCACTGCTCCTGCGTCTTCGTGCCGGGATTGCCAGCCGATCCCCGTACACCGAAGGCGAACAGATCCGAGCAATAGCCGCGCACCGGCACCGAATCGGGTGGAATGGTAAGGGCGTTGAGGGCCCGGCTGAGCAACTGATAATAGTCCCAAGTATAGCGTATTCCCCCCGTCACGCTGAACTTGTCGCTGACCTTGAAGCTGCTTTGCGCATAGAGGCCGTAATCCTGATAGAAATATTTCCAGACGACCGACGAAAGGGAACTGCTGGTCGTGCCAGTGCCGGCAGCCGGGACGAACGCGCCACAACCATAATAGGGATCGGTGCTGGTGCATGCGACCGTGTTGCCGGTCAGCACACCCGACATGCCGAGCGGATCGCTCGCTTCGAAATAGGCGCCGGTCTGCCATGTCATACGGCCGGAAAAGGCCGTTCCTTGGAGCCGAAGTTCCTCGCTGAAAGTCGACTGAGCCACATTACGGCGGCCGGGATAGGGGTCCGATAGCGCGCGCAGGCCGCTGGCTCCGGCGTTCGGGCCGCTGGTCACGACCAGATTCTCGCCATAGACCGTGCTACGCAGGGACTCGCGATACTCGCCGTAGCTGATGATATTCTTGAGTGTCAGCGTATCGCCAGCATTCCAGGTGGTGGTGTTCACGAACTGGAACTGCTGCACATATTGATAGGGCGCGATGACCGAATTCTCGCCCGTGTAAAAGTCCCGGTTGTTCGCGCGGTCAGCCTGAGCGCACGCCAGGGCGACCAGTGCGGAATTGGTGGTCGCCGGGCTGGTGGCGGCCATTTGTCGGTTGCATTCGAAAACGCGCGGCAGGAAGCCGCTGGTATCGGATTTGCCATAAGTGCCGATGAAATAGTTTTCGAGGTTGGGGCTGAGGTCGGCCACCGCGCTGAAGCGCAGCGCATAATAATCGGTATCGGAAAAATCCTCGGGGCCGATGCCCGACACGTTCTTCATATAGCCGTCGCGTGTCTGCCGGTCGACGCCCAGACGGATGCGCAAGCTGTCCATGACAGGTATATTCACCACCGCCTGGATGCGACGCATGTTGTAATTGCCGATGGAACCCTCGACATAGCCTTCCAGCCTTGGCGTCGGTTTCTGCGGTACGAGCAGCACCGCGCCGCCCGAGGTGTTACGGCCGAACAGGGTGCCCTGCGGGCCTTTCAGGACCTGCACGTTGGCAAGATCGAAGAAAGCACCCGGGCCAGTGCCGTTGGCCGTCGTCGTACCGCCCTGCGCGCGGAGTGCCGGTGCGTCGGCGAAATAGACGCCGACGGATGGAGCCGTGCTATTATCCTGGTTGAAGCCGCGAATACCGAAGGACGTCTTCTCCGATCCGAAGCGGCTATTGGAGGATAGCGAGGGGGTATAAGTCGCGATATCGCCAGCCGACACGATGTTGCGGTCGGTCAGTTGGGTCTGGGTGAAGGCAGTGATGGAAATGGGAACGTCTTGGAGCCGCTCCTCGACACGCCGCGCTGTGACCACAACATCGCCGCCCATTTCCTGATCCGCTTCCTCGGGACCGGCCGGCCTCCTTTCCGTCTGCGCGACGGTCGGCGTGGTGACGATTATGGCGGCAATAGTAATGCCGCTCAATAATATGCTCCGCATATACTGCCCCTTTGTCGTTGTCCGGTTTCTATTGGACGCGATAGCGCGGGCGTCGCTGCCCGTGCCGGCCGGATGGATCGTGCCGCGCCGGGCGCGGCGGCTGACCGCGTCGTGCCAGTGAACCACATGCTAACGCCGAAATTCCGCGGTTCCATGATGGCACGTCCAACTAAGTGACCTCGCGTCCAAGCCTGATGGCGTGCGAGGATTCGGCTTCCTAGGCGGTGACGCAGACAGCGCGACGAACGGGAAAAGGAGCTAGCCGGTGCAGGACGATAGGGAACGCGACACGCGCCAAGCGCTTGCGGCCTGCTATCGCCTCATCGCCCGCTTTGGCCTGACCGACATCGTCTCGACGCATATTTCCGCGCGGATTCCGGGAACCGAAACGATCCTCATCAACCCCTACGGCCTCCTGTTCCACGAAATCCGTGCGAGCGACCTCGTGGCGGTATCGCTGGACGGAACGCTGCGTGACGCAGGGGCTTCGCCAATCAATCCGGCAGGCTATCTCATCCACGGCGCGATACATGGCGCGCGGGACGATGCGGGGTGCGTGCTCCATACCCATGGCGTGAACGGCGTAGCGGTGTCCTGCCTTGCCGAGGGTCTCCTGCCGATCAGCCAGCACGCGCTGCAATTCCATGGCCGCATCGGCTATCACGCCTATGAGGGCATCGCCCTGCTCGAGGCCGAGAAGGCACGCTTGGTCGCCGATCTCGGCCCGCATCGCGCGATGATCCTGCGCAACCATGGGCTACTCACCGTGGGACGCACCATCGGCGAGGCCTTCCTGCTGATGGTCAATCTCGACCATGCCTGTGCCATCCAGCTCAAGGCGCGGGCGGCTGGGACGATCACGCCGATCGCCGACGCAATATGCGCATTGACCGCCCAGCAGCATGAAGGCTTCGCGGGCATGCCCACCGGCGAGCCGGAGTGGACGGCACTCACGCGCGATCTTGCGCGCACCGACCCCGATTTCGCCGACTGAGGACCATCGCCATGTCAAAGCCGACACCCAGCGCCATCTTTCCCGACGCAGTCGACCTGCTGCTCGCCTCAATGCGCAGGCTCGGCCCTCCCCCCTCTTATATGCATATCGCGGAGGGCGTCCCCGATTCCACAGAACTCGTACGCCGCGTGCAGGGGCATGCCGCCGTCCTCAACAATGAAAGCTATTTCACAGAGGATGTGCTGGCGCGCTGTCCCGACCTTCGAATCATCATTTTCCTCGGAACAGGCGCATCAAGCTATATCGATCTCGACGCGTGCGAGCGGCGCGGCATAGCGGTGCGCAATGTCGCCGGCTATGGCGACCGCACCGTCGCGGAGCATGCCACGGCGCTCATGCTCGCCGTCTACCGGGATCTGGGCAATCAGCAGCAGGCGATGCGCGCCGGCCGCTGGTCAGGCTCACCCCTTGGCGAGTTGAGCGGCAAGACGCTGGGCCTTGTCGGCCTGGGCGGGATCGGCGTGGAAATGGCGGCCATCGGCAAGGCGTTCGGCATGCGCGTGATCGGCTGGACCCGATCAGGGATATCCGGTTCCTGCGCTGACATACTGCCGCTCGAACAGGTGGTGGCGCAGGCGGATGTCCTCTCGCTCCATCTCGCTCTCACGGCCGGGACGAAGGGGATGTTCGGAGAAGCCATGCTGCGGAGCATGAAGCGCGGCAGTGTCCTCATCAACACGGCACGCGGTGCCCTCATCGACGATGCGACGCTGGTCGCAATGCTCGAGGACGGACATCTCGCCGGAGCGGGGCTGGACGTATTCGCCACCGAACCGCTGCCCGCCGACCACCCGCTCCGCACCGCGCCCAATCTCGTGCTGAGCGCACACACCGGCTGGCAAAGCCCTGAAGCGGTCGACCGACTGATGGCGCGCGCGCTCGCCTGTCTCGACGAGGAGATGGCCAAGCTCTGACGGCAGTCAGAAGGCGGCTATTCCCGTGAGGCCGCGACCGAGGATCAGCGCATGGACATCATGCGTGCCCTCATAGGTATTGACCGTCTCCAGATTCATGAGGTGGCGCATGACCTGATATTCGCCCGCAATCCCGTTGCCGCCGTGCATGTCCCGCGCGAGGCGCGCAATGTCGAGCGCCTTGCCGACATTATTGCGTTTCGCCATCGAGATCAGCTCCGGTGCGAAACTACCCGATTCCATGATCCGTCCGATACGCAGCGCGACCTGAAGACCGAGCGCGATCTCGCTCGCCATGTCCGCCAGCTTGCGCTGGTAAAGCTGCATCGCGGCAAGCGGCCGTCCGAACTGGCGCCTGTCGAGACCGTAGGACCGCGCCGCCGACAGGCAGAATTCCGCCGCCCCCATCGCACCCCAGGCAATACCGTAGCGGGCACGGTTGAGGCATTCGAACGGTCCCTTCAGGCCCTGCACGCCCGGCAGCAACGCATCCTCGCCGACGATCACCTCATCAAGGTGGATCATGCCCGTCGCCGACGCCCGCAAGGACAATTTCCCCTCGATCTTCGACGCGGACAGGCCCGGTGCGCCACGCTCGACAATGAAACCCCGGATCGCGTCACCATGCGCCTCCGACTTCGCCCAGATGATGAAGATGTCGGCGAAGGGCGCGTTGGTGATCCACGTCTTCGTACCCGTCAGCCGATAACCGCCCATCATGGGAACGGCGCGCGTCCGTATCCCCGCCGGATCGGAACCGGCCTCGGGCTCGGTGAGGCCGAAGCAGCCGATGCGTGCGCCTGCAGCCAGATCGGGCAGATATTTGCGACGCTGCTCCTCCGATCCAAAGGCATGGACAGGATACATGACCAGCGAGGATTGCACCGACATCATCGAGCGATAGCCCGAATCCACCCGCTCCACCTCTCGTGCGACGAGGCCGTAGGCCACGTAGGAAGTACCCGCCCCACCATAATCGACGGGAATGGTCGCACCGAGCAGACCAAGTTCTCCCATCTCGCGGAAAATGGCCGGATCGCAAGTTTCATTGGCAAAGGCATCTACAATACGCGGCGCGAGGCGATCTTGCGCGTAGGCGGCCGCCACGTCGCGGATCAACCGCTCGTCCTCCATGAGTTGCCCGGCCAGCCCCAGCGGATCGCTCCAGTCGAACGCCGTTTTACTCATGCCGCCTTCTCCTTCACGGCGATGCAAACGAACTTGGTGTCGAGATAGTCGTCCACGCCATGGCTCGATCCTTCACGGCCCATGCCGGATTCCTTGATGCCGCCGAAGGGAGAGACCTCGGTCGAGATGATACCTGTATTGAGGCCGACAATGCCATATTCCAGCGCCTCCGGCACACGCCAGCTACGGTCATAGTCGCGCGTGTAGAGATAGGCGGCGAGACCCGCACACGTATCATTGGCAAGCGCGATCGCCTCGGCCTCCGTGCGGAATTTCACGAGGCCGGCCACGGGGCCGAATGTCTCCTCCCGGCACAGAAGCGCGTCGGCAGGCACGTCGGCGATGACGGCGGGACGGAAGAAATGACCGGGGCCTTTCCGCCGCATATCCCCGGTCAGCAACCGGCCACCGCGCGCAAGGGCATCCGCGACGTGCCGCTCCGCCTTGGCGACGGCGCGTGCGTCGATCAACGGCCCCTGATCTGTCGGTCCTTCAAGGCCGGGGCCGACCACCAACTTGCCGGCCCTCTCGGCCAAACGTTCGGCAAAGGCGTCATATATGTCTTCCTGCACCAGTAGCCGGTTCGCGCAGACGCACGTCTGGCCCGCATTGCGAAATTTGGAGGCAATCGCTCCGTCCACCGCCGCCTCCAGATCGGCATCGTCGAACAGGATGAAGGGTGCGTTCCCGCCCAGCTCCAGCGATACGCGCTTGACCGTGCCCATGCACCGCGCCGCCAGCATCTTGCCGACCGCCGTCGATCCCGTGAACGTGAACTTGCGCACGCGCGGGTCCGTGGTCAGCACATTGCCGATCGCCTCCGCATCTCCAGTAACGACATTGAGTACGCCGGGCGGCATGCCCGCCTCCTCTGCCAGCACGGCCAGAGCGAGCGCGCAGAAGGGTGTCAGTTCGGACGGCTTCAACACTATCGTGCAGCCCACGGCCAGTGCTGGGCCAACCTTGCGGGTTATCATGGCCAGGGGGAAATTCCATGGCGTGATGGCCGCAACCACGCCCACTGGCTGGCGCATGACCAGAAGGCGCCGATCCGTCTGATGCGGCGCCAGCAATTCTCCCGAAACGCGCCGGGCCTCCTCCGCGAACCAGGAGAGGAATGACGCCGCGAAGGCAACCTCTCCGCGTGCTTCCGTCAGCGGCTTGCCCTGCTCTGCCGTCATCAACCGCGCCAGATCCTCGCCATGCGTCAGGATCAGGTCATGCCAGCGGCGCAAGATGGCAGCCCGTTCCCCAGCCGGACGCGCGCGCCAGGACGACAGCGCCGCCCCGGCGGCCGCAACCGCTTTACTGGCCTCCACGGCACCCAGATCGGGTACGCTGCCCAATATCGTGCCGTCGGCCGGGTTCTCCACCGCGATGCGCTTGTCGGCATCAAGCCACAAGCCTCCCACAAATGCCGTCTCGCGCAGCAGATCCGGCCGTTTCAGAAGCTGGCTCATGTGGCGGTCGGCTGTTCGGCGCAAGTCAACGCCTGTTCGAGGATCGCGAGTCCTTCCCCAAGCTGAGCCTCGGAGATGGTGAGCGGCACCAGGATGCGCACGCTTTGCCCGCCCGGTCCGCAGGTCAACAGCAGCAGTCCTTTCTCCAAAGCGCGTACACAGACCGCCCTTGCGGCGATGCCATCGGCCTGCCCATCCATTCCGAGCACATCAAAGGCGATCATCGCGCCCAACCCTCGTGGCGGGGAGATGATGTCGGGCCGCCGATGCGCAATGACGCCGATACGATCGCGCAAAATCCCGCCGAGCATGTTGGCGCGCTCGACCAACCGGTCCTCCTCGATGATATCCAGCACCGCGAGCGCGGCGGCGCAAGCCAGGGGCGATCCGCCATAGGTGGTTCCCATGCCGCCGGGCGGCAGCGCGTCCATAATCTCCGCACGACCAACAAGGCCGGCGAGAGGGAAGCCGCCGCCCAATGCCTTGGCGACACAGATGAGGTCGGGCCGTAGCGAGCCATGCTCGACGCCGAACATCCGCCCCGTCCGTCCGAAACCTGTTTGCACTTCGTCCGCGATCAGCAATATCCCGTGCCGCCGCCGCGTTTCCTCCAGCAACGAGAACAGGCCTGGATCGGGAACATGGAAACCGCCCTCACCCTGCACAGGCTCGAAGATGATCGCCGCGACGCGCGCCGGATCGATGGAAGCGGAAAAAAGGAGGTCGAGCGCTCGCGCGGTATCCGCCAGCGTCACGCCTGTGGAAACCGACGGATAGGGCAGATGATAGACTTCGGACGCGAAGGGGCCGAGGTCCTTCTTGTAGGGCACCACCTTGCCCGTCATCGAGCAGGCAAGGTGCGTGCGACCGTGAAAGGCGCCCGCAAAGGCAATAACACCCGGTCGTCCCGTTGCTCCCCGCGCGACCTTGATCGCATTCTCCGTCGCTTCTGCTCCCGTAGTGAAGAAGAGCGACTTGGCGGGACCTTCGATCGGCGCGATTGCATTCAGCCGTTCGGCCAGTTCGACATAGGGCGCATAGGGCATCACTTGCCAGGCAGTATGCGAGAAGCTCCCAAGCTGGGCGGCGACCGCCGCCATCACGCGCGGATGGCGATGGCCGACATTGAGCACCGCGATACCGGCGGCAAAGTCGATGTAGCGCTTTCCTTCAATGTCCCAAAGCTCGGCATTTTCAGCCCGATCCGCGAAGATGCCTGTCGCGGTGGAGATGCCTCGCGCAACTGCGGCGTCCTTGCGGGCCGCCAAATCCGTATTTCGCATGATGATGATCCTGTCGCCTTTTGCGTCAGCCGCGCGAGGACGCCGGCATGAGTGGGGGGCGATGCTGCGCCCATGGGCGTTCCCGCTCCAGCGCGCGCGCGGCCCGGAACAGGAGGTTCTCCTTATTGGGGGGCGCCATGAGCTGGAGGCCGATCGGCATGCCATTATAGAAACCCGCCGGCACCGAACAGGCGCAATAGCCGGATGAATTGGCAAGCATCGTGTATGCCGTATACTGCCACGGCGTCACATGCTCGTCGCCGCACAGGAAAGCGGGCCTCGCGATCACCGGCGCCATTAATATATCGATCTGGCTGAACAGGTCCGCCAGCCGCGTCTTGGAACGATAGCGCACCTCAGGCCGGATGCTCATCGTATATTCGAGAATCGTGGGTCGGTCGGTGCGATCGGTGATGTAGACCGACAGCAGTTCCTTCTTTTCGGGCGGCAGGGTGAGCGCCCAGTGCATCATATTCTTGTAGTCCGGCACTAGCGTGCGGAACCAGCGATCAATGTCGATCCGTGAATATTCGGTGTCGGGGTCGAGAAGGTCGTGCGGGTCCTCCAGCTTGATGTCGAGTTCCGAGTAGACAGCACCCATGCCGACAAAGCTCTGCGCGACTTCGTGCACCAGCTCGGGTATCTCAGGAATGTCGGGCTCGACATGGCCCAGATCCCAGGACCAGCCCATGCGCAACCCGGCAACGCCATGTTCCAGTTCGGCCAGATAGTCAGGCGGCGCCACGCGCATGGTGCGCGGGTCGCGCTCGTCACAGCAGGCCATGGCCTGGAACAAGGTCGCGGCATCACGCACGTCGCGGGTCATCGGCCCGATGCCGGATGTCGGCGCATGGTAGAGGCCCGCTCCATTGGGGACGCGCCCGCGGCTTGCCAGCACGCCGAATACACCGTTGAAAGCGGAGGGGATACGGATCGACCCGCCGCCGTCGGTTCCGACCGCGAGCGGACCGAGGCCAGCCGCCGCCGCGACCCCCGCGCCGCCACTCGACCCCCCCGATGTGCGCCGGGCATCCCATGGATTGACCGCCTCTCGCGAGACAAGGTTCACGCTGCGGCGGTTGAGCGCGAATTCGGGCGTGTTGCTCTTGGCGAAGATAATGCCGCCTTCCGCCTTCACCCTTTCGCTGGCGACCGAGTCCGTGTCCGGCACCAGATCGGCAAAGGCCCGCGAACCCAATGTCGTGCGCTGCCCCTTGGTGAAGATGGTATCCTTGACACTGACGGGAAGCCCGTCGAGCAGGCCGGCCTGCTCGCCCCTGGCATAGCGCTCGGTCGCGGCCTTCGCCTGTTCCAGCAGATGCTCCGGAAAGACCGAGATGAACGCGCCATAATGGCCATATTGATCGCATCGCTTGAGTATCGCTTCGGCATATTCCAGCGGGGAAAGGGCCTTCTCCTCGAACAGCCCCTTGATCTGCCAGGCAGGCGCCCAGGCCAGATCCTCCTCGGCAAGTGATGTGGCGGCCTTCATGCGCGGCTCCCCTTAACTGTCTGTCCCTCAAATAAGGTGCTGGCGGCAGCGGTCCGTCCGGTGCCCCATGGACGCGGCCTGTGTAGAAGTGCCCCGGAAACAGCCCCATACTCCCCAGTAATTACTCCCGCGCCTGCCGCACGCCGGGGCTGGACGCGCTGCAAGCAATCTGGCCTCGCGGTTGCGTGATCGCCCTTTTCCGCGCCGCGATGCCCCTTCTACTGTCACCGGGACGGATCAAGGAAAGGACGATGGAGATGCGAAGGAGCCTTTTGGCGGCAGCGTCGCTTTTGACTTGCGCGATGGTGGCCTCGCCCGCGCGCGCGGCTTATTCGGAGGCGTGCGATACCGAAACGCTTCAGAAGATGGCGCCCGAAGGCACGACGGTCGCCTTCGCCGCGCGCGAGGTTTTCGCCGAGCGCGGCGATGTCGGTCCGGGCGAGATCTGGGGCTGCCGCGTCATGGGCTATGTGACGACCCGCGACCCCGGCCCCAACAAGGTGCTATTCACCCTCACCCTGCCCGACGAGTATAGTGGCCGCTATCTCTATCTCGGCCTCGGCGGCGCGGCCGGCAAGATCCCGGACATTCCCGAGCGTCTCCTTGCCAAGGGGTTCGCCCTTGCCGGCAGCGACGCCGGCTCCGGCGCCAGAAGTGTCGCCGACTTCAGCTTCATGTCCGATGCGGGCCGCCTGACCGATTTCCTCTGGCGCGGCGTCCAGTCTTCCGCAGAAGCGACGCAGGCGATCACCCGTGCCTATTACAGGCAGGACAAGCTAAAACGGTACATCAGCGGCTGTTCGGGCGGCGGGCAGATGGGGCTCACCAATGCGCGGCGCGTCGGCGGCCTTGATTTCGACGGCTTTCTGGTGGGCGCGACGCCGTGGAAGGGTTCGCTCTACCAGCCCAATATCTTCCGTATCGCCAGCCATATGCAGAACCATCCCGCAAGCTGGATTTCCCCCGAGCTGATGAAGCGGGCGGCCGACGCGATCCTCGCTGCCTATGACGATGTGGACGGCGCCAAGGACGGCATCATCCACAATCCGCAGGCCGTGACGTTCGACACGGGCTTGCTCCGGAAGGTCGGTTTCACCCCCGCGCAGGTCGAGCTGTTCGAGATGATCCGTACCGGCACCACTTTCCCCTCCGGCGGTCCCGGTGGCGATGGAGTGCAGCCGGGCTGGCCCATCTCCGACGTGTCGGGCTGGTCGCGTTTCATTACAGGCAGCGTGCCTCCGCCATGGTCGGGCACCAACAGCATTTCACCCGCCGACATGCTGCGCAAAGGCGTGCCCTTCGTCCACATCATGGCAGACACCAAGACACGCGCCGTAAAGCCCACGGCCGATTATTGGACGATCTCCGATTTCGCGGAAATTGTTCGCCTGTCCTCCAATGACGGCCAGACCCAGGCCTATGATGATCCGATGGATTTCAGCGCATTGGCGAAAAGCGGCGCAAAGATGATCGTCTGGCACGGCGTCAACGACGAATCCATGAGCTATCTGGAGTCGCTTGCCGGCTTCCACATCCTGCAGAAGCGTTTCCCGGGTTCGCAGGCCTGGATACAATATGTCCCCGTACCCGGCCTTTGGCATTGCCGGGGCGGCACGGGCCCGACGGACATCGTCGAGCAGCTTCTCGGCGCCATCGTCGACTGGGTGGAGAAAGACGAAGCACCCACCGCCATCATCGCCAATCGCTACACGCGCGAAAAGGGCTATGAGCGATCCTTCCTGCTCTGCCCCGATCCGAAGCTGGCGCGTCTGAAAGCACCCCAGCTCGATCCCAAGAATGCGTCCAGCTGGATATGCGCCATGCCTTGATAGATCGAGGAGAAATCCCACAGGTCTCGTCGATGAAGAAAGCGCCGGGGATCGATCCGACCTTGATATTGGCGCCATTGTGCCCGCCTGCGGGCGCACCTTGCGGAACTGGGCCACGTCGCCGGTCCCGGAATTGCCAATTTAGCGAAGCTGGTTGAGCAGGCACTGAAGACAAGGGCGGAGCAGATTTCCTCCCCAACCTGAACCACTACGGCCTAATGTTCGCCTACAACAGAGTAAGAAGCTTGAAGGGCCGTTATTCGACCGTCACGCTCTTGGCGAGGTTGCGCGGCTGGTCGACATCCGTGCCCTTGGCCACCGCGACATGATAGGCGAGAAGCTGCACCGGCACCGCATAGACCAGGGGCGCGATCAGCGGATGCACCTTGGGCATGGTGATGGTGGCGAGGCACCCCTCTCCGGCCGCCTGCACACCGTCATAGTCGGAGATCAGCACCACCTTGCCGCCGCGCGCCTGCACCTCCTGCATGTTGCTCACCGTCTTCTCGAACAACGGGCCGGAAGGGGCGATGACGATGACGGGCACGGCGTCATCGATCAGGGCGATGGGACCATGCTTCATCTCGCCCGCCGCATAGCCCTCGGCATGGATATAGCTGATCTCCTTGAGCTTCAGCGCGCCCTCCAGCGCCAGCGGATAGTCGGTGCCCCGGCCGAGATACAGCACGTCTCGCGCCCCCGCGATCTGGTGCGCCACCGCCTCGATGGACTCGTCATAGGCAAGCGCGCCGTTCAGGGCCGCGGGCGCCTCGGCAAGGTGACGGACGATCTCCTTCTCCTGCGCCTTGTCCAGCCGCCCCTTGGCACGGGCGAGATTGGCGGCGAGCGCGGCGAGAACCGCCAACTGGCAGGTAAAGGCCTTGGTCGAGGCGACGCCGATTTCCGGGCCGGCATGGGTGGGAAGCAACAGGTCCGCCTCGCGCGCCATGGTGCTGGTCGGCACGTTGACGACGGCGGCGATCTTCTGTCCCTCCTCCTTCGCGTGGCGGAGCGCGGCGAGCGTGTCGGCGGTCTCGCCCGACTGGCTGATGACGATCATCAGGCCGCCCTCCTCCATCACCGGGGCGCGGTAGCGGAATTCGGACGCGACATCGAGGTCGACGGGCACGCGGGCGAACTGCTCGAACCAATATTTGGCTACCATGCCCGCATAGAAGCTGGTCCCGCACGCGACGATGGTCACGCGGCGGATCGCGCCCAGGTCGAAATCGGGAATGGGCAGCGTCACCCGGTCTTCCAGACGCTGGAAGTAGGATTTCAAGGTCTGGGCGACGACGACAGGCTGCTCATGGATTTCCTTGAGCATGAAGTGGCGGTGATTGCCCTTGTCGATCAGGGCGCCCGACACGCCGGAAAGGGTCACGGGGCGCTCGACGGGCACATTGTCCTTGTCGAAGATGCGCGCGCCGTCCCTCGTCACGACGACCCAATCCCCTTCCTCCAGATAGCAGATGCGCTGCGTCAGCGGCGCGAGCGCGAGCGCGTCGGAACCAAGATAGGTCTCCCCATCGCCATAGCCCACGACCAGCGGCGAGCCGAGCCGCGCGCCGATGAGCAGGTCCGGATGCTGGCGGAAGAGGATGGCGAGCGCGAAGGCGCCGTGGAGGCGCGGCAATATGTCCCGCACCGCCTCTTCCGGCGCGATGCCCGCCTCGATCTTCTCGCTGACGAGATGGGCGACGACTTCGGTATCCGTCTCGCTGGTGAACTCCCGGCCGCGCGCGATCAGTTCCTCGCGAAGGCTCTTGAAATTCTCGATGATGCCATTGTGGACCAACGCCACCTCGCCGGTGGCATGGGGATGGGCATTGCTGGTCGTCGGCGCGCCATGGGTTGCCCATCGCGTATGGGCGATGCCGGTGGTGCCAGGCAGCGGCTCGGCGGCCAGTTCCTTGCCGAGATTGACGAGCTTGCCCTCGGCGCGGCGCCGTTCGATCGCGCCGTCGAACACGGTCGCGATGCCCGCCGAGTCATAGCCGCGATATTCGAGACGCTTCAGCCCATCGAGCAGCCGGTCCGCCACATCCTCGCGCCCGACGATTCCGATGATTCCGCACATGCTCCGGTCAGCCCCTGCTTAAAGTCGCGCCTGCATCGACCCCTTAGGAGTCGGCGACGCGAAGGGCAATGCACCAGCCCTGCTTTGCGGAATATGAATGCGGCGCAATCTACGCGCCTCCACCCGCCAGCCGCGCGCGCAGCCATGCCCGGGCGCGCGCCAGATAGTCCCGCGCCAGCACCGTGTCGGAGGCCCATGCCTCGAACCCGTGCGGCGCGCCGGGCACGGTGACGAAATCGACGTCCACCCCCGCCTCGTCCAGCCGCAGGGCATAGGCGCGGCCCTCCTCATGGAAGAGGTCGATATCCCCCACCCCGATCCAAGCGGGCGGCAGGCCGGAAAGGTCAAGGCGGCGGGCGGGCACGGCATGGGGCGGCGGATCGGGCAGGCCCGGCTCCCGGCCCAGATAGGCGGACCAGCCGGTCCGGTTGTTGCGGTTGGTCCACAGCCGGTGGCCGATGCCGTCCAGCCTCCTGTCGGCGGCGGTGCGATCGTCGATCATGGGACAGAACAGCCATTGCGCGGCAGGCTGCGGCCCGCCCTCGTCATGGATGCGCTGGACGAGGCCCGCGGCGAGGCCGCCGCCCGCGCTCTGGCCGCCTATCGCGATGCGGAGCGGATCGATGCCGAGCACCAGCGCCTGTGCCTGCATCCACGTCCAGCCCTGATGGCAATCGTCGAGCGGCGCCGGGAAGGGATTTTCAGGCGCCAGCCTGTAGTCGACGCTGACCACCAATATGCCCAATTCCCGCGCGGTCGCGGCGCAATGCAGGTCGTCCTGCTTCGCCGCGCCGATGAGATAGCCGCCGCCATGTATCCATAGCAGGGCGCCGCCATTGCCCCGCTCACCCGGATCGTAGATGCGCAGCGGAACCGGCGTGCCGGCGGGCGTGTCGATGCGCACGCCCTCCACGCCTCCGCCCGGCACCGGGATGCGGCCCAGCATCCAGCGCAGGAAACGCCGCCCCCAATCGCTGCCGAAGGGCATTGGCAGCATCGTCATGCGGCGCGTTGCGGAGCGCAGTTCCGGCGCGACTTTCGACAGAGGCATCATGGCACGAACTCGAAGATGACGCCCATATTCTCCTCGGCGGGTATGGCGAAGCTGCCGGGCCGATCGCCCAGCGCCAGGGTAAGGCCGCGCTCCGCGAAATGAAACTGCGCCCGGCCGATGTCGCGGACGCCCATCATGGTGGAACGCATGCCGGGGCCATGACGATCCAGATGGCGCCGGATGGGTCCCTCGCCCACCGGCACCAGCAACTCGACAAGGGCGTCCGCCACCGTCAGACCGACGGCATGCGCGGCGATGGCGGGCCGCTCCTCCTCATAGGCGGGTTCGGCGGACAGGAAGCTGCGGAGGAACGCCGCCGCCCCATCTCCATCCTCCACGACCAGGGCAATGCCCCTGAGACCGGTGAGGCCGAACGGATGGTCGTCGCGCCAATACTCCGCCGATCTCATCGCGCGGCCCAGCCTCTCCCACTCCCGGTCGTGGAAGGCGCCGTCGTAGAATTCGAAGGCGACGCCCAGCGTGTCGGCAGGATGGGTGTGGAGGGCGAGGCCGATGTCCCGCACGATGCGTATGCCGTGGTCGGCAATGGCCGTGCGCACCATGTCCATGTCCGCCTGATATTCGATGCCGAGATAATGGGGGCCATAGCGGCTGGAGAGCAGCCATGCGGGCGGCACGAAGGGTTCGAAGATCGTCCGCCCTATCTCGAACAGGCCCGCATGCCATTCCGCCTGCGGATAATCCGCCAGGAAATCCGCATCGTAAAGCGACTGGAAATGCGCGATGGCGCTGTCGAAATCCTCCAGCACCATGTTGATGTGATTGACGCGCACTGGCCGGATCGACCGCGGCATGATCCTCTCCCCCCTCCTTGCCCGCGCCGGGGATTATGCCC
The DNA here is from genome assembly GCA_047602685.1 of Sphingobium sp. Lineage (GTDB taxonomy): Bacteria > Pseudomonadota > Alphaproteobacteria > Sphingomonadales > Sphingomonadaceae > Sphingobium. The sequence continues at coordinate 17,865 of JASGGS010000031.1, forward strand.
CCTTGCGCGCCTTCATCTTCGCGCGGAAGCGCGCGGCCCAGCCGGGCTTCTCCACCTGGGGCGGGCGGATGAGGGCCAGCGCGTCGGCGCTCACATCCGCCGTCACCGTGCTGCCCGCTCCGACAATGGCGCCGTCGCCGATCCGGACCGGAGCGACGAGGGCGCTGTTCGATCCGATGAAGGCACCCGCGCCGATCTCCGTCCGATATTTGAGGAAGCCGTCATAATTGCAGGTGATGGTGCCCGCGCCGATATTGGCCGCCTCGCCCACGCTGGCATCGCCGATATAGCTCAGATGATTGGCCTTGGCGCCCCTGGCCAGGGTCGCCTTCTTGATCTCCACGAAATTGCCGACGCGCGCGCCCTCGCCGATATCCGCGCCGGGCCGCAGGCGGGCATAGGGGCCGATATCGGCGCCGGAGCGGACCGTCGCGCCCTCCAGATGGGAGAAGGCGTGGATCGTCGCCCCTTCCTCGACCACCACGCCGGGACCGAAGACGACATGGGGTTCCACCGTCACATCGCGGGCGACCTGCGTATCATGGGAGAAGAACACCGTCTCCGGCGCGACCAGCGTCACGCCGTCCCGCATCGCCTCCTCGCGCCGCCGTTCCTGCCATGCGGCTTCCAGCGCGGCGAGTTCGACGCGGCTGTTGACGCCCGCCACCTCCATCGCGTCCGTCTCGATCACCGCGCTCCGCCCGCCCTCCAGCATGACGATATCGGGGAGATAATATTCGCCCGCTACATTGTCGTTGCCGATCTTGTCGAGCAGCACGAACAGCTCCGCCGAGCGCACTGCCATCAGGCCGCTGTTGCAGAGGGTGACGGCCCGCTCCTCCGCGCTCGCGTCCTTATATTCCACCATCTTCTCGATGGCGCCCAGTCCGTCCGCGATGATGCGGCCATAGGCGCCCGCATCGTCCGGGCGGAAGCCGAGCACCACGGCGCGCGGCTCGTCCGGACCGTTCAGCCGCTCGACCATCGCCTTCATCGTTTCCGCCCGCACCAGCGGCACGTCGCCATAGAGGATGAGCACGTCGCCCGCGAAGCCGTGGAGCGCGTCCTTGGCCTGCGCTACCGCATGGCCGGTGCCGAGCTGCCGCGCCTGGACGGCGATGACCACATTCTTTCCGGCCACCGCCTTCTCCACCTGCTCCCGGCCGGAGCCGACGACCACCACGCGGCGTTCCGGCGACAGCCCCTCGGTCGCGGCGAGGAGGTGGAGCAGCATGGGCCGCCCGGCAATGGGATGAAGCACCTTGTGCAGGCCGGACTTCATACGCGTGCCCTGACCGGCGGCGAGGATGACGATGGCCACGGGGCGGTCGGAGGAACGGTCGCTCAAAGGGGATTCCTTGTTAAGATCATGGGGCAAAGATCACGGGCTTCCCTACCCCCTCTGCCATGTTTGGCTTGCCACTTCCACCGTGGAGCGGGCATGGGCGGCGCATGACCCCATCCTCCCCCCGCCCGTTCGACATCATCGGCTTCGACCTGGACGGAACGCTGCTCGACACGAGCGGCGACCTGGCCGCGGCGCTCAACCATGCCCTGGGCACGATCGGGCGCGGGCCGCTGCCTGTTGGAGATGTCAAGACAATGGTGGGGCGCGGCGCCAAGGTGATGCTGACGCGCGCCCTGACCGTGACGGGCGACGCGACGCCGGAGATCATCGAGCGCCTCTTCCCCCTGCTGATCGACTATTATACGGCCCATATCGCGGATATGAGCCGCCCCTATCCGGGCGTGCTGGAGGCGCTGGATGCCCTCGCCGAGCAGGGATACCGCCTCGCCGTCTGCACCAACAAGATCGAGGGGCTGGCGCGGCAGGTGCTGGAGGCGCTGGACATGGCCGGCCGCTTCGTCGCGATCGTCGGCGGCGACACCACGCCGAAGCTCAAGCCCGATCCCACCCCCCTCCACGCCATGATCGCGGCGGCAGGCGGCGGGCGCACCCTGTTCGTGGGCGACAGCGACAATGACATCGACGCGGCCAGGGCGGCGGGCGTGCCGAGCGTGGCCGTCAGCTTCGGCTATGTGCCGGGCGATCCCGCCGAACTGGGCGCGAATGCGGTGATCGCGCATTATGACGAGCTGGTCCCGCTGGTGAAGGGGTGGAAGGGCTGAAGGCGAACCGCCACGCCCGCGATCAGAGCGACGGGTGTCCGACGAGCAGCGCATCCTCCCTCTCATAATCGAACAGCTCATGGGGATAGGCCGCCAATATGGGAAAGGCGGTCCGCCAGTCCCCGCTCCTGCCCCTGTCCACCAGATCGTCGCATATCGGCCCGACAGACCGGCGATATGTCGCGATGGCGGGCGAATAGCCCAAGGCGGCCGCTGCCTTGGTATCCAGCACGAAGGGCCGGGGCACGGACCATGGGGTGCGCCCGATCCGGGCCGGGAATTCATCCCCCGCCAATGCGACGAACCGTCCCCGATAGGCCATATGCTCCGCGATCGCCGCACCGATCTCCGCGACGCTGGGGGCTGCCGGGTCGGCGATGTTCAGGATGCGCGTCGCCGGATTGTCGAGCACCACGGCAACCAGCGCCGCTATGTTGAGCGCCGATGAGGTGTGGAAACGGCTGCGTCCTTCATAGGCGAGCGGTATGACCGGACGCCCGTCCAGCATGCGTTTGACGAACCACCATTCCCTGGGGTGGATCGATCCCGGCCCATGGATGGCGGCGGGGCGGAGGATGGTGACCGGGATGGTCGCCTCGTCCAGCAACAGATGCTCAAGCGCCACCTTGCGTGTGGAATAGGTCTCGTCCCCCGGCGCGACCGTCGGCTGCGCCTCCGATATCGGCTCCGGCAGTTCGGGAAATCCGTTCCGGGCGGCCTCGTCCAGCGTGCGTCCCGCATCGTCCCGGTAGACGCTGGACGAGGAGATGACGACCAGCGCGCCCACATCGCCCTGCACCTCGATCAACTGGCGGCCGTGCGAAGGGTCATAGGCCGTCACGTCGATCAGCGCATCCACGCCGCCGCCGAGAGCGGAGGCGAGCGCACCCGGGCTGTCGCGATCCAGCATGACCGGCCGGACGCCGCATCGGGCGAGATGGGCGGGCAAGGCGCGCCGCCCGCGCGCGGCCACCCTTATGTCCCAGCCCTTCGCCAGCAGGCTTTGGACGACCGGCAGGCCGATCTGGCCTGTTCCGCCGATGATGAGAGCAGTCCGGGACAAAGGCGCCTCCCAAGTGCAGCATGGCCAGTCGCGGACTGTGCCGGAAGGATCGGGCGGCAGCCAGTGAGAAACGCTGAATGGTAATGCCCGCTGACTGAGTTCGTGCCACGCAGGACGTGCTGCGTTTTTGTCCGAACTGTGCGTCAGGTCGGTTTACGCCCGTCTTTTCCCGTTAAATATTCCTCAATAGCAGCCATTCGACCGATCCGTCATATTTGGTCCTGTCATGAGATGTGGGAATGACGAATAATCTCAGTCGGGGAATTTGATGGGCTGCACGATGGAGGGATGGCCGGCGCCATCAGACATTATGAATTTCGAAGACAGCGATCCGGATGAATATCCATGGATAGCTGGAGTTCCTGTTCCGGAGGAGATCGAGATAACAGCCTATTCTTCAGAATGGCCCGCCCTTTTCCGGATAAACGCCGCGCTTATTGCGACAACCCTGGGAAGTAGCGCGCTGAATATAGAGCATATCGGTTCGACAGCAGTCCCGACGCTGGCCGCCAAGCCCATCATCGATATTGATGTGATTGTCCGCGATCCTGTCCAGGAAAACGATTATATTCCCCGCCTCGCCGCCTTGGGTTACCAACTGACCATCCGCGAGAGGTCCTGGTATCAGCACCGGATGCTACGGTACGATCAGCCTCGGATTAACCTGCATATCTTTGGCCCTCATTGCCCCGAACATGTCCGGCACATCCTGTTCAGAGATTGGCTGCGAGGCCATCCCGAAGATCGGGCGCGATACGCAATGGCGAAGAATGAAGCGCGAAAGGGGGTGACCGATATCCGAGATTATAATCGGAACAAGCAGAACGAGATCCGAAAGATTTACCGCAAGATATTTCAAACCCTTGGATGGTGTTAGGCCGCGCGATGCAGCCTTGAGGGTCCGCCCTCGCCGCCGGGCGTCCGCTCAGCGCGGCCCTACCCAGCTCGCCATGCCGCCCGTGTCGCTCACCTTGAACGGCACGCCTTTCGACGTCAGGAACAGCCGCTCCATCTCCGGCCGGGTGAAGGGGCGGGAGCCGAGGCGGCCGAAGATCGCGATCTGGCCGCCCGTCTCGTCCACCGCGCGGTCGCGGTCGAGGCCCTTGGACATGGACAGGGCCGGGCTGGGCGTCCTGGCCCAGGCGATCAGTTCCGGCACCGGCGCGGGCGAGAAGCCGTAGAAATTGGGCTGGCTGTCGGGCGAGGTCATCTGGAGCACCTTCACCCCGTTCCGCCCGTCCGCGACATAGGCGAAGAGGGAGGCGTTGGTGGAGCCGAGGATCACGTCCTCCACATCGTTCATCTGCCCGCCGAAATTCTCCAGCCTGTAGATGGCCGGACTTTCGGGCCGAGTGATGTCGATGATGGCCAGCCCCTGCCCCTTGGCCGCGACATAGGCATAGGTGCGCGCGAGATATATTTTGCGCGCATCGGCCAGCTTCACGGTCGCGGAGGGGACCGCCACGGGATTTTCCAGCCGGGTGATGTCGAAAAGCTTCAGCCCCTCCGCATCCGTGACCCAGAGATAGCGGAACTGCACCGCCGTCGCGCGCGCATCGATGAGCGGGCGCACGGCCGCGAGGCGCGGCCTGGCCGGGTCGGACAGGTTGACGACGACCAGACCCGCATCGGCGGTGATATAGGCGATCTCCCCCGCCAGCGTGATGTGGTGCGCCCCCTTCAGAACATTGTCCGGGTTCCACGTCACCGTGCGCTTCAGGAAATTGTTGCGGAACTCCCCGTCGGCGAAGGTCTCGACATTGACGAGGATCAGGCCCTCCACGCTGTCCGTGATCGCGGCATAGCTGTAGATGGGCAGGAAGGGCTGCTCCTGGTTGACCGCGCGCAGTTCCGGCGTGTTGCGCAGCGGGTTGATCGCCTGCCCGGTGGGCAGCGCCATGCAGGTCGCGTTCTTCGTCTGCACATGGGCGTTGTGGCCCAGCGGCGAGAAGGGCGCGGTCACGATCCGCTCCGAAAAGCCCTTATTGGCGACGCTGGCAATGTCATAGACGTGGAAGCCGCCCCGCCCTTGCGCCGCGAACATATATTCGCCGCGCATCTGGAGGCAGCCGACGCGATCGGGCGTGCCCTGCACGATGTTGCGGAACTCCTCCAGTCCCCCGCGCTCGCCGGACAGCTTCCTGTCGATGGTACGGCCCCGCACCCAGTTCTTCAGCTCGCGGCCGTTCTTCTCGACATGGAGGCGGTAATAATCGGGATAGGCCCATTTCTGGAGATAGGAGCCGATGACCGCCTGCGGCTCGTCCCATTCGGTGACGCGGGTCGCCTGGAAGCCGCCCTCGAGGCCGGTCCACGCATTGAGGCCGACGAAGTTCACATAATTGGTGCCGAGCAGCAGGAGCTGCGCCATGATGGCATTATTGTCGTCCTTGTCGCTCAGATGGCAGTCGGTGCAGGTCTTCGTCTCCGTCTTGCGCACCGTGTGCGGGAAATGCGGGGCGAAAGCCTGCGACGAGAAGCCGATGCCGCTGATCGGCGGCTGCTGGATATAGATGCGCTCGCGGCTGACGTTCGTCGAGGACAGGACCAGCGCGGAGGTGGAGCGGACCGGCGCGACCTGATTGCCCTTGGTCGTCTGGTGCTTGCCGAGCTGGAACATCTCGTCGCGCGCGACCTGCGGGTTGTAGGTGGCGAAGTTGCGCGTCTCCTCCCCCTCATATTTGTGCATGGTCGTCTTGAAGTTCGCCTCGATGGGGAGGTGGCAGCCGCCGCAGCTCGTCGTCCACGAAAGGTGGCAGGTGAAGCAGGCCATCTCCTCCGACGGATGCGCGCGCTCCGACCGGGGCACGCCGGGGCCGAAGCTGAACTTGCCGTCCTCCCCGCCATAGCGGCTCATCAGCTTGGCGCGCGCGGCCTTGAGGTTGAAATGGCTACTGGCCGGGTCGACCGCATCCTTGACGAGACTGACCTCCCAGACGAGATCCGGGTCGATGATCGAGCGCTGGAGCAGCTTGCGCCGGCCGTCCGCGCCCGTCGTCCATTCGAAGCGGCGCTGGCCGTCCTGATTGCGCAGCAGGGCGAGATTATTGCCCTGCGGCCGCGCGGCGGGGCCGGAGGTGAGCAGGGTCGGCCAGGCGTCGGCGGTGCCGTGGCAGTCCTTGCACCCGATCTCTATGGCATTCGCCACCTCGCCATAGAGGAAGCCGTTGCCGTGGCTGTCCTGCGAGAAATGGCAGTCGGCGCACTGCATGCCCTTTTCGGCATGGATGTCCATCAGGTGGACGGCCTTGCCCTTCTGCGTGCCGACATCGGGGAATTCGGGGGAACCGGCCTTGCGGAACTTCTCCGGATCGCCGGGCGCGACGATCCGGCCGCCCTCCGTGCCATAGGTCGCCATATTGCCGTCCGCGTCGAGCAGATTGCCGTTGCGGTCGCGCTTGTAGATGGCGCGGAAATTCCAGCCATGGCCGTGATAGTCGGCGAACTGCGTGTCCTTCGCCTTCGGGTTCACATCGTCGAAGACGCGGCGCAGGAAGTCGATATCGGCCCAACGCCCGCGCACCGCCGCACCCTCCGGATTGCGCTCCAGAACCTCGTGCGTTTCCTTGATGGTCGGATATTTCTGCTTCTCCGGCCACATGAGCGGCGCGTCGGACTCATAGTCCCACATGGTGTAGCCGAGATAGCTGTTCAGGAAGATATTGGGCTGGTGCATGTGGCAGTTCATGCATTGCGCGGTCGGGATGGCGCGGGTGAAGGCGTGGCGTATGGGGTGGCCCATTTCCTTCACGCGGTCCTTCGCATGGCCCTCTCCCTCATGCGGCTGCTTCAGGGCGCCGTGGGCCCCGCCATGCCCCCCGTCATGATCCGGCTCCAGCTTGTCCTTGATGGTCGGGTCGACCGTCGCCGTCTGCCCGTCCCGGCCATATTGGCTGTAGGTCAGGCTCGCATATTTCTCGCGGTTGTTCGCATAGACGACATGGCAGCCAGAGCAGCCCGAATGGCGATAGTCGCCCGGCTGGTCGTTGGTGCCCATCATCCACATGAACGGGTCGTTGAGGCGCGTCTTGTGGATGTTGAGCGCCGGGATCGCGACGCGCAGGCCCGTGCCCGGCCCCCGGTTCGACTGCTTGAGGTCGGGGCGGCCCGGCTCCTCCAGGCGCTGGATCTGGCCAGTGGGATTGGGCAGGCCCACCTCGGCGAACTGCGTGCCGATGTTGCGGCCGCCGCGCTCGAACACGCGGAATATGTCGCCCGGCGGGATCACTTCCCAGGCGGGCAGCGGGTAGAAGGCCTCCAGCGCGCCGCGCGCTTTCGCCTTGTCGTCCAGCTTGCCCGGCTCCAGTCCCGGCGATCCGGGGGAGACGATCTTCGCGGGCTTGCCGTCCCTGGTATAGGCCTCCCCGAAGATATAGTTCTTGAAGGGGACGATGCCGTTATTATAGGCCGCGCCGCCCCACAGCATCGCGCCCGTCGCCATCAGCGAGCGCTCGTTCGCCTCGATCAGTTCCATATGGCAGGCGCCGCAGGCCTCGCGCGCGACGCGATAGTCGCTGGGATTGATGAAGCGGACGAACTCCGGCGATTCCTTGAGCAGCAGCGTATAGGTGCGCTTGGGATTGGCGGAGGAGGGATAGTGCCAGCTATTGGGATAGGTCGGCAGGATATGCGCCGCCTCCCGCGCCCTTATATAATCGGGATGGCCGAAGCCGAGATCGGGATTGCCCCGCACGTCGGGATTGCCGCCATGGCAATCCGCGCAGCCCAGCATGACGGCGGGCGTCGCATGCATGCTCGGCTCGTCCGTCCGGACATGGCAGCTGGTGCAGCCAGAGGATTTGGCCGCGACCGCCTCCGCCGTCTGGGTCAGCGGGGCGGCGGGCGCCATCACATGGCTGCGCCTGACCGGCTTCTCCCCGCTATTGGCGCGCAGCATCGCCGCCGGAATCGCCAGCGCCGCCAGCAGGATGAGGAGGAGGGACAGGAGCCGCTGCGTGGCCATCAGTAGCTCAGCACCAGATTGGCGAGGATGGAATAATAGTTCCGGTTCGTGCCGCTATTGGCGAAGAGCCGTTCGAAACCGGCGCCCGGCAACAAGGCCGAGCCGGAGAAGCGCAGGACGATATTCTGCGTCGCTTTGGGCCGCCACACGGTGGAAAGCGACAGGTCCCAGCCGATATCGCGGGCAATGAACGCGCGAGAGAGGCGATCCTCCAGGATCGTGGTATCGACGAACCAGAGATGATTGGCATTGGCCGAGACCCGGAATTGCGGCGTCAGGTCGAAATCGCCGCCCACGCCGATCAGCTGCGTGCCCGGATTGATGAAGTTGGACTGCCCCTGCTCCTTGGAGGAGCGCAGCGAGTTCAGGACGCCGTTGCGGCCGTTGATGCCGACCGCCCGCGCGCCGCCGATGAACGGCACGGACTGGCGTATCCAATAGCTGGTGTCGGCCCCCGCGAAGACGGGATTTTCGAAAATGGCGTCATAGCCCGTCTCGATATCGTCGAACGGCTCCTTGTCCGCGCTGGCCCAGAGGCCGGAGAGGCGGAAGCGCGCCCAGTTCACGTCATAGGACAGCTCGCCCGCCGCGAAGAAGGCGCGGATCTTCGCCGCGCGGCCGGTGAAGACGTTCATCCGGTCCGTGCCGAACAGGCCATAGGCGGTCGCCGTCAGGTTGATCCGTCCGACATGCCCGTCCGCCGCATAGCCGAGATAGACGACATCATAGTCGCGCCCGGCGAGATTGCCGATCAGCGCCGGACGCACGGGGAAACCGTTATCGTCGACGAACACCTCCCCCCCTTCGCGATTATGGTTCCAGGCGACGATGATCTCGCTCGTCAGGCCGGGGATCAGGAAATCCTGGCGATAGAGGTTCGCGACGAAGACGAAATCCTTGCGCGGCTTGTCCACCACGGAGTTGAGGCCGCTGTTCGTGTCCTTCTCCAGCCGCCAGAAGGCCGCCAGATTATATTGGAAGCGGTTATTGTCGCGATTGCCGAACAGGCGGATGCCAAGCTGGTTGTCGTTGAACAGGAAGCCCCGGAAATCCGTCTGGAACGGCTGGATGCCGACGCGGATCGAGTCGAAATCGAAACGATCCGACACGTTGCGCCAATGCTTGTCGACAAAGGCTTCCTGCACGCCGAGGAAATGATCGAGGCGTTCCGTGCCGTAGCTCGGCTGGATGTAGAGGATGCGCCGTTCCTGAACATTGGCATAGTTCACATTATAGGCCAGCGTCAGGCGATATTCGTAATCCGGCGGCTTGAACGCGGTCTGCCCCTTGATGAGCGCCGCGCCGAAGAGGAAGGTCTGCGACAGCGCCAGGCTGGCCGAGCGGCCGAAGACATCGTTGCTGCCCGGACGATTGGGATATTGGATGCCGACCGGCAGCGGGAAGCTGCGCGGCTCCACCACCGTGTCGGACACGGCGTTGACGGCGAAGAACCAGTCCTCCCCCTTCAGGCCCAGCAGCTTCGGCGTGGCGCAGGCGGGAAGCCCCTCTTCCTTGCGCTTTTCCTTCTCCTCCTCGGACGGGATGCAGATCGGCCGGTCGCCCTTATAGGTGTTCTGGTGATAGGGGTCGAACCAGCGCTCCTTCACCACGCCCAGCGTCTGGATGAGGCGCCAGCGGTCGGGCAGCGGGATCTGGTCGGTCGGGAAGGCCTCGGGCGGCGGCGGGCGGATCGCGCCCTGGTTCTCCTGCGTCACGCGCTCGGGCAGCGGCGCCTCATAGCCGGGGCGGCGGCGCCCCTCGATCATCGCGTCATCGGTGTCGGCGCCCAGGCGCGCCTCCCAGTCGGCGGGCGGCGGCGGGGGAACCGGCTCCCCCGGTTGCGCGGCATTGCCTTCCACGGACGGGGCGGCTTCACCCCCGGCGGGGGCGTCCGCGGCGGCCAGCGCGAGGACGATGGGGAGGAGGGAACCAGCCGCCATCGTCAGAGGCCCTGACAGACATTTTGTTCGTTGCTGTCCACATAGGGCTGACGCGGGCAGGCGATGAACGTCAGCCGTTGACCAAGCGGAGAAAGCCGGTCGGACCGGATCGCGGTGGACGGCACGCCTATGGCCCCGCCCAGAGCCTTGGACGCATTCACAAGTCCCAGAAAGGCGATCATGTCGCTCTGGTCGTCGCCATCGCCGGACGCCGCGATGGCGCCGACCAGTTGATTGCCGCGATAGATCGGCACGCCACCGGCGAAAAGCGTGAGGCCGTTGTTGATGCGGCTGAAACCGGGCCGCACTTCCGGCGAACGGCCGCAGGTGCGGGGCACATCGGCCGCGCTGGCGCCGAGGATGAAATTGACGTGCGCCACGATGTCGGGCGTGATGAGCCGCAACTGTAGCCCCGTGCCGAAGATGCTGAATTGCCCATCGGCATAGGAGAGCGGCCCCGGTGGCGTGCCGGCCTCGCCATCGGGGAAGAAAGGCCGCGCCAGATTGCCCACGGCGCGCACCGAAAAGGCGGTGTCGCCGGTCAGCGCGTTGGGTGATCCCAGGAAGTCGCGGAAT
>JASGGS010000301.1:0-4346 GCA_047602685.1 Sphingobium sp.
ATGATGCGCGAGGGGCTGCTCAAGGAGAATATCGACGGCGAGGCGCTGCTCTGGGCGCATGGCCGCCTGATCGCGCGGCCGGAGGATCGCCGCATCCTGATGGTCATTTCCGATGGCGCGCCGGTGGACGACAGCACCTTGTCGGTCAACAGCGGCACCTATCTGGAACGCCATTTGCGGCAGGTGATCGACTGGATCGAAACGAAATCGCCGGTGCAACTCGTCGCCATCGGCATCGGCCATGACGTGACCCGCTATTACAAGCGCGCCGTGACGATCATGGATGCCGAGCAACTGGGCGGCACGATGGTCGAGCAGCTCGCGGGACTGTTCGACGCGGAATAGGACGGGCCGGAGGCCATGAAAAAGGGCGGAATGGCTGGTCCTCCATTCCGCCCCTGCGCGCCGCTTCCCGAGGGGCCGCTTATTCAGGCATAGCTGTCCACCACCAGTCCGGAGAGGCTGCTGTCGGATGTGGAGGAAGAGGCGGAGGCGCCATAGACGGTCCCCGACACCATTTTCTCGCGCATGTTGTTGAGGAAGGCGATCAGGGCATCGAGCTGCCTGGCCTGGTCCGCCTCGCTCGTCGTGCCGCTCTCCTCGTCCGTGCCGCTGGCCGAAGCGAAGGAGGGCGGCGGCGGAGGCGGTCCGTTGGGGCGCGTTCCGTCCACGCCGTCCAGCGAGAATTCCTCCGGACCCTCGCCATTGCCGGTGCCCTGCGGCGGGGCATTCTGCGCGAAAAGCGTCTGGAGCGTGGCCGCCTGGTCCTCGGTCAGCGTTCCGGCCTTCACCTGCTCCTCGATCAGGTCGTCGATGCGGTCGCCCATTTGGGATGGATCGAGCCGGTTCGTCGGCGCGGAGCCGCTGCCGGCCGAACCGATGCCGAGCGCGCTGTCTATCGCGTCGAGCGCCGTTTCCAGCGCGGCTTCGTCCGTCTCGCTGATCGATCCGGACTGGACGGCGGAATCGATCCGCTTGTCCATCATGGCACGGGGGGACAGGCCGCCCGTGCCGATACTGGATATCATATTCATAACAGTCCCCTTGTCAGAATTGACAGGGGCATCCTAGTTGCAGTCCGTAAAAGAACTGAAAATAACCATGAAATATCAATGATATAATACTGAAATAATCGTGAAATAGGCGCGCTACGAACCCGCTACGGTCCTTGCCATGCTGTTAATGCGGCGCGCCGGTGCACGCTATGCCTTCGCCATGGCGAGCCTGCGCTGGAGGCGGCGCTTCAGGTCCTCCACGACGGACACGCCGGACAGGACGCCCCGGTTGGACTGCAAGATGCGCTTCAGCGAATCATAGGGCGTGTCCTGTATGTCCACCGGATCGGGCGAGACCACGGCCAGGGCGGCGGCGCTGCCCGCCGCCTCCGCCAGCGCCATGGACGACAATTCCATCCGGATCGTGGCGAAGGCCTGATGCGTGGACGCCACGCAGAAGGGGACGAGAAGGTTCGCACACTGGTCGCGATGGGGAACCATCAGGTCGAAAGGCAGGGGGGACCGGCCATAGCGCCCCCCGCTCGCGGCCATGACCAGCCCTTCGTTGCACAGGCCCCATTCGCCGACAGTCCTGTCCTTCACCGCGACCCTCTGCGTCGCGTGGCTGTCCTGCCAATAGGACGCCATGGCCACGATCGATCCCCGTCGCGGCGTCACTCCGTCGACATTGGCGAGGTCTTCCGCCGTCCAGGCGAGGCCATTGTCGAGCCGCCGCGCCTCGCGCACATAGAGCTGGGAAGGCCAGCCCGGCATGTCGTTGGGATGGGGCACGGCATAATGGCCCTTGACCAGGCCCCATTCGCGCACCTCCGCCTGAAGCCCGCGCGGGATGCGGGGATCGGTGCTGTAGGCGAGGGTGTGGAACCAGCCGCGCGTATAGGTCTCGTGCGCCTTCCAGATGCGCTCGCGCTCGGCATAGTCGGCGCCCGGATAATTCTGGCTCAGCCCGATGGCGTCGAGCGACATGAAGCCGCGATTGTTCATGTCATATATGCCGGGCGCGATCTCCTCCGCCTTCACCAGATCGCGCGCGAAGGTCCAGTCGCGGCCGTAGAGGCTGCCCTGACGCTGCCGATAATCGATGTCGCGCAGCAGCACCTCATAATCCTCCTCCGCATAGCCGTCGGGTCTGGTCGCGGGCAGGTCGGCGCGCAGGTCCGGCTGCCGCGTCATGGTCAGGCGGAAGCAATAGGTCTGCACCGCGTCGTCCGCCGATCCGACCGGCCGCGACGGCGCCATGGTGACGCCGGGCAGCAACCGGCCGGACCCGTCGGCGCGGAACGGGCTGATGGGATGGATGCGGAACGCGCCCACGGGCTTGCCCTTGCGCAGGTCGCCATTGGTGGCGCCGCGATAGCCGTTGAGCGGATTGCGGGCGTCGGCGGCCTCCCGCCCGGTCCGGAAGGCGACATGGGCGAGCGCCATGAGGTCGCCTTCATAGGAGGCGTCGATGAACATGCGGCCGCCGATCCGATGGCCGGATGTCGTGCGGATGCACTGGATGCGTCGGTCCGTTACCGGTGCCTCGATCGCGCCGTCCGCCCACAGCACCGGCACGCCCGCCGCACGGACCATGCGCTGGAAGACGGGACCGGCGACGACGGGATCGAAGGCATATCGGTTGCGCGGCATGCCGCCAGCCGCCGCGAGTTGCTCTATCACCTGCCGCGAATAGCCGCCAAAGGCGTCGATGTCGCGAAAGTCGGTCCAGCCCAGGCCGCCCGCCAGCATGCCCCCCAGATGCCGGTCGCGCCAGCCCGCCACCAGCACGGCGGAGGCGCCCAGATTCGCCGCGCTGACCGCCGCAACGATTCCCGCGGGCGTGGTGCCGTAGACGACCACGTCCGCATCTATCCGGTCTCCGTCCTGATCGGGGCGACGGCCCGGCACGATCAGGCGGGCCAGTCCGGAAGATGTTCCGTCGCATGTCGCCAGTGCCGAGAGGCACAGCCCGCCCGCCAGAAAATATCGCCTGTCCATTCCCCGCCATCCTTCACGCCGATGGAGTCCATTTGGGGCGGATTTTTGTGAATATGTTTAGTCAGGATCAGTACCTACAATAATTAATGGTCTGAATTTTCATGACTCCAAAAATACCTATATCCGTGTTTTCAGCGATTATTGTGCTGGCGCGGCATAAACGCTCCATGCTCTTTCCGTGCCGGCCTCCCTCTTTCCGCGTCCCGTATCCGAATATCGCCAATATTCGGGATTTTCTGGTGTAGGTGCCTGCTCTCCGGGGAAATGTACGGATCGTTTCTTGCCGGTTCCTGCCGCGTCGCGCCCTTCATGGCCGAATCGGCCGATCGGGCCATGGCCTTTTCCCCGTCCACCCCTTTTTGCCGCCCCGTCAGGGCACGGGCCGCATTGACGCCCCGGCAAAGCCGTCGCATGGCCTGTCCGCCATGACCGAGACACAAGAGCTTCGCCTGTTCAACAGCCTCACGCGGGAGGTCGCGCCCTTCGTGCCCATCGACCCGGGCAAGGCGCGCGTCTACAGTTGCGGGCCGACCGTCTATAATTATGCGCATCTCGGCAATCTGCGCGCCTATGTCTTCACCGACACGCTGCGCCGGGCGCTGACATGGGCGGGACTGGACGTCACGCACATCATCAACATCACCGATGTCGGCCACCTGACCAGCGATGCCGATGCGGGCGACGACAAGATGGAGGCGGCGGCGCGCGCGCAGGCCAAGTCGATCTGGGACATCGCCGCCCATTATACGGCAGCGTTCAAGGCCAATATCGCAGACCTCAACATTATCGATCCATCGGAATGGACGGTCGCGACCGACTATGTGCCGCAGATGATCGAATTCGCGAAGACTATCGCCGCCCGGCATTGCTACGAGATCGAGTCGGGCCTGTATTTCGACAGTACGACCGTGCCCGACTATGGCGCGCTGGCGGGCGGGCGCGACGATGCGGCCCATGCGCGGATAGAGGCGGTTGAGGGCAAGCGCCATCCGTCCGACTTCGCCATCTGGCGCAAGTCGCCGCCGGGCGAGCAGCGCCAGATGGAATGGGATTCGCCCTGGGGCCGGGGCGCGCCGGGCTGGCATCTGGAATGCTCGGTGATGAGCTTCGACCGGCTCGGCCATCCGTTCGACATCCATACCGGCGGCATCGACCATCGCGAGATCCACCATCCCAACGAGATCGCCCAGAACCAGGCCTATTGCGGCTGCGCCCACGATCTGCCCGCCGGGTTCACCGGCGCGCGCTGGTGGATGCACAATAATTTCCTGGTCGACCGGTCGGGCAAGATGTCGAAGAGCAAGGGCGGTTTCACGACCCTGTTCAGCCTGAAGGATGCGGGCGTGCATC
>JASGGS010000302.1:0-4283 GCA_047602685.1 Sphingobium sp.
TCAAGCCGCTCCATTATGCGCAGCTTTATGACGGCAGCCTGATCTTCGCGAGCGAACTCAAGGGTCTGCTCGCCCATCCGATGATGCGGCGCGAACCTGAACTGAGCGCGGTCGAGGATTATCTCGCCTTCGGCTATGTCCCGGATGATACCAGCATCGTGAAGGGCGTTCGCAAGCTGGGTGCCGGCGAGACGCTGCTGGCGGTGCGGGGCAAGCCGCTGGGACGCCCGCGGCGTTACTGGGATGTCAGCTTCGCCGATCGTGACACGCGCAGCGCCAAGGCGCTGGAGGAAGAACTGGTCGATCTCCTGCGCCGGTCGGTGCGGTCCCGCATGGTGGCGGATGTCCCGCTTGGCGCCTTCCTCTCCGGCGGCGTGGACTCCAGCACCGTCGTCGCGTTCATGGCGGAGAATTCGAGCGAGGCGGTCAGGACTTGCACCATCGGCTTTGACGACGCATCGGTGGACGAGACGGTGCATGCCGACCTGGTGGCGCGCCGCTATGCCACGGATCACCGGACGCGGATCGTTTCCCCCGACGATTATCCGCTGATCGACACGCTGACGACCCATTTCGACGAGCCTTTCGCGGATGTGTCCGCCCTGCCTACCTATCGCGTGTGCCAGCTCGCCCGCGAGCAGGTGACGGTGGCGCTCAGCGGAGACGGGGCGGATGAAGCCTTTGCCGGTTATCGCCGCCACAAGTTCCAGCATCGCGAGGAGGCGCTGCGCAGCCTCATGCCCGGCGCGATCCGGCGGCCTTTGCTCGGTGGCCTGGGTGCCATCTATCCCAAGGCGGATTGGCTGCCGCGTCCGCTGCGAGCCAAGTCCACGCTGCTCGGCCTCGCCATGGACGGGGCGGAAGCCTACGCCCATAGCGTCAGCGTCACGCGCGCCCCGATGCGGGGCCAGCTCTGGGCGGAGGATCATCGCGCCGCGCTGAACGGCTATCGGGCCGAGGATCGCTATATCCTTGCGATGCGCGATGCGCCCGCGCGGGATGCCATCGACCGTGCGCAATATGCCGATATCCGCATCTGGCTGCCTGGCGATATCCTGACCAAGGTGGACCGGATGAGCATGGCCGTCGGCCTGGAGGCGCGCGAACCCCTGCTCGACCATCGCCTGATCGAATTTGCCGCCCGCCTGCCGGTCAACCAGCGCATTCGCGGGCAGACCGGCAAATATCTGATGAAGAAGGCGATGGAGCCTTATCTGCCGCCCGCCATACTCTATCGCCCGAAAATGGGGTTCGTCACGCCCATCGCCGCCTGGTTCCGTGGGGCGCTGGCGGGAGAGGCTCGGGCGGTCGCGGGCGGATCGGTCCTTGCCCGGACCGGCTGGTTCGACATGCGGCGGGTCGCCGCGCTGGCGGAGCAGCACAGATCGGGGCTTCACAATCATGGCCGCCTGCTCTGGCAACTGCTGATGCTCGACAGGTCCGTGGAACGATTGTTCGGCGTCAAATAACGCCGATCCCTGCGGTTCGGCTTAACTTCCCCGTAAGGCCGCCTGCCTATTCTGACCGAAACATACAAAATGATTCGGGATCGCAACCATGGCCGCCGGCATCAAGGAACAGCTGCGTCTCGCGGCGCTGCACAGCTATAATGTGCTTGATACGCAGCCTGAGCGGTTGTTGGACGACATGGTAATCGATCTCGCGCGGGTCGCACGTGTCCCCGTCTCCCTCATCTCTCTGGTCGATGCGGAGCGGCAATGGTTCAAGGCTCGCCATGGCCTGAGCATGACCGAAACGGAGCGGCGCATATCCTTCTGCACCGTCGCGGTGGAGCAGGATAAGGATTTCCTGATCGTGCCGGATGCCCACCGCGATCCCCGCTTCGCGGAAAGCCCGCTGGTGATCGGCGCGCCGCATATCCGCTTCTATGCGGGCAGGGTGCTCCGCACGCCGCTGGGCCAGAATATCGGCACCATCAACATCATCGATACCCGCGCGCGGCAAGAACTGGGCGAATCCATCAAGGCGAAGATGACCGCCTACAGCCAGCAGATCATCGCCACCTTCGACCGCCACCGGGCGGACCACATATTCTCCGAGGCGCGCCGCACCGCGCAGTCGAACAGCCCCGGCAACGCCACCTATATCGGCGGCCTTCGCGCCCGCCTTTAGGAATTTTCCGTCTCGCCGGGATAGAGCGCGCCGGTGAAATAGAGGCCATCGGGTGGGGCATTGAGGCCGAGCGCGCTGCGATCACGTGCCGCCAACGCGTCGCGCACATCATCGGGCGACCAGCGGCCCATGCCGACCATGGCAAGACATCCGACCATCGAGCGCACCTGATGATGCAGAAAGCTGCGGGCTGCTGCATGGACGATGATCCGCTCCCCGGAACGCACGATATCCAGCCGGTCCAGCGTCTTCAATGGACTGTCCGCCTGGCAATGGACCGAGCGGAAGGTGGTGAAGTCATGCCGCCCGACAAGATGCCGCGCGCCTTCCTGCATGGCGTCGCTGTCCAGCGTCTGCGCTATGCGCCAGACCAGCCCCGTTTCGAAGGTCAGCGGCGCCCGGCGGTTGAGGATGCGATATTCGTAGCGGCGGCCGATGCAGGAAAAGCGGGCATGCCAGTCATCCGGCACGGCACGGCAGTCGAGTATGGCGACGGGCGATGGGCGGAGGCGCGCATTTACGGCCTCCATGATACGGAAGGGCGTCAGGGCCGTTTCAAGCTCGACATGGGCGCGCATCGCGGTGGCATGGACACCCGCATCCGTCCGTCCGGCGGCATGGACCACGGGCTGGCGGCCGACCACGGTCGCAATGGCTTCCTCCAGCGCCTGCTGCACGCTGGGACCATGGGCCTGACGCTGCCAGCCCATGAACGGACGCCCGTCAAATTCGATGAGGAACGCGAAGCGCGTCATGCCGGATCGACGACCGTCCCGGGCGCAACGGCAAAGCCGCGCAGCATGTCCGCGACAGGCATGGCCCCCTTGCCGGCGCGCTGGACAAGGGTTGGGCGGATTGCCCCGTCCTCGCAGGCAATCATCAAGCGATCATCAAGGACCGTCCCGGCCGGGCCATTGTCGGCAAGAACCTCGGCCGCCAATATCCTGATGCGTTCACCGCCGATGGCAAGCCATGCGCCGGGCGTCGGATTGAAGGCGCGTATTCGGCGTTCCACCTCCGCCGCCGACCGGGTGAAATCCAGCCGGCTTTCCGCCTTTTCGATCTTCGACGCATAAGTAATGCCTTCTTCCGCCTGCGGCACGGGAGGATGGGCATCGGGATCGGCAAGCACATCCACCATCAACCGCGCCCCGGCACGCGCCAGCTCGCCGGTCAGTTCGCCGGCTGTCTTGCCCGCCACGGGGGTGGACCAGCTCGCCCGCACGGGGCCGGTGTCGAGGCCAGCCTCCATCTGCATGATCTGAACCCCCGTTTCCACGTCGCCCGCCAATATGGCCCGCTGCACGGGAGCCGCGCCGCGCCAGCGCGGCAGGAGCGAGCCATGGACGTTGAGGCAGCCGAGGCGCGGGCTGGCCAATATGCCTTTCGGCAGGATCAGGCCATAGGCCGCCACGACCGCCACGTCCGCCTGAAGGGCCGATATGGCGGCCAGTTCGCCTTCGCCGCGCAGCGAGACGGGGGTCCGGACGCGCAGGCCCAATGCCTCCGCCCGTGCATGGACCGGGGAAGGGCGATCCGCCTTGCCGCGACCGGCGGGGCGGGGCGGCTGGCTGAAAACGGCCACGACCTGATGCCCGGCCTCGACCAGGGCATCGAGCGTGGGAATCGCGAAATCGGGCGTGCCCATGAAGATGATGCGCATGGCGCCCTCTCACCCCTTGCAGGCGCGGCGCGCAAGTCTTTATTGGTGATCCATGGCCTCTCCCGAAATCGAAGCCCTGACGACGGCGCTGGCACGGCTGCCCGGCCTTGGCCCGCGCTCCGCGCGGCGCGCGGTGCTGCATCTCCTGCGCAAGCGGGAAGGGGCTCTGGTCCCGCTGCTCGACGCGCTCGGCGTGGTCAACGATCGGATGCGGACCTGCCATTTGTGCGGCAATGTCGATACGTCCGACCCTTGCGGCATATGCGCCGATCCCCGTCGCGACGCACGGTCCCTTTGCGTGGTTGAGGATGTGGCGGACCTTTGGGCGTTGGAGCGGTCACGGCTCTTTCCCGGACGTTTCCATGTGCTTGGCGGGCGGCTGTCCGCGCTGGACGGCGTGCGGCCGGAGGATCTCAGCATCGCGCAGCTCGTCTCCCGCGTGGCGGATGGCGGCGTGGAGGAGGTCGTCCTGGCGATGAACGCGACC
>JASGGS010000303.1:0-4273 GCA_047602685.1 Sphingobium sp.
TGGGATTCCCCAACGCCACGCGCCCCGGAATCCTCGACGCGCTCAACCATCAGGACTTCGCCTATCGCTGGTCCACCCGGTTTATCGCGCTCGACAAGACGGCGGCCAACAAGGCGCTGACCCGCATCCGCCGCCAATGGTTCAACAAGCGCAAGTCCATCGCGCAACTCATGCGCGAAGTGATGATGAACGAACCGGTGCCGCTGACCGACAGCGACGCCGACAACAAGGTTGCCGATAGTGATCTCGCCTTACAGGCGCTTGGCGGCGATCATGTTGCGTTCGGATATTACACGGCGACGATCACCGTATCCGACGAGGATCGCGCGGTGGCCGAAGAAAAGATTCGCATTGTCGAGCGGATCGTCAACGGCTTGGGCTTCACCTGTATTCGCGAGACGGTCAATGCGGTGGAGGCTTGGCTAGGCTCGCTCCCCGGCCATGTTTACGCCAATGTCCGGCAACCGCTGGTCCATACGCTGAATCTGGCGCACCTGATGCCGCTGTCGTCGGTATGGGCAGGTCCGGCGCGCAACGATCATCTGGACGGGCCGCCGCTGCTTTATGCCGAGACGAGCGGATCGACGCCGTTCCGCCTGTCCACGCATGTAGGCGACGTGGGCCATCAACTGATTGTCGGCCCGACCGGCGCGGGTAAGTCGGTCCTGCTGGCGCTGCTCGCCTTGCAGTTCCGGCGCTATCCCGGATCACAGGTCTATATCTTCGACAAGGGGCTGTCCGCGCGCGCCGCCGTGCTGGCGATGGGCGGCGAGCATCATGCGCTTGGCGAAAGCGACGCACTGGCCTTCCAGCCTCTTCGCAACATCAACGACGATGCCGAACGGGCATGGGCGGCGGAATGGGTCGCCTCGCTGTTCGCCCATGAGCGGGTGGACGTGACGCCGGAGGTCAAGGAGGCGCTATGGTCCGCATTGACCAGCCTCGCCAGCGCGCCGCCCGAAGAACGCACGCTGACCGGCCTTGCCGTGCTGCTCCAGTCCAATGCGCTCAAGGCCGCCCTCATGCCCTATACGCTCGACGGGCCGTTCGGGCGGCTGCTCGACGCGGCGGAAAACCGCCTCGCGCTCAGCGACGTGCAATGCTTCGAGACCGAGACGCTGATGCACTCGGCCGGCGTCGTGCTGCCGGTGCTGACCTATCTGTTCCACCGGCTTGAGGAACGCTTTGACGGGCGACCCAGCTTGCTCATTCTGGACGAGGCATGGGTGTTTCTCGACAATCCCGTGTTCGCCGCCCGCATCCGCGAATGGCTCAAGGTGTTGCGGAAAAAGAATGTCAGTGTGGTGTTCGCCACCCAATCGCTGGCCGACATTGCCGACAGCAGCATTGCGCCGGCGATCCTCGAATCCTGCCCGCAGCGCATATTCCTCGCCAATGACCGCGCGATCGAGCCGCAGGCGCGGGCCGCCTACGAACGGTTCGGCCTCAACTATGCGCAGATCGAACTGATCGCCCGCGCCACGCCCAAGCGGCATTATTATCTGCAATCGCGCCGGGGCAATCGCCTGTTCGAGCTGGGTCTAGGTCCGGTCGCGCTGTCCCTTTGCGGCGCGTCCGATCCCGACACGCAAAACCTGATCGACCGGCTGCTTGCCGAGCATGGCCGCGATCACTTCGCGTCCGCCTTCCTCGGTGTGCGCGGCCTCGATTGGGCGGCCGATCTTCTCCGCGATTTTCCCGGCGCGGCATGGGCCGACGACGAGCCGCTCATCCCCCAACAACACCCCACCGTCCCCCAGCAGAAGGAGTATGACCTATGGGACATCGTATAGCCGCGGCACTGCTCGGCATTGCCGCCATCACTGGCACCGTGCTC
This sequence comes from Sphingobium sp., assembly GCA_047602685.1. Taxonomy (GTDB): domain Bacteria; phylum Pseudomonadota; class Alphaproteobacteria; order Sphingomonadales; family Sphingomonadaceae; genus Sphingobium. The sequence goes on from JASGGS010000303.1 coordinate 1,838, forward strand.
GTGCCGGTTGCGCCCGCCAACGCGCAGTTCGGCGGCGTGGTGTTCGACCCGCGCAACTATACGCAGAATATCCTGACAGCGGCGCGGACGCTCACCCAGATCAACAACCAGATTCAGGCGCTCCAGAACCAGGCGACGATGCTCACCAACATGGCGAAGCATCTCCAGCGCCTCGACTTCTCTTCGCTCAACCAGATCACCCGGTCGATGCAGCGCATCGACACGCTGATGATGCAGGCCGAAGGCATCGCTTTCGACGTGGAATCGACCGATACCGCGCTCCGCACGCAATTCCCGGCCGAGTTCGACCGGACGCTTTCGACCAGCGAAATGATTACGCAGGCGCGCGGGCGGTTGCAGACCAGCATGAAAGCCTACCGGCAGACCATGCGCGTTCAGGCCCAAGTGGCGGAGAATGTGCAGGCCGACGCGGGCTTGCTGTCCGAACTGGTATCGCAGAGCCAGAACGCGACCGGCAGCTTGCAGGCGCAGCAGGCCGCCAACCAGCTTATCGCGCTCAGCACGAAGCAGCAGCTTCAAATCCAGCAGATGATGGCGGCGCAATATCGCGCGGATGCGATCGAGCGCGCCCGCCAGCAGCAGGAAATGGAAGCCGCCCGCGTCACCACCGAGCGGTTCATCGGCTCCGCCGACATCTACACCCGCAACTAGGGGAACAAGGCCATGCCCGCCGCCGGCAACGCGCTCGATCTCAATATCATCGACAGCTTCCTTGCGACCTTCACCCGCTATATCGACAGCGGGTTCGGGCTGGTTTCCGGCGACGTGGCGTTCCTCACCACCGCATTGATCGGCATCGACGTGACGCTGGCCGCGCTCTGGTGGGCGATGGACGCGGATCAGGACTTGCTGGGGCGGCTGGTCAAGAAAGTCCTCTATGTGGGGGCCTTCGCCTTCATCCTCGGCAACTTCAACACGCTGGCCGATTATCTATCGGTTTTCCGGTGGATCGGCGGCCGGGGGGGGCCTGACCCGACACCTGATGCACCCCGGCAAGACGCGCGTTCAAGGCGCCTGGCCGTGCTGGGCCGGGCGGATGCTGGGCTTCCCGGAGTCTCGTCCTCACATCGCCGTATGCTCATCTGCTGGCTGCTGGTGGTGCGGCCTTCTTATTCGCGTCCAGCTTTTCGTGACGATCTCGAGTTCAACTGACCGCGCTCGCCGGCTTCGTGCTGGTGCCCTTCGCCTCTGGAACAGACCAGTTTCCTGGCCGAACGCGTGCTGGGAACGTCATCTCCAGCGGCATCAAGGTCATGGTTCTGGCCGTCATCATCGGCATCGGAACCAATTTCTTCGATCAGATGACCGGCATCGTCGGCAGCAATCCGGGCACGAAGGAGGCGCTGACCCTGCTGATGGGCGCGCTCACGCTGTTCGGTCTCGGCATCGTCGGTCCCGGCATCGCGGCGGGCCTTGTCTCCGGCGCACCCCAGCTTGGCGCGGGCGCTGCCGTGGGCACGGTCGCGGGCGCGGCCATCGCGTCGGGCGGCGCGGCCATGCTGGGCGCGAAGGCGGCGATGGGCGGCTTGGGCGCGATCCGCGCCGGGACCGCGATGGGATCGGCTGCGCAGACCGCCTACCAGATCGGGCAGGCCGGAGGCGGCGGCGTCAAGGCTGGCCTTGGCGGCGTCGCGAAAGCAGCGGGAAATGCGGCCGGTCAGAAGATGCAGGCTGCTTCCGACGGCATCAAATCAGGACTTCGCGCCGATGCGGCGCGCGGCCGCAATGCCGCCTGGTCCGCGATGAACATGGACACGCTGATGCCGGGCGCACGGCCGCAGGACGCGAGTGCGGCCGGTGCGGCGTCGCAGGCATCGTCGTCCGCCGCCGCCCCGGCATGGGCGCAGAAACTCCGCTCCGAGCAAACCGGGCGTCATCATCGGCACATGGCGATGCAGGCGATCAAGGACGGCGACCGTCCGGGCGGCGCGGCCAATCCCGATCTCAGTCAGAAGGAGTGATAGTCGATGCTCTTCAAACGATCCATCCAGCGTTACGGGCGGACCACGCAGCCCCAAACCCCTTACCAGCGCGCGGGCCAGCTATGGGACGAGCGCATCGGCTCCGCCCGTGTTCAGGCGAAAAACTGGCGGCTTGCCGCCTTTGGATGCCTTGGCCTGACCGGCGTGCTGATCTGCTCGAACGTCTGGCAGTCGATGCAAAGCCGCGTCGCTCCCTATGTGGTTGAGGTGGACCGGCTGGGGGAAGCGCGCAGCGTCGCGCCCGCCATTCAGAACTACCAGCCCACGGACGGGCAGATCGCCTGGCACCTTGGCCGGTTCATATCGAACGTGCGGTCCGTCTCCACCGATCCGGTGCTGGTGAAACGCAACTGGCTCGACGCCTACGACTTCGCCACCGAGCGGGCCACGCTGTTCCTCAACGAATATGCCCGCGCCAACGACCCGTTCGCCG
>JASGGS010000304.1:0-4205 GCA_047602685.1 Sphingobium sp.
GCTGAGCGAGCTGATGCTGGGGACGAAGGGCGAGGCGCGGGTCAGGGGGCTTTGAGGGGCGGTGGGTGCGATTGATTTTCGCGCGGAGACGCGGAGACGCAGAGGCGCGGAGACGCAGAGAAGGAGGGAAGGGTGGGAGCAAGACATAGCCCCTCCCTACCAGGGAGGGGTTGGGGTGGGTTGCGAGCGTAGCGAGCTTCTGCCCTATCGACCGTAGACCGCCGCTACGCGGCGCACCCACCCCCGGCCCCTCCCTGGAAGGGAGGGGAGTAGGAAACGTCCGCTTTTGGTCGCTTCTCGCCAATTCTCAATGCCGTCATCCTGACGAAAGTCAGGGTCGATTCTGTGCTATGTCAGGGAACAGGCGCTGAATAGATCCTGGATGAAGTCCGGGGTGACGGCGATCACGTAGCTTGCTGAAGTATATAGAACAGAGAGGTATGAGCGCAAAATGCGTGAATGGGGATGCTCGTTTCTCTTCGCTGTCTTGGCTGCCATCGTAATCATGTGGTAGGTTTTAATGGGCTATATCGTTGAAATATTGTCCCAAAATATCGCAATCCTGTTTGGCGTGTGTGCATTTCCCCTTTCGCTGATATGGGGCCGATGGGCTTACGGGAAGACGCGTCGCTGAATGGCGGTGTTCTTGGCAGACAAGACACTATCCTTGCTGTCGTGTCCCTTCGCCATTTGCCGCGCAGATGGTTCCCTCCCCTTGCCGGCAAAAGCCCATGGATGCGTGGGGCAATATTTGGTTTCAATGTGAGACCTTTATTCCTGGGGCGGTGGGCGCTACATCGAAGCGTCATGGGCCGGGTTTAGGCTGGCGCCGTTGCAATATAAGGATTTCTCATGCTGATCGACCGTCTGAACTGGCGTTATGCCACCAAGAAGATGAACCCGGACAAGGTGGTGGCCGAGGACAAGGTGGAGCGCATCCTGGAGGCGGTGCGGCTGGCGCCGACGTCGAGCGGGTTGCAGCAGTTCGAGGTGATCGTCGTCACCAACAAGGATATCCGCGCCAAGATCCGGGCGATCGCCTGGGACCAGGCGCAGGTGACCGATGCGTCGCATCTGGTCGTCTTTGCCGCCTGGGACAATTATACCGCCGACCGGATCAACGGCATGTTCGACCTGGTCAATGACGAGCGCGGTTTCCGCAACGAGGGCTGGGAAGCCTATCGCCAGATGCTGCTGAACACCTATCCGCAGCGCGACGCGCAGACCAATTTCGAGCATGCCGCGCGCCAGGCCTATGTCGGCCTTGGCATCGCACTGACCGCCGCCGCCTTTGAAGAGGTGGACGCGACGCCGATGGAGGGTTTCGACCCGGCGGCGCTGGACGAGATTCTGGACCTGCGGGCGCGCGGGCTGCGCTCGGTGGTGATGATGCCGCTGGGCTATCGCGCGGACGAGGGCGACTGGCTGGTCAATCTGAAGAAGGTGCGCCGCCCGGCCGCCGACTTCATCTCGCGCATCGATTGATGGCGCCCGGATAGGGATTAACCGCAATAGGCGGCGGTCCGTCACGGCCCCTATATGGGGCTGTGAACAAGGAGGATGGGCGCCGGAACAAGGCGCTCACCTGCTTCGTTTCGCACCGATCAGGAGTGACGGACATGAAGATGGTCAGGATGATCGCGGCGGTGGCCGCTGTTACGATGGTCGCAACCCCGGTGCTGGCGGCGAGCCTGAACAGCAAGGATCGAGCGCGCATCGCGCGGGCCTATCCGCGCGACCGCGACGATGTGCGCTATTGCCTGCTCCAGGGCAAGAAGGGCCGCGACAAGGGCACCGCGATCGGCGCGGGCGTGGGCGCGGGCGCGAGCATCATCGCCGGCGGCGGCGTGGGCGAGACGGTGCTGGCCGGCGCCGGTGGCGCGGCGGCGGGGCGGCTGATCGGCAAGGGATCGGGCACCAATTCCCGCTGCGACGAGGTGCTGCGGCGGAACAGATGATCCGGGCGTGAGGCCGGACGAAAGGGGCGCGGATTTCCGCGCCCTTTTTCGTGGATATGGTCAGAGGCCGGCGACGAGTGCGCGCAGGGCGGCGTGGGGCGAGGCGGCGAGATGGTCGCGCATCATGGTGCGGAAGGCGGGGGTGGCGCTGGTCGCGGCGGTCTGCATCCAGTGGGTGGCGGCGGCGATGTCGCCGGCGTCGGCCAGCAGCCGGCCATGGTTGAACTGGCCGCGAAAATCGCCGCCTTCCGCCGCGATGCGATAGCATTCGGCGGCGCGGGGCAGGTCGCGGGGGAGGAGGCGGCCTTCCTCATGAAAGGCGCCGAGGAAATTGATCGACTTGGCATGGCCGAGGGCGGCAGCCTTCTGGAACCAGCCGAGCGCCGCCTGTTCATCCTGGGCCACGCCCGCGCCGAGGCCGAGCGCGCTGCCCCAATTATACATGCCCCAGTCGAGGCCCGCTTCGGCTGCGCGGCGATAGCAGGCGGCGGCCGCGACCGGATCGACCGGCGTGCCCCAGCCCTTTTCATGGCAGCGGCCGACCATGTTGATCGCCATCACATGGCCCGAGACGGCGGCCAGGCCGAACTGGCGGAAGGCTTCGGCCGGGTCGGCGGCGACGCCCTGACCGTCGAGCAGCAGCTGGCCATAATAGGCCTGGGCGTCGGGCAGGCCGGCCTGCGCACCGGCGCGGATCAGCGCGGCGGCGGCTTCCGGCGAGGCGGCGAGTTGCGCGCGCATCTGGTCGGCGGACTGGGTGAGGAGGGGCGAGGGCGCGGTCATCAGGGCAGGTCTCTGGCTTGGATATTGCGACTGATTAGCAGGGCTGGGCGGCGCTGGAAACAGGGTGGCAATATTTTGGGCGGGCGAGTCCGCAAGGGCGCGCTCCTCTCCAAGTTTCGGTAGGCGGCTGGGCGCCGCCAACCTCCACTATCCTCTCCCCAAAGGGGCGAGGATTTTTTGCATAGGGGGATGCTCCGAAGCGGAGGGGGTGTCGGCCCTTTATCGATCCGTGAACCGAACCCAGGATTTTACCTCGGTTTCCCTTGGTCGGCCCTGGTCGTCGAGCGCCGGCAGATAGCGCTGGCCCATCGCCACGAGGCATGCGGTGTCGTCATATCGGCGCGTGCCGGATGATTGGGTGATGCGGCAGGATCGGGGGCGGCCGGTGGCGTCGAGCCGGACGGTATAATCGCTTTGCAGCGCGGTTGCTGCCTTGTCCGGGTCGCTTGCGATCGGCGCCTTGCCGTCGAGGGCGATCGGCGTGGCGCCGCCCATGTCGCCCTGGAAAGTCGATGGTGCCGGCTCCCAGAACAGGCGGACGACCGGGATCGTCCCATCCTGACCATTTCTGTCCTTCACCGCTGCCATCCAGCCCATCTTCATCATGGCGAGCCGGCAGCTTGCCACGGCGATGGCGGTGCCGCCGGTGATGGCCGAGGGGGTGCAATCCAGCTGGTCGCTGCCGGTGCGGCGCGTGATGCGGACGGTGGCGGCACCGGTCGATGCGGGCGGCAGGGTGACGAGCGCATAATCCTGGGTCGTGGGCAGGACGAGGGGCGTGACGACCGGCCCGCTGGCCTGGGCGAGTATGAGCAGGATTGGTGCGAGGGGCATGGGCGCAGATTTGATCGCCGCCCGGCTTTTGTAAAGGCGGGTCGGTCCGCAAGGGCGCGCTCCTCTCCAGGTTTCGGTCGGCGGCTGGGGCCGCTTTCCAGCTTTTGGCAGGCGGCTGGCGCCGCGGGCCTCCACTATTCTCTCCCCGAAGGGGCGAGGATTTTTGCATGGGGGATACTCCGATGAAATGGTTCGGGATGAAGGCGGCGGCGGGAGAAGCCGGACAGGAGGGGCGGGGGCGGCCGGTGCTGGCGCGGGCCTGGGGATCGGGCGCGGTGGCGCTGGGCGAATGGCCGGCCAGCTATGAGGCGCAACTGCGCGCCGGGGTGATCGGCAATCCGGTGGCGCAGCGGGCGATGCGGCTGGTGTCCGAAGGGGCGGGGGCATGCGCGTTGAAGGTTGGCGGGGTGGATGGTGAGGCGGCGGCCCGCATCCGCGCGCTGGTGGCGCGGGCGTCGGCGGGGCAAAGCCTGATCGAGACGCTGGCGAGCCATGTGCTGCTGCACGGCAATGGCTATGTCCAGGTGATTGCGGGGGCGGACGGGATGCCGGCCGAGCTGTTCGCGCTGCGGCCCGAGCGGGTGAGCGTGGAGGCGGATGCGCGCGGCTGGCCGGCGGCCTATCTCTATC
>JASGGS010000305.1:0-4192 GCA_047602685.1 Sphingobium sp.
TGCGCTTCCACGAGGCGGAGACGGCGATCCTGTTCTGCGCCACGCGGGACAGCGTGCGGCGGCTTCATGCGAGCCTGATCGAACGCGGCTTCGCGGCGGTGGCGCTGTCGGGCGAGCATAGCCAGAATGAGCGCAACCATGCGCTCCAGGCCCTGCGCGACCGCCGGGCGCGGGTCTGCGTGGCGACCGACGTGGCCGCGCGCGGCATCGACCTGCCGGGCCTCAGCCTCGTCATCCATGTCGAGATACCGCGCGACGCGGAGACGCTCCAGCACCGCTCCGGCCGTACCGGCCGCGCGGGGCGCAAGGGGACGGCGGTCCTCCTCGTCCCTTATCCGCGCCGGCGCCGGGTCGAATCCATGCTGCGCGGCGCGCGCATACCCGCCCAATGGGTGTCGCCGCCCAGCGCCGCGGATATCCGTCAGGCCGACAATAGCCGTCTTCTCGAAACTCTGCTCGCGCCCGTCGAGCCGAGCGAGGACGATCGCGCGCTCGCCCGCCGCCTCCTGGACGAACGCAGCGCGGAGGAGATCGCTGCCGCGCTCGTCCATGCCCACCGCGCCCGCCTGCCGGAGCCGGAGGAGCTGCTGGCCGCCGATGCCGGACCGCCGCCGCGCGGCCCCAGGGCGGGTTTCGAGGGGGCCAGATGGTTCCGAATGAATGTCGGCCGCAACCAGAATGCCGATCCGCGCTGGATATTGCCGCTACTCTGCCGTCGCGGGCATCTGGGCAGGGGCGAGATCGGGGCGATCCGCATCGCGGCCAACGAGACCCTGTTCGAGGTGCCGGAGGGCGTCGCCGCCCGCTTCCTCACCGCCGTCCGCCGCTCCGCGCAGGAGGAGGATGACGGGGTGGAGATCGTCGCCGTCGAGGGCAGCCCGCGCGAGGAAGCGCGCCGCAACCGCCATAATGACGGTCCGCGTCGTGACCGACCGCAGGGCGCCAAGCCCTATCGGCCGGGGCGCAAGGGCGGCTTTGGCGGTCCGGGCATAGGCGGGCATGGCGGCAAGGGCCGCGACCGCGCGCGGTGATCCGCAGGCCATGATCCGCATATTGGTCGACGCGGACGCCTGCCCGGTGAAGGAGGAGGTCTACAAGGTCGCCCTCCGCCATGGCGTGCCCGTCACCATCATCAGTAACAGCCCCATAAGGGTTCCCCCGCATGCGCTGATCGACCGTGTGGTGGTCGGCGACGGATTCGACGCGGCGGACGACTGGATCGCGGCACGGGCCGCGCCCGGCAGCATCTGCGTCACGGCCGACATAGTGCTGGCCGATCGTTGCCTGAAGGCGGGGGCGGGCGTCCTGGCGCCCAATGGAAAGGCGTTCACCACCAGCAGCATAGGCAGCGCCATCGCCGTGCGTGCGATCATGGCGGATTTGCGCGCCGGCGCGGTGGGCGATCCCGTCGGCGGACCGCCGCCCTTCACGAAGGCCGACCGATCGCGTTTCCTGTCCGCGCTGGACGAGATGCTGGTGCGTTTGCGGCGCGGGCGCTGAGGGACGGCGGGGAGATTGAACTGTCTTAATTTGTCGCAGGGCAACAGAGCGCTTGCATGGCGCGGGGAGTGTCTGGAATAGGGTATTTGCCCCCTATGCGAAACGCCGGATAAAGAGCACCGTCCCGTACATGCTGCACGCGCGCCAGGCCCTATCAACCGCCCTTCTTTGTCTGTCGGCGGCGGCATTGTCCGCCTGTTCGGGTAAGAACGGCGCCGATGCCAACAGGAAATCCGCCGCGCAGGTCGGTTTCGTGGTCGTGCAGCCGGGCGCCGTTCCGGTCCAGGTGATGCTGCCGGGCCGCGTCGTCGCCTTTGAAAGCAGCGAGGTGCGGCCGCAGATCACCGGCCTGATCCACAAGCGCTTCTTCACTGAAGGCAGCACGGTCCAGGCCGGGCAACCCCTCTTCCAGATCGACCCCAGCCTCTACCAGGCGTCGGTGAACCAGGCGAACGCCAATCTGGCCAGCGCCCGCGCCAATGCGGAGGCCGCCGCCGCCAAGGCCGACCGCTACCGCCCGCTGGCGGAGATAGAGGCGGTGGCGAAGCAGGATTATACGGACGCGCTCGCCGCCGCGCGGCAGGCGCGCGCATCCGTGGCGCAGAACAGCGCGGCCCTCGACACGGCGCGCATCAACCTGCGCTTCACCACCGTCCCGGCCCCGATCACGGGCAAGATCGGGCGCTCCCTCTTCACCGTGGGCGCCCTGGTCAGTTCCAACCAGGCCGACCCGCTGGCCGTCATTCAGCGGCTCGACCCCATCTTCGTGGACATGCAGCAGTCGAGCGCCGAACTGCTCGCCCTGCGCCGCTCGCTCGCTTCCGGCGGCATGCAGCGGGGCAGCACCTCCGTCCGGCTCCAGCTTGAGGATGGCAGCACCTATCCGCTGGCGGGCACTGTCCAGTTCTCGGAGGTCACGGTCAATGCCGCCACCGGCACGGTGACGCTCCGCGCGAGCTTTCCCAATCCCCATGGCGAACTGATGCCGGGCATGTTCGTGCAGGCCCGGTTCGAGCAGTCGATCGATCCGCACGCCTTCCTCGTCCCGCAACAGGCGGTGCAGCGCGATCTGGGCGGCGAGGCCTTCGTGTTCCTCGCCGGGCCGGATGACAAGGTGGTGCGGCGCGCCGTCACGGCGGAACGCACCCATGGCACCAACTGGGTCGTCACAAAGGGTTTGGAGGCGGGGGATAAGGTCATCACGCAGGGCACCAACAACCTCCGCCCCGGGGCCGACATCCGCCCGGTGCCCGCCAATACGCCCGAGCGCCTGACGCCGCGAAAGCCGGGCGAGAATGGTGGCGGCAGCACCTCCGGCTCGCGCAGGCAGGGCGGCTGAGCCTTCCATGTCGCGCATATTCATCGATCGTCCGATCTTCGCATGGGTGCTCGCCATCATCGTGATGATGGGCGGCATCGGCGCCCTGTTCGGCCTGCCGATCTCGCAATATCCCGATATCGCGCCGACCCAGATCAACGTGCGCGCCCAATATCCCGGCGCCAATGCGCAGACGGTGGAGAACAGCGTCACGCAGGTGCTGGAACAGTCGCTGACCGGCCTCGACGGCCTCCTCTATTTCAGTTCCCAGTCCAGTTCGCGCGGGCAGGCGACGATCACCGCGATCTTCCGCAAGGGCACGGACCCCGACATTGCGCAGGTGCAGGTTCAGAATCAGGTCCAGACCGCCGTCTCCCGCCTGCCGACGCAGGTGCAGCAACAGGGCGTGCGCGTCACCAAGTCCAATGTCGACCAGCTCCTGCTCGTCGCCATCTATGACGAGACCGACCAGCGCACCAATCTCGACATTTCGGATTATCTGGCCTCCAATATCCAGGACCCGCTGTCGCGTGTACAGGGCGTGGGCGACGTCAACGTCTTCGGCGCGCAGCATGCGATGCGCATCTGGCTGAACCCGCAAAAGCTCTCCGCCGTGTCGCTGATGCCGGGCGATGTCATCACCGCCATCACGGCCCAGAATACGGAAGTGGCGGCGGGCGATATCGGCGGCCTGCCCGCGCCGAAGGGGCAGATGCTGAACGCGACCGTGACGGCGCAGTCGCGCTCCAGACGGCGGAGCAGTTCGAGGCGATCATCCTCAATTTCTGAGCGACGGCTCGACCGTCCGGCTCAAGGATGTCGCGCGGGTGGAGGTGGGGCGGAAATTATGCAGCATCTCCCGTTCAACGGTCATCCCGGCGCGGGCATGGCGGTATCTCTCGCCCCGGGCCGACGCGCTCAAACGGCGGAACGGTCAAGGCCAATGGACGAACTGGCCCGGACTTCCCGAGGGGCTCAGCACGCTATGCCAACAACCACGGCCTTCATCAAGCTGTCGGTGGAAGTCAGAAGGCGCTGGTGGAGGCGATCGCGCTGGTCGTTATCGTCATGTTCGTCTTCCTGCAAAGCTGGCGCGCGACGCTGGTGCCCGCCATCGCGGTGCCGGTGGTGCTGCTCGGCACCTTCGCGATCTTCCACTTCGCCGGCTTCTCGATCAACACGATGACGCTGTTCGGCCTCGTCCTCGCCATCGGACTGCTCGTCGACGACGCGATCGTCGTCGTCGAGAACGTCGAGCGGTTGATGGAAGAAGACCCGGAAATGACGCCGCGTCAGGCGACGATCGAGTCGATGAACGAGATCAGCGTCGCGCTGATCGCCATCGCGCTCGTCCTGTCGGCGGTGTTCCTGCCG
>JASGGS010000306.1:0-4160 GCA_047602685.1 Sphingobium sp.
AAATCGGCGGACGGTCGGGAGACGATGTCGACGGCAGGTTCCGTCGCGGGAGCGGATAGCTGATAGGCGAGCATGGGCTGGTCCTTATGGCGATCGGAGGATCCACTGCGGTCCTCTCGCCCGTCACCTCCACCTCCTCTTCTGCTGCCTCGAACGGTCCACGGCCAGAATATCGGCATTAATGACGGCGTGTCGATCTGCCGCTGAGGTCGACAGGAGGCGCGTCGCCGGCGGCGGACGCTCGGCAGTCAGCAGGGAATAACGCTGACATGCCCCTGGGCGGCATAATCGATGATCTTGCCGTCCCGCGTGATGACCGGGATCTGATGATGCCGGGCCGTCGCAATGATGAACCTGTCCGCGGGATCGCCATGTAGTGGTTCGGGCAGATGCGATGACGCGATGGCGATCTCGGGAACTAGCGGCGCCTCCTTGATTCCCGGGCCGCTCATGAAACGCGAAAACCAGCTCTGAGGATCGGGCAGGAAGGCGACGGCAGGCTGCTTGTCACCGCGGACGCGGCTCAACAAGCCGACCTCCCATGCCGATGCCGGAGAGACGAAAACGCCGCCGGCCAGCGCGGCATGGGAAATCGCCGCCAGAACATCGGCAGCCATCGGATCGCCATTGGCCAGCCAAATGACTGCGCAAGTATCCAGAAGGACGGCGCGCGGCGCCGGGCCGGGCTTCTTCCGCTTCGTCATTGATGCAGCTTGCCTTCATTGGCGGTCAGCGGTTCATCGAGAATGGGGGCAAGCAGATCGATGCCTTCAGGGACGGTCACGGAGCCGCGCATGAAGCCATGCAGCGTCTCGACCGCCTCGGCCGCGCTGGGCGGTGGCGTCAGCACAGCGACTGTGCGGCCGCGCTTGGTGATCGTCACCTGATCAAGATCGCGGCGAGCAAGGCGATCCAGAATCGCAAGGCAGTTGGTTTTGAAGTCGGCGGCGCCGTATGTTTCAGCACGCATGAGGCATCATCCTGGTCATGTTTCCTGACTGGTCATATAGAATGACCACGTTAAAATGTCCATGAGTTCGATCGGGCGACGCGATCATGCCCGGCCCGCCGCGCCGACCACCGGCGGTATGACCGTGACGCTCGCCAGTTCAGCGAACGTGGCAATCTGCCGCGACGCTGAGGCTATTCCCCCTGACGACATGCTCCCCTCCTCCGGGAGAGTCATCGCGCCGCGTTCAGCGCCCTCACGAGAAGGGGTTTGACCTGCTGTTCCCAGGCTTGCGAACCCGGTGCGATAATGTCGAAATGACCACCCTGCTGAACATCGAGGATTTCCACGGCCTACCCCTTGGCCACGGCCGCAGCCCGGTACTTTTCCGCAGCCTCGGGAGTGAGAACGACGGACGCCACGTCGTTCAGCGCAATTATTGCGTCCCAGGGGCAGCGATGTCAGGATCGCGGGCAAGTAGAGACAGCGCGAGAGACAACATGAGACTGGTGGCCATCGCTCTTCTTCTTTCCGCGCCCGCCAATGCCGAGCTTGCCAGCGCGGGAGCGCAAGATCCCGAGAGCGAGGTGCGAACGGCAATCGCCGGGATGAACAAGGCGGCCTCCGATCTCGATGCCGATCGGTTCATGGACTGGTACTGGAACTCGCCGTCGCTCACGATAACCTTCGACGGCGAGACCATGCGAGGCTGGCAGCCTGTTCTCGATCAACAGCGCAAATGGTGGAGCGACAAGCAGGCCGGCATCCGGTTTCTGGAACAACGGCCAGCCGAGATCGTCGCCCGGGACGCCGATGTCGTCACTTCGGTGCAATGGATGACCGTAGGCAGCGGGACCGAAGGCGCCAGGCCAGCCCAACTGGTCATTACATCGGTCTGGAAAAAGCTTCCCGAGGGATGGCGGATCGTCCTCGCGCACGAGACGCTGACGCCTTGATACGACCGGATCGATGGCGGCGGCGCCAAAGACGGGGCCGCGTTCGCCGACTTCTTTCCTTCTCGGGAAATGGCGGATCATGTGATCGTCATTGCCGATGTCTGGCAATGATCCGGCGGGCGAGTTCTTCGATCTCATGCCGGTCGGCGGTCTGGTGCTTCAACATCGGCTTGGCGCTGATGGCGTTGCTCACCTTGCTCCCAATGGGCGTCCTCCAGCTTCAGGCGGTGCTCGAAAACGGCTATGCCTATGCCCGTTCGGCGGAATTCATGAGCAGCCCGCTCATACATTTCCTCGTCTGGATGCGCACGCCAGGTGATGTGGTATTCGCAGGCGGTGCGCTGCTGCTCGCGGTTTTCGTGGCGTTGCAATGGCTGCGGCCTCAGCCGGAGCAACTCGTGCAGGGCGCGCCCGAGTCCCGGCCCGCCGATTGATCGCCATCGGGCAGCAAACTCATTCTTGCCTCGCGCCAATCCATTCAAGGAGAAGAATTTATGGCCCTGCATCATGCAACACCCGGCGAGGTCGTGCGCCTGAAGCTCGTTTCCGATCCCGAAGCGCAGTCGATCACCCTGATGCGGACGGCGAGCTTCGAAACGATGCATCTCGTCGTCCGCGCTGGTCAGAGCCTCCCCGAACATGAATTTGCAGGTTCGATCGGGCTTTATTGTGTCGAAGGCGATGCCGGGATCACCTTACAGGGGACTACCCATAGCATGACGGCTGGCGACTGGCTTTATCTCTTGCCCCAGATGCGGCATGGCATCACCGCTAAAGCAGATACCAGCTTGCTACTCACGCTGCTGTTCGACCGGCCAGAACCCGCCACGACTCCCGAATAGCATTATCGCATTTCATTCTCGGAAAATGATGCGAAAGTCGCGCGCTGGCGAAGCTGCTGGCCGGCGCTGACGATCATCGATTGAGAGAACGAATAAACACGGCACCGTTGAGCGCTCCGAGCGCGCGGATGACATTGGCTACGACACCTGCTGACATCGACTTTGAAAAACGACATATGGCGTCTCGGCATTCGGCATTGTCCCAGTTGAACAGAAGTCTGTTTTGGGCAACACTGACCCCACGCAGATCAAGGCTTTTCGAGACCTAAATTCAGAGGGGTTCAATTGGGACAGCGCGCTGCCATCTACGCCAGGGTCTCGACAGCCGACCAGTCGTGCGAGCGGCAGCTCCGCGACCTGGCCGGGTTTGCCGAGCGTGGCGGCTATGAGGTGGTCGAGGTCTTCCGCGAAACCGCCTCGGGATGAAGGCCAACCGATCGGCGCGTGCCGAGGTGATGAAGCTGGCCCAGGCGCGCCACATTGATGCGATCCTTGTCACCGAACTCAGCCGCTGGGGACGTTCGACCCAGGACCTGCTCGATACGCTCAACCGGCTGTCGGGTTGGCGCGTATCGGTGGTCGCGATGAGCGGCATGACCTTCGAGGTCGATACGCCCCACGGGCGGATGATGGCGACGGTGCTCGCCGGCATCGCGCAGTTCGAGCGCGATATGCTCAGCGAGCGCGTCCGCTCCGGCTTAGCTGCTGCGCGCGCGGGGCCGCAAGCTCGGACGGCAAACCGGCGTCCGCCCGAAGTCGGATCGGCTCGCCCCCAAGGTGCTAGCCCTTGTTGCCGAGGGGCGCAGCTATCGCTGGATCGCCCGCGACCTCGGCCTCATCAAGAATACTGTCGCCGCAATCGTGGGACGCTCGAGAGCGGACATGGCTCACAAGGTCGAGTTGGCGGCATGAGCGTCGCGCCGGATGTCGGACAAAAGTGCAGAATGAAGACCGTCGCGCTTCGATGCATTACGTACCTGGCGATTGCGGGCTTCGCCGTCGGCAGCTTGCTTAAGCCAGTATTCCTCGCGACGATCTGGTCAGATAGACTAGGCGCGCCTCACTGGCTCTGGATCGTATCCGCTTGCTTCGCGGTCGGAGCGTCTAGCTTTTTCATACCAACTCGGCTTTCGCTCGTTCGAGGTCCCATTTTTGTAGCGGTGGGGCTGGCGGGTTCTCTGCTCACAGTCGGAGCTTATGCGGATAATCTAAGATCGAAGGCGCTGAACGAGTTCGGTGCCGACCGGCAAGCCCAGCACTCGTTTTTAGAATCGGTCCGTCATGCCCCAGAAGAATTCCAGTTCTTCTTGCATGCCGCCGCCATGAAGCACTGCGTGCCATATGCGTGGAGCTATCGAACGATGAGCTTCTATCGCGTACCTCTGAGGGCTGCGGTTAACGTCATGCCTGCAA
>JASGGS010000307.1:0-4147 GCA_047602685.1 Sphingobium sp.
GCCGATGCCGCGCGATGCACCGGTGACCAGCGCGGTCTTGCCGGTCAGCGGACGGGGGCACGGTGGAAGGCAGGCCGGCCATATCGCATCCTCTCTCCATAGGCGGCCGGGCGGAGGCGGTGATGCCCACCTCTCTTCCTGCCCGGCACACTTAATATCACCTGATGCGTTGTATTATCAGTCGGGCCGTGGCTTGTCATCCGCTTTTTGCGGAGCGGCCATGATCGGGGGATGGAGGTCAGGCGGCGATGGCGCGCCGGCAGAATTCCCAGATATCGGCCGCCAGCTCCTCCCGGCTCGCCTGGTCGTGGCTGCCCGCTTCCTCGGCAAGCAATTGCGCGTGAACGGTCGTGGCGACGAGATTATAGACCAGGGTCGCCAGCCGCTCGGGCCGCGCCCTGCGGAACTGGCCGCTCGCCATGCCGTCGGCGAGGACGCTGGCCAGCAGCTTCAACAGGGGGCTGAGCGCGGCCTGCAACTCGTCGGGACGGGATTCCGCGAGACGCAGATGCTCGCGGCTGAGCGCGGCGCCGCGCGGATGGCTGCCCTCGTGGCTCTCCACATCATCGACCGACCCGCGCGCGAGGGCGATGGACAGGACGATAAGCCGCATCCGCTCCAGCGGATCGCGGACGCGGCTCGTCTGGCTCTCATATTGATGGGCGGCGAGGCGGATGGTGTGCTCGAACACGGCGAGGACCAGATCGTCCTTGCCGACGAACCGCTCGTAAAAGGCCCGGCGCGACAGGCCGGTGCGGGTGAGGACGGCGCGGATCGTCAGGCCGTCCAGCCCCGATTCCTCCAATATGCCATAGGCCGCCTCGACAATCTGGCGCGCGCGGGCATGGGCGAGAGCGTCCCCCGACGCGGCGGCGGGCGGGCGGCCACGGCGCGGTGCCGCCGATGCCAGTGCTTCGGCAATAGGGGTGCGGGATGCTGTCGCCAAGGAACCTCGACCGGAAAATGAGAACAAAGGTCTTTCTCCATAATCGCCCAAATGCTATATGCATATCAGAGAACGGTGTTCTCCATAAATATGAGCGCTGAGAGCGGGAGATCGGAATGGCCCTGGTGACCTATATCGAGCATGACGGGACGAAATACGAGGTGGACGTGGCAAGCGGCGACACCGTTATGCAGGGCGCGTTGAACAATATGGTCGAGGGCATCGTCGCGGAATGCGGCGGCGGCCTAGCCTGCGCGACATGCCATTGCTATGTCGACGAGGAATGGATGGACCGCGTGGGCGAGGCCGAGGGCGTGGAGAAGGAGATGCTGGAGGCCGCCTCCGCCGAGGTGAAGCCCAACAGCCGCCTCAGCTGCCAGCTGACGGTCACGGACGAGCTGGACGGCCTGGTCGTCCGCCTGCCCGAATCCCAATATTGATCGCGACAATCGAGGAGAGAGACAATGGCAGGTCCGCAAGCCGTCACCGAAAACGCACCCATTCCCGATCATATCCCGCCGCATCTCGTCTATGAGGCGAAGGTGACGGAAGGACCGGAGTTCCTCGCCGCGCCGCATAAATATATGGCGGCATTGCATGAAAATGCGCCGCCCATCTATTTCGACCCCGGCAGCCCGCACCGGCCGCCCGCATGGCAGCTGCTGAAATATGAGGATGCCTATTTCGCGCTGCGCAAGCCCGAATATTTCACGACATTCGGCACCGGCCCGTTCCCGCGCGATCCCGCCGATTACTGGCGCGTGCTGCCGCTGGAGGTCGACCCGCCCGAGCATCGCAAATATCGCGCCCTGGTCGATCCGCTGGTCACGCCCAAGGCGATCCTCGCCATGGAAACCCGCATTCGCAAGCTCGCCAACGACCTGATCGACAAGATCATCGACAAGGGCGAATGCGAGTTCGCCAAGGATTTCGGCCGCCCTCTGCCGGTCGGCGTGTTCCTTGACCTGATGGGCCTGCCGCGTGACATGATGGACGAATTCGTCCGCTGGGCAATGGGCCTGCTGCACGCGCAGGACAAGCAGATCGCCATGCAGGTCATGGGCGAGGTGACCCAGTATCTGAACAAGGTCATCGCGGAGAAGCGCGCCAATCCGGACGAATATCTGGTCAGCGCCATCGTCAACGGCCGTCCCGGCGGCGAGCCGATGAGCGACAAGGAAACATTCGGCTTCGTCTTCTTCGTGTTCATCGCGGGCCTCGACACGGTGTTCGCGACGCTCAACAATATCTGGGTGTGGCTGGCCGAGAATCCCGATCGCCGCCAGGAGATCATCGACACGCCCGACAATATCAACAATATCGTCGAGGAACTGCTGCGGGTCTACACCGTCACCTTCTCCGGCCGCACGCTGACGAAGGATGTGGAAATCCGGGGCGTGCAGATGAAGGCGGGCGACAAGGTGACGAGCATCCTGCCGGCCTGCAATTACGATCCGGAAATCTTCCCCGAACCGACGGAGGTGAATTTCCATCGTCCCCGCAAGCCGATCCTCGCCTTTGCGGGCGGCGTGCATAGCTGCATGGGCGCGCATCTCGCCCGGCTGGAGATCAAGATCTGCCTCCAGGAATGGCTGAAACGCATCCCGAATTTCCAGCTCAAGCCGGGTGCGAAGATCGAATATTGGCCGGGCGGCGTGGTCGGGCCGAAGAATGTGCCGCTGGTGTGGTGACAGGTGGTGTCGTGACAGGCCCCGGCGGGCGAGAAATGAGGGGAGGGGCGCTTCGGCGCCTCTTTCTTTTGCCGGGCGCGACCCACTCCACCCTTGCCATTTCCCGCCCTTTCCCGTAAGCGACGCCAATCCGATCCGGCTTGTCCGGGCCGGGAACTGCAAAATCCGTGGGATGCTTCATGGTCCATGGATCAACGCTGGTCGGCGAGGTTTCGCCCACCGGCGCTTTTGCGTTGTGCCGCAAGGCAGGATTTTTCGGGGTTTTCCAACCCCAATGAGGTGACGATGTTCGACTCTCTTAGCGATCGTCTGGGCGGCGTATTCGACCGTCTGCGCGGCCGCGGCGCCCTGACGGAAGCGGATGTCCGCGCCGCGATGCGCGAGGTGCGAATCGCGCTCCTCGAAGCGGACGTCGCCCTGCCCGTGGTCCGCGAGTTCATCGACAGCATCACCGAGGAGGCTGTCGGCTCCAGCGTGCTGCGCTCGGTCACGCCCGGCCAGCAGGTGGTCAAGATCGTCAATGACGGCCTGACCCGGATGCTGGGGTCGGAGACGGCGGAACTGATCCTCGACGTCGTGCCGCCCGCCATCGTGATGATGGTCGGCCTCCAGGGCTCGGGCAAGACCACCACGACGGCCAAGCTGGCCAAGCGCCTGAAGGACAGGGACCGCAAGAAGGTCCTGATGGCATCGCTGGACGTCAACCGGCCCGCCGCGCAGGAGCAGCTGGCGGTGCTGGGCCGGCAGATTGACGTGGCGACCCTGCCCATCGTGGCGGGCCAGCAGCCGGTCGATATCGCCCGGCGCGCGATGCAGGCGGCCAGGTTGCAGGGCTTCGACATATTGATGCTCGACACGGCCGGGCGCCTCCATGTCGACCAGGCCTTGATGGATGAGATGAAGGCCGTCGCCCAAGTCTCCGAGCCCGCGGAAATCCTTCTCGTCGTGGACTCTCTGACGGGTCAGGACGCGGTGAATGTGGCGCGCAGCTTCACCGAGCAGGTGCCGCTGACCGGCGTGGTGCTGACCCGCATGGACGGCGATGCGCGCGGCGGCGCGGCGCTGTCGATGCGCGCGGTCACGGGCCGCCCGATCAAGTTCGCGGGCACGGGCGAGAAGCTGGATGCCATCGAACCCTTCCATCCCGGCCGCGTCGCGGGCCGCATCCTCGGCATGGGCGACGTCGTGTCGCTGGTCGAGAAGGCGGCGGAAACGATCCAGGCGGAGGATGCGGACAAGCTCGCCAGGCGTCTCGCCGAAGGCAAGTTCGACATGAACGACCTGCGCAACCAGCTCCAGCAGATGCAGCGCATGGGCGGCCTCGGCATGCTGGCGGGCATGATCCCCGGCCTCAAGAAGGCGCAGGCGGCGATGGCCCAGTCAGGCGTCAACGACAAGGCGCTGGTGCATCTCGACGCGATCATCGGATCGATGACGCCCAAGGAGCGCGCCCGGCCCGAACTGCTCAACGCCAAGCGCAAGATCCGCGTCGCCAAGGGCTCCGGCACCA
>JASGGS010000308.1:0-4085 GCA_047602685.1 Sphingobium sp.
GCTGCTCAAGGCATGGGCGGCGCGGTCTCGCTTTCAGGCGGGTACAAACATGCGTGCCTGGACCTTCATCATCCTGCGCAACCATTATCTCTCCCAGGTCCGGCGCAACCGCTTCCGGGGCGAATGGGACGACCTGACCGCCGACCGCATCCTTGCGGGACCGGCCAGTCAGGACCGGCATATCGACCTCAGCGACTTGCACCGCGCACTCCAGCAATTGCCGCAGCCGCAGCGCGAGGCTCTGATCCTCGTCGGCGCGGGCGGCTTTGCCTATGAGGAGGCGGCCGAAATCTGCGGCGTCGCGGTGGGTACGATCAAGAGCCGCGTGGCGCGCGGCCGCACCGCGCTGGAATCGATTCTCGACCAGGGCGCCCTGCCCGCGCGCTCGACCCAGGCGACCAGCGCCGAGGGGACATTGGCCGAGATCATGGGAGAGGTGGACCGGATCAGCGAGGGACGCTGATCCGCCATCTTCCGCCTTTTCCTGCATCGGACCGCAAAAAGCCCGCCGCATCGGTTCGTCGACGCGGCGGGCTATTCGCCATTGACGCTCACATGGTCTTGCGGTCCAGTTCCCGCAGGAGCCCGGCAAAATCGTCCATCTCGAGCGCGGCCGGATCGAAGGCGCGGCGCAACGCCACGCCCACTCCATCCGTCCGGGCAGGCGAGGGCACTTCGCGATAGCGCGAACCGTTCATACCGCTCCTCTCTCCGCCTTTATGGTTGCGATACTCCATCATGCTGACAATAACGGCGCCAAACTGCCAAAGTTTCGGCCTTAACAAATACATGCGACGAATGGACCAGGGTAGCGGCATGGATGTGCTTTCAGGAGAGTGGGCAGGAGAGTGGGCAGGAGAGTGGGCAGGAGAGTGGGCAGGAGAGTGGGCGGGCGCGCTGGAGCGGGCAAACGGGCATAGTGACTATCTTGCGCGGCAGCTTCGCGTCTTTCCGGAAATCGCCGACCTGCTGGGCCGTGGCGAGGTCGATGCCGCCTGGGACGCCGCCGCGCGCGTGGCGGAACCGGGCATGGCGGTGGGCAAGGCGCTGCGCCTCGAAAAGCGGGCGCGGGGCCTCGTCGTCGCCCTTGCCGATCTGGCGGGGGCATGGCCGCTGGAGACAGTGACGGCCCGTCTTGCCGCCTTTGCCGACGAAGCGCTGGACCGCGCCATCGCCGCCGCCTTTGCCGAACGCTATCCGGATGCGGAGGTGCAGGGCTTTTCCGTGCTGGCGCTCGGCAAGCATGGTTCGTGCGAACTGAACTACAGCTCCGACATCGATCCCATATTGCTGTTCGATCCGGAGGTGCTGCCGCATACCAGCCGGGAGGAGCCGGTGGAGGCCGCCGTCCGGCTCGGCCGCCGGGTCGTCGCGCTGCTCGGCGACCGGACGGAGGACGGCTATGTCTTCCGCGTCGACTTGCGCCTGCGCCCGTCGCCCGATGCCACCCCCATCGTGCTGCCGGTCGATGCGGCGATCAGCTATTATGAATCGACGGCCATGGGCTGGGAGCAGGCCGCTTTCATCCGCGCCCGCGCGGCGGCGGGGGACAAGGGGCTGGGGCAGATGTTCCTCACCGCCATCCGCCCCTTCGTCTGGCGGCGGTCGCTCGATTTCGGCGCGATTTCGGGCATTGGCGACATCACCCGCCGCATTCGCGACCATTATGCGCAGGGCCAGCGGCTGGGGCCGGGCTATGACCTGAAGCGCGGCCGGGGCGGCATTCGCGAGGTGGAGTTCTTCGCGCAGATCCACCAGCTCATCCATGGCGGACGCGATCCCTCGCTGCGCGCGCCCGCGACCCTCGACGCGCTCGCCGCCCTGACGCGGGCGGGCATTATCGGGGAGGAGACGGCGGCGACCCTCGGCACGGCCTATCGGCTCTACCGCACGATCGAGCACCGCCTGCAAATGGTGGACGACCGCCAGACGCACAGCCTGCCGCCCGCCGGGGAGCATCTCGACAATGTGGCGCGGCTGTCGGGCCTGGCCGATGGCGACGCGCTGATCGCCACGCTCGCCCCGCATATCGAGACCGTGGGCGCGCTGTATGACGGGCTGGCGGCGGCGGCGGGCGGCGACGACGGCAATCGCCTGTCGCGCGATCCGGACGGATTGGCCGGGCAGTTGCGGGACATGGGCTTTGCCGATCCCGCCCCGGCCCTTGCCCGCATCGCGGAGTGGCGGGAGGGGCAGGCGCGGGTGCTGCGCACGCCCCAGGCGCGCGAGGCGCTGGAGGACATGCTGCCGGAGGTGATGCGCGCCATTGCCGGTGCGCCCGATCCGGCGGCGACGGTGCTGCGCCTCGATGCGCTGCTGCGCGGATTGCCCAGCGCGATCAATATCTTCCGCTTGCTCTCCGCCCGGCCCGGCCTCGCCCAGATATTGGTTGAGATATTGAGTCACGCGCCAGCCCTTGCCGATGCGCTGGGGCGCCGCGCCGCGCTGCTCGACGGGTTGATCGACGCCAGCGCCTTCGACCCCATGCCGCCCGTGGGCGCGCTGGTCGCGGACTTCCGCCGGCAGGAGGCGGGGGAAGGCTATGAGGCGCTGCTCGATTCCGTGCGGCAGCGCGTGGGCGACCGCCGTTTCGCCATCGGCGTCCAGATCGTGCGGGGCGAGACCGATCCCATAGAGGCGGCGGCGGGCTATGGCCGCGTTGCGGAAGCCGCGATCGAGGTGCTGGCCTCCGCCACCGTCGCCGAGTTCGAGAAGACGCATGGCAAGGTCGCGGGCGGGGAGCTGGTGATCCTGGCGCTCGGCCGCCTCGGCGGCGGGCTTCTCACCCATGCCTCCGACCTTGATCTCATCTTCCTCTTCACCGGCGACTTCGCGGCTGAATCCGATGGCGCGAAGCCGCTCGGCGCCACGCAATATTTCAACCGGCTGGCGCAGCGCGTGGGCAATGCCCTTTCCGTCTCGACGGCGGCGGGTCCGCTTTACGAGGTGGACACGCGCCTGCGGCCGTCCGGCACGCAGGGGCTGCTGTGCGTCAGCTTCGACAGCTTCGAGCGCTACCAGCGCGAATCCGCTTGGGCGTGGGAGCATCTCGCCCTCACCCGTGCACGGCCGATATTCGGTTCGGCACAGGCGCGGGCGGGGTTGCAGGCCATCGTCACCCAGACGCTCGAAGCCGAGCGGGATGGCGACGCCCTCGCGCGGGAGGCGGTGAAGATGCGGGCCGACATCGCCAGGCATAAGCCGCCCAGGGGCGATCTCGACGTCAAGCTGGTGGCCGGCGGCCTCATCGACTGCGAGTTCCTGGCGCATGTCACCCAGTTCCGCACCGGTCGGGGCTTCTCGCCGGACCTGAGGGCGGGGATAGACGCGCTGGCGGCGGCGGGTGCGCTGGGTCCGGAGATACGGCCCGCCCATGACCTCATCACCCGCTATCTCGTCGTCTCGCGGCTCGTCACCCCCGGCGCCGACGAGCCGCCGGAGGAGACCCGTCCCCTTGTCGCGCGCGCCTGCGGTGCGCGGGACTGGGCCGATCTGCTTGCGAAGATCGCCGAAGCGCGGCAGAGCATCGGTGCTGCCTGGAATACCATAGCGGAGGAGTTTGGCGATGCTGACGACCGGAGATAGCCTGCCCGAAGTGACCCTCAAGGGCGCTGGCGGCGACATCCCGCTGGCCGCCTATAAGGGCAAGCCCCTGGTGGTTTACTTCTATCCCAAGGCGGACACGCCCGGCTGCACGAACGAGGCGCTCGACTTCAGCGCGCTGAAGGGCGAGTTCGATAGGCTGGGCGTCCCCGTTGTCGGTGTGTCCAGGGATACGGTAGGGAAGCTAGGGAAGTTTGCGGCAAAGCACGGCCTGACCGTCATCCTCGCCTCCGACGAGGATGGCGCGGTATGCGAGGCGTTCGGCACCTGGGTCGAGAAGAAGCTCTATGGCCGCGAATATATGGGCATCGCCCGCGCGACCTTCCTCTTCGACGCATCGGGCAAGGCTGCCCGCGTTTGGCCCGCCGTCAAGGTCAAGGGGCATGCGGCCGAAGTGCTGGAGGCCGCCCGCGCCCTTGCCTGAGCCTGCTTCCTTGCCCGGGGCTGCGGCTGAAACGGTGGCGCATGCCTGTCTCGCCATC
>JASGGS010000309.1:0-4047 GCA_047602685.1 Sphingobium sp.
GCGCTTCAGATCGGCCGCCACCTGCTTGATCAGGAAATGGCCGAAGGAAATACCCTTGAGGCCTGCCTGACAATTGCTGATCGAATAGAAGATCGCGACCTTCGCGTCCTTCGCGTGCAACTGTTCGCGCTCATTGAGCAGGATATGCTGCACATTGTCCGCGATACCGGCGGTCAGCGCGACCTCGACGAAGATCAGCGGTTCACCGGGAAGCGCGGGGTGAAAGAAGGCGAAACAACGCCTGTCGGCCGGATCCAGACGATTGCGCAGATCCTGCCAGTCCGCGATGTGATGCACCGCTTCATAGCGGATCACGCGCTCCAGCAGACGGGCGGGGCTATCCCAGCTGATCTCCTCCATGGTCAGGAAGCCGCGGTTGAACCAGCTGCCGAACAGGTGCACGAAGTCGGCATCGACAGCGCCGTAGAGCCCCGGATCCTGCCGTTGCAGGACCAAAAGATGTTCGCGCATGCGCAGCAGCATGGCGGTGGCGCCAGGCGCCAGATTGAGGCGCCGCAGCAGTTCCTGCCGGGGAGGCTCGACCGCCTTCATCAGGGCAGGCAAGGCTTGATCGCCATTCTCCCGATAGAGGGCGATGGCGATGTTCAACTCGTCCGGATCGGGACCGAGGCGGGTCGCCAGCATGTGCATGAACGCGGTGCGATCCGCCGCATCCGCGCCATCATAAATGGCCAGCAGGTCGCTGGCGATCGCGACGCCGGATGCCTCGCCGCGCCCCGAAAGCAGGGCATGGGCCAGTTCCTGCATCATGGCGCCATCGCTGGCACTCGCGCCGCCTGACAATGCCAGTGGGCGAAGAATGCCATATCGTTCCAGCAGAGTGCGGCCCTGCCGGGAAAAACCCTCCAGCAGTGCGGAAAGGGATACTGTCTTCGACATTCGCAAACCCTTCTTCAACGACGTCCCGTGCTGCGGGGGTGCACCGGGCGGTGCGTCAGGCTGCCAGGGCCTTGTCCAGAGCCGCCCCGCCCTCGTCGGCGAGAGCGGCGTCCCGCAGCCTCTCCACGTCCCGGGCGGCGAGTGGCGATGCATCCAGGGCGGCCATGATCCGCTCGAAATTGCCCAGGCCTCTTTCGAACGTGTCGCCATAGCCCTTGATAAGGTGCTGGCAGCGAACCACTTCGATGGCGAGCGCATTGTCACGCCGCGCCGTCTGTTCGACCCGCACCAGCCACGCCGCGATCCGCTCCTGCTCCTCCCTGAACCGCAGGGATTTGCGCCGCATGGCCCGCATGCGTGCCAATGTGCGCAGGATGATAAACCATTTCAGACTTGTCGTCTCGACATGTCGCCCGCTCTGGAACAGCGGTTCGAGCAGACGCGACAGGCGCTTCGAGCGCAGGATCGCGGTGCCCAGCCCGGCGGGAAGCGTCTCGCAGACTTCGCGCAGGCGCGGATGCATGAACTCGGTGACGGACAGGATCTGATCGGGTCCGGCCATCACTTCGGTCCGTACGCGCGCTGCGCGGCTGGTCCGCGTCTTCAGATCGGCAACGCGGATCGTGTCTTCATAGCTCATCCACAGCGCCAGGTGGCGCGCCGACTCGCTGGTCAGAATGAAGGGCGCAACGTCCAGCGCGACGATCCGCTCCAGCCTGTCGAGATAGGCCTGCGCATAGGCTGCGTCCTGATAGTCGGCCAGGCGCGCTGCGCCGTGCAGCGCATTGCGCCAGACAGGCTCGGGCAGGCCGGCGTGAATGCGGTCCTGTAACCGGCGGCCGGCTTGCGTGGTGGGGACGGGCAGATCATGTTCGGGCTCCACCGGCATGGCGACCTCGCCCTGCGCGGCGCGATAGCCCTCGTCGAAGCCCTTGAGGTTGCTGGGCACGGCGATGCCGCTGGCGGTGATCGCCTCCTCGAAATCCTCGCGCGCGAAGGGAAGCGCGCCGCTGCCCGCCAATGCGCCGAACATTACCGCGCTGATGACGCTGCGCGACCGTTCGGTCGCTGCCTCCATGTCGAAGCCGATGAAGCGCTTGGCGCGCCGGCCTGCCGCCTCGATGATCTTGTCGCTGTTGCCGCGCCCGTCACCCATCGAGCTTTTCTCGGAGATGGCGTAGATGCGGTGGGTCGAGCCGATCAGCGTCGTGCGTTCGACCGTGGAGAAGCCGCGCAGCATGGCCCGGCCTGCCTCCATCAGTTCGGAGGCGACGACGATGTCCACGTCGCCCGGCACCGGCATCTGCGCCATCACCGGCGCGCGGTCGCCGTTCATGCGGCCCAGCTCGACATAATAGACGGTGGAGCCGGTGCGCTGCGCCACGCCCGGGACGGAGGTGCCCTGCGCCAGCCAGCCCTTGCCGCGCGCGACATGCTGGATCCAGTCGGCCAGCACGCCGCCGCCCTGTCCGCCCAGGGCGAGGATGGCGATGCAGATGCGGTCGCGTGTTTCGGAAAAAGCGACCATCAGAAGGCCCTCGCGGCGCGCGCGCGGTCGTCGCGCTTCTGGAAATAGCGGATGACGGAGCCGGAGACACGCTTGCGCGCGCGCTCCCAGCGGCCGGCGTTGCTGACGATGCTGGCGCGATAGAAGCTGGGGCACAGCACGGCGGCATGGCTCACCTCGCCGCACAGACCGCAGCCGACGCAGCTGTTCTCGACATGGGCGACCGGATCCTGCCGCAGCGGGTCGGGATTGGGCTTGATCGAGAGGGAAGGGCAACCCGACAGGCGGATGCAGCTATGGTCGCCGGTGCAGGTGTCGCTATCGACGCCGAAGCGTTCGCGCACGACACGCTTGCCCGCCTTCAGGTCGGCGGCATCCTGTTTCTTCGTGCGGCGTTGCTTGTTGAGCATGCATTCGGATTGGGCGACGATGATCTTGGGGCCTTTCTGGGGGCTGGTCATCGCCTCGCGCAGCGTGTCGCGCATGCGTTTCAGGTCATAGGTGCGATAGAGGGTGCGAACCCATTTCGCGCCGATGCCGCGCACCGCCTTCTCGATGGGGTGCCTGGTCGAGCGCTCCATATTGTCGGCGCGGGAGGAGAGAATGTCCTGCCCGCCGGTCGCCGCCGAATAGCCATTGTCGATGATGAGCGTGACGGTGTCGTCCTGGTTGAACACCGCATTGCCGACGCCAGAGGTGAGGCCGTTGTGCCAGAAGCCGCCGTCGCCCATCACCGCCACGGCGCGCTTGTCCTTCGGCTTGAAGGCGGACGCGCCCGCCGTGCCGAGGCCGTAGCCCATGGTGGTGTTACCGATGTTGAACGGCGGCAGGATGGAGAAGAGGTGGCAGCCGATATCGGCGGAGACATGGGTCGGCCCCAGTTCGCGCTCGACCAGCTTCATGGCCGTGAAGACCGGCCGCTCCGGGCAGCCGGTGCAGAAGCCGGCGGGCCGCTGCGGGATCTGCGCGGCCACGGGGGCGGGGAGGGGCGAGCTGGCCTCTTCGGTCGGCGCGATCTCCGGGCGCCATTCGCGCAGGAACTTGCCGATGCCTGCCTTGATGACATGGACGCTATATTCGCCGGAGCGGGGCAGCATGTCTTTGCCGATGATGCGGGTGTCGAGGCCCGCGCGGCGGATGAGCGTGTTCAGCTCATGCTCGATGAACTCGGGCTGGCCCTCCTCGACGATCAGCACGGCCTTCTTGGTCCGGCAGAAGTCGGCGACTTCGTCCGGTATCAGCGGATAGGTGACGTTCAGGCAATAAATGGGCAGGCGACTGTCCCCGTAAGCGTCTGACAGGCCGGTCAACTCCATCGCGCGGACGAGATTGTTGTAGAGGCCACCCTGCACGATGATGCCGACGTCTTCCCCCGCATCCGGCCCGAACCATTCGTTCAGGCGATTGTCGCGGACGAAGTCGATACCGGCGGGCCAGCGCTTCTCCACCTTCTCGATCTCGTGGAGGAAGTTGGCGGGGGGCAGGACGATGCGGTCGGTGTCTCGCACCGGGCTGGCGGCGGCCTGATCCACGGTCAGCGACGGGCGGACATTGTCCTTCGCGATGAAGCTGCCGGTCATGTGGCAGGAACGGACGCGAAGCTGCAACATGACCGGCGTGTTCGACGCTTCGGAGAGGCG
>JASGGS010000310.1:0-4002 GCA_047602685.1 Sphingobium sp.
CCGGAGAGGCCCGACTGGATGGTCGCGTCGGGAATGCCCATGCCGGGCCGCCACAATGTCCTCAATGCCATGGCCGCCATCGGCGTGGCGCTGTTCATGGGCATTCCCGACGCGACCATCCAGTCGGGCCTCTCCGGCTTCGGCGGGGTGAAGCGCCGCTTCACCAAGGTCGGCACGGTCGGGCTCGACGGCGGCGACGCGACCATCATCGACGATTACGGCCATCACCCGGTCGAGATCCGCGCCGTCCTCGCCGCCGCGCGCGAAGGGGCGAAGGGGCGCGTGATCGCGGTCGTGCAGCCGCATCGCTTCACGCGCCTGCGCGACCTGATGGAGGAGTTCCAGCAGGCGTTCAACGATGCCGATATCGTCTATGTGACCCCCGTCTACACGGCGGGCGAGCAGCCCATCGAGGGCATAGACGCCGACGCGCTCGTAGCGGGCCTCAAGCGGCGCGGCCATCGCGAGGCGGCGGTCGTGGCCGATGCGGACGCGCTGGCCGCGGCTCTGGCGCGCGACCTCCGCGCGAACGACATGATCGTCTGCCTCGGCGCGGGCGACATCACCAAATGGGCCGCCGGTCTGGCCGAGGGCGTCAAGGGCGCCATCGGGGAGGTTGCCTGAATGTTCGACTGGCTCCAGGCAGGCCTCGACGCGCAGAAGCGGCTTCTCGACCTTCAGTCGCGCCAGATCTCGGTCTGGCAGCAGATGCTGCACTCCGCGCAGGCGCAGACCGGCGCGGGGCGGGGCCTCAACAAGGCGGCGGAGACGCAGGCCGCCATCCTCAGGAACTGGCTGGCCCTGTGGGGTGTGAAGGGGTGACGGCCGGCGCCGCCCTGACCGGATCGGCCATGGTGCGCGGCACGCTGAAGCCCGGCGCGCCGCTGGCGCCGCTCGTCTGGTTCAAGGCGGGCGGGGCGGCCGAATGGCTGTTCGAGCCGAAGGACGCGGACGATCTCGCCGCCTTCCTCGCCGCGCTCGACCCCGCCGTGCCGGTCATGGCGCTGGGCCTCGGCTCCAACCTCATCGTCCGCGACGGCGGCGTGCCGGGGGTCGTCGTGCGCCTCGGCAAGGCGTTCAGCTTCGCCGGGCGGCTGGACGCGACGACGCTCCGCTGCGGCGGCGGCACGTCGGGCATCCTCGTTTCCTCCACGGCGCGCGACGCGGGCATTGCGGGCCTCGAATTCCTGCGCTCCATCCCCGGCACGGTCGGTGGCTTCGTGCGGATGAACGGCGGCGCCTATGGCCGGGAGGTGAAGGACATATTGGTCGAGGCGGAGGTGATCCTGCGCTCCGGCGAGCGGCGGACACTGGCGCCCGGCGATCTCGGCTACAGCTACCGGCACAGCGCATTGCCGGACGGTGCCATCGTCGTCGCAGCGACCTTTCGCGGCCAGGCCGGGCAGCCCGCCGCCATCCAGGCGGAGATGGACCGCATCGCCGCCGCGCGCGAGGAAAGCCAGCCGCTGCGGTCCAGGACGGGCGGCTCCACCTTCAAGAACCCGGACGGGCACAAGGCGTGGGAACTGGTGGACCGCGCGGGCTGCCGGGGACTTCGGCGGGGTGACGCGCAGGTGTCGGAGAAGCATTGCAATTTCCTGCTCAACCTCGGCGAGGCGACGAGCGCGGATATCGAGGGACTGGGCGAGGACGTGATCCGGCGCGTGAAGGAGGCAACGGGCGTGACCCTGGAATGGGAAATCCAGCGTGTCGGCA
The DNA here is from genome assembly GCA_047602685.1 of Sphingobium sp. Classification (GTDB taxonomy): domain Bacteria; phylum Pseudomonadota; class Alphaproteobacteria; order Sphingomonadales; family Sphingomonadaceae; genus Sphingobium. The sequence goes on from JASGGS010000310.1 coordinate 1,717, forward strand.
CGGGCACCGGCGCGGGCATCGGCATGGGGACGGGCAAGTGAGCGGCCCCTGGCATGTCGCCGTCCTGATGGGCGGCTGGGCGTCGGAGCGTCCCGTCTCCCTGATGAGCGGGGAGGGCGTGGCGAAGGCGCTGGAGGAGCGCGGCCATCGCGTCACCCGCATCGACCTCGGCGCCACGCCGCGGGAGGGGCGGGATTTCCCCGCCAAGCTGATCGCTGCCAATCCCGACATCGTGTTCAACGCGCTCCACGGCGTGCCCGGCGAGGACGGCTCCGTGCAGGGGCTGATGGACCTGATGGGCGTGCGCTACACGCATAGCGGCCTCGTCACCTCCGTCATCGCCATCGACAAGGTGCTGACCAAGAACCAGCTTGTTCCCCATGGCATTCCCATGCCCGGCGGCATGATCGTGAAGTCCGAAAGCCTGTTCGACAAGGACCCGCTGCCGCGCCCCTATGTGGTGAAGCCTGTGAACGAGGGGTCTTCGGTCGGCGTCGCCATCGTCACGGCGGAGGGCAATTACGGCAATCCGATCGGCCGCGAGACGACCGGGCCGTGGCATGAGTTCGAGGAGCTTCTGGCCGAACCCTTCATCCGGGGGCGGGAACTGACCGTCGCCGTGCTGGGCGGCCGGGCGCTGTGCGTGACGGAGCTGAAGCCCAAGGGCGGCTTCTACGACTTCGATTCCAAATATACGGAGGGCATGACGGAACATGTCTGCCCCGCGCGGATTCCGGACGAGATAGCGGAGCATATGATGGCCGTGGCCCTGCGCTCGCACCAGCTTCTGGGCTGCACGGGCACGTCGCGGTCCGACTTCCGCTGGGACGACACGCAAGGGGTGGAGGGCGTGTTCCTGCTGGAGGTGAATACCCAGCCGGGCATGACTCCGCTCAGCCTCGTGCCGGAACAGGCGCGCTATCTGGGCCTCGATTATGGCGAGCTGGTGGAGGCGATCATCGAGGACGCGCTGGAGGGGGCCGGATCATGAACGGGGTCGGGACGTGAACGGAGCGAAGATCAGGCGCGGCGCGCCGTCCCGCAACGGCCGGTCCCCGGCGCCGCGTTCGCGCGGGCGGCAGGCGCCCCGGCGGCGGACGAAGCTGGACCGGCTGATCGCGCTCCTGCCCGTCAGCGGGCAGACGCTCGGCCGCATCCTGACGCTGATGGTCATCGGCCTGTCGGGCGGCGTCCTGTGGATGGCCGCCTCCTTCTTCGGCCTGCAACAGGCGGCGGGGCAGGAACTGGCGGCGCTCGCCGCGCGCTCCGGCTTCCAGGTCGCGAAGGTGGAGGTGCAGGGCCTGAAGCACATGGACGAAATGCCGGTCTATGCCCTCGCGCTGGACGAGATGGACCGCTCCATGCTGTCCGTGGACCTGTCGGCGCTGCGCGGCCGGGTCATGACGCTGGGCTGGGTGCAGGATGCGCGGGTGACGCGGCGCCTGCCCAACACGCTGGTCATCGACATCGTGGAGCGCGATCCCGTGGCTGTGTGGCAGCATGGCGGGCAACTCAGCCTCATCGACGTGAACGGGGTGGAGCTTGAGCGGGTGGACGGCCGCTCCATGCCCGACCTGCCGCTGGTCGTGGGGCCGCAGGCCAATCGGGAGACGCGCGCCCTGGGGCAGCTCATGGAGGCCGCGCCCGCGCTCAAGCCGCTGCTGGCGGGCGCCACCTGGGTCGGCAACCGCCGCTGGGATCTGCGCTTCCAGTCCGGCGAAACGCTGGCCCTGCCGGAAGGCAGCGGCGCGGCCGCTGCGGCCCTCATGAAATTCGCGCAGCTCGATGGCGTCAATCGCCTGCTCGGCCGCGGCATCGTGCGGTTCGACATGCGCGATCCCGGCCGGTTCGTGCTGCGCCTGCCGTCCGACAGCCGCACGGCGGCGGGCGAGGGGGATGCCGCGAAGAAGGCGGCCTCGCCGCCCGGCGGCAATGGCGAGGAACAGGATGAGCGTTCGCCCCGCACCGATGCGTCGCGCGGGCTGAAATCGGGGGAGGCGTAAGAGAGATGGGAAGTCCGCGCGTCGAGAAACTCATCACCGCCATCGATGTGGGATCGTGGAAGGTCTCCGCCCTGATCGCGGGACGGCAGGAGGATGGCAGCCTCGTCATCCTCGGCACCGGCCAGCGCGAGAGCAAGGGCGTGCGGCGCGGCTTCATCGCCGACATGGAACGCACCGAGCAGGCGATCCGCGAGACGGTGGAGCAGGCGGAGAAGGTGGCGGGCACCAATATCGAGACGGTGCATGTCAGCTTCTCCGGCGGCAGCCTGGTCAGCGACGTGAT
>JASGGS010000032.1:0-28274 GCA_047602685.1 Sphingobium sp.
CCCAACGGCACGATCCGCAACATCCTCGGCGGCGTGATCTTCCGCGAGCCGATCATCATGAAGAACGTGCCGCGCCTCGTGCCCGGCTGGACCAAGCCGATCATCGTCGGCCGCCACGCCTTCGGCGACCAGTACCGCGCCACCGATTTCAAGTTCCCCGGCAAGGGCAAGCTGACCATCAAGTTCGTCGGCGAAGACGGCACGGTCATCGAGAAGGACGTCTTCGACGCTCCCGGTGCTGGCGTTGCCATGGCCATGTACAACCTCGACGAGTCGATCCGCGAATTCGCCCGCGCCTCGATGATGTACGGCCTGATGCGCAAGTGGCCGGTCTACCTCTCGACCAAGAACACCATCCTCAAGGCCTATGACGGCCGCTTCAAGGATCTGTTCCAGGAAGTGTTCGACGCCGAATTCGCCGACAAGTTCAAGGCGGCCGGCATCGTCTACGAACACCGCCTGATCGACGACATGGTCGCTTCGGCGCTGAAGTGGAGCGGCAAGTTCGTCTGGGCCTGCAAGAATTATGACGGCGACGTCCAGTCGGACACCGTGGCGCAGGGCTTCGGCTCGCTCGGCCTCATGACCTCCGTGCTCATGGCCCCCGACGGCAAGACCGTCGAGGCCGAGGCGGCGCACGGCACCGTCACCCGCCATTACCGCCAGCACCAGCAGGGCAAGTCGACCTCGACCAACCCGATCGCGTCGATCTTCGCCTGGACGCAGGGCCTCAGCTATCGCGGCAAGTTCGACGAGACGCCGCTCGTCACCAAGTTCGCCGAGACGCTGGAGCGCGTCTGCGTCGAGACCGTGGAGAAGGGCGCGATGACCAAGGACCTGGCGCTGCTCGTCGGCCCGGATCAGGCCTGGATGACCACCGAGCAGTTCTTCGAGGCGATCCGCGCGAACCTCGAGGATGCGATGGGCAAGTGGAACTGAGCTGATCCGCCGATCGTTCCGCTTGCGTGAACGACCACCGGCCATAGGCATTCCAGCGGGCGGGACGGCACTGGTCGTCCCGCCCGTTTCCATTGAGGCCGATACTGACAGGGACTGATCGATGACGACCAAGGGCAAGAAGCGGCTCGACCTGCGCAATGCGGAACCGGGCGATGTCGCGGCCATCCTGCGCCTGATCCGGCGCGTCTATCCCGACATGCCCAATTATGCCCCCGCCATGGTGCGCGGCCAGATCAACAATTTCCCGCAAGGGGTGTTCGTCGCCCTCTATGACAACAGGGTCGTCGGCTATTGCGCCACGATGCGCGTCACGAAGGACATGGCCTTCAACCCGCACGACTGGGAGGAGATCACCGCCAACGGCTTCGGCACGCGCCACACGCCGGCGGGCGAATGGCTCTACGGATACGAACTGGCGGTCGACCCGAAGCTGCGCGGCCTGCGTATCGGCCAGCGCATCTACGACGCGCGCAAGGCGCTGGCGGAGGAGCTGGACCTGCACGGCATCGTCATCGCGGGCCGCATCCCCGGCTTTGCCCGCGCCCGCCGCAAGGTCGACGGGCCGGAGGACTATATCGCCAAGGTGTCGGGCGGAAAGCTGTCCGACCAGGTGCTCAGCTTCCAGCTCAAGAACGGTTTCGAACCCATTGGCGCGCTCAAGGGCTATCTGCCGGAGGACAAGGCATCGGCGGGCTATGCCGCGCATCTGGTCTGGCACAATCCCTATGTGAACCCGGACGAGGCGCCGGAGATGCGCGTGCCGCGCGGCGTCGAGAGCGTCCGCCTCGCCGCCTGCCAGCTTCAGGCGCGGCCCGTGCAGAGCTTCGACGAATTCATCCAGAACATCGAATATTTCGTCGATGTCGCGGCGGATTATCGCTGCGACTTCATCCTGTTCCCCGAACTGTTCACCCTTCCCCTCCTCTCCTCGGAGAAAAGCCGCCTGAAACCGGCCGAGGCGATCGACCGCCTGACCGCCTACACCCCGCGCGTGACGAAGGAACTGTCACGCATGGCGCTGGAATATAATATCAACATCATCGGCGGCTCCCATCCGACGCGGACCGATGACGGCGAGATCCAGAATGTCGCCTATGTCGCCCTGCGCGACGGGTCCATCCACGCGCAGGAGAAGATCCATCCCACGCCCAACGAGGCCTTCTGGTGGAACATCAAGGGCGGCGACAGCCTGGACGTGATCCAGACCGACTGCGGTCCCATCGGCGTGCTCATCTGCTATGACAGCGAATTCCCGGAACTGGCGCGGCGTCTGGTCGACCAGGGCGCGCGCATGATCTTCGTCCCCTTCTGCACCGACACGCGCACCGGCTATATGCGCGTCCGCTACTGCTCCCAGGCGCGCGCCATCGAGAACCAGTGCTTCATGGTGCTGGCGGGCAATGTCGGCAACCTGCCCAATGTCGAGAATATGGACATCCAATATGCGCAGAGCTGCATATTGACGCCCTGCGACCTGCCCTTTGCGCGGGACGGCATCGCGGCCGAGGCGAGCGAGAATGTCGAGACGCTTACCATGTCGGACGTCAACCTGGCCGACCTGTCATGGGCGCGGGCGGAGGGCACGGTGCGCAACCTGCGCGACCGGCGTTTCGACCTTTATCATATCGAATGGGACGCGCAGGCGGAGGGCCGCCCGCACCTGCCGCCGGGCGGCGCCACGCCGGCGGGCGGGCATAATGCGCCGGGCGGGGGTTGAGCGTCGACCGTCAATCCGAAAATATCCGGAGCGATCCCCGCATTGGCAAGCGCCTCATCATGGATGCTTGAACCGGTTCAGCATCGCATTTCGTCCGCTCCCGCTCACCGCCCCCTTGCCAGTTCCGCCATGCGTCCCGCTATTTCGCGCTCCGCCATGATCGCCTGATTGGCCCCCATCGCCTCCAGATGGGCGACATCGCCGTCGCTATGCGCGCGGGCGACGATGCGCAGTTCGGGGTTCAGGCGGCGCGCCTGCTCGACCACCTGCCCCGCCTCGAACGCATCGGGTATGGCGACGAGAAGGAGGCGCGCATCCTCCAGGCGGGCCCGCGACAATATGTCGGGGCTGGCCGCATTGCCGATCACGACGTCGAACCCCTGCGGCGCCTCCAGGCCGGGCAGGTCCCCCTCCGTATCGATCGCCACCAGCCGGTCCCCGGACGCGAGCAGCTTCTCGCGCACGATCCGGCCGACGCGCCCCTGCCCCACCAGCACGACATGGCCCCGCGAGACCGGCGCGGGGGCCGCGGCCTTCGTCTCCTCCTTGCCCTTTGCCTCCGCGCGGTCGGCCACGCGGTCGATCAGCATGAACAGCAGCGGATTGAGCATGATGGAGATGATCGCGCCCGCCAATATGAGGTCGCGCGCATCCGCCGGGATCATCTGGAGCGAGGTGCCGAGCGAGGCGAGGATGAACGAGAACTCGCCGATCTGCGCCAGGCTGGCCGCGATGGTGAGCGCCACGACATTCGAACGGCCGAAGGCGCGGACGATGGCATAGGCCGCCACCGACTTGCCGACAATGATGATCGCGATCGTGACGAGCAGCGGAACGGGCTCCTCGATCAGCACCTTCGGGTTGAAGAGCATGCCGACCGACACGAAGAACAGCACGGCGAAGGCGTCGCGCAGCGGCAGCGTCTCCTCCGTGGCGCGCTGGCTGAGCGGGCTTTCGGCAAGGATCATGCCCGCGAAGAAGGCGCCCAGCGCGAAGGAGACGCCGAACAGCTTGGCCGCGCCGAACGCCACGCCCAGCGCGACCGCCAGCACCGCCAGCCGGAACAGTTCGCGCGACCCGGTATGGGCGATGCCGTGCAGCAGCCAGGGTATGACGCGTCGCCCGACGACCAGCATCAGGACGATGAACACGGCGACCTTCACCACCGTGAAGGCGAGCGTGATGCCCAGCGCGGCCCCGCCCTGCGCGCCCGCCAGCGCGGGCAGCAGAACGAGGGCGAGGACCATGACGAGATCCTCCACGATCAGCCAGCCGACCGCGATGCGCCCCCGCTCCGTCTCCACGATGCGCCGTTCCTGCAAGGCGCGCAGCAGCACCACGGTACTGGCCACCGACAGGGCAAGACCGAACACCAGCCCGCCCAGGAACGGCCAGCCCAGCGCGTGCGACAGGCCGAAGCCCATCGCCATGGCCACGAATATCTGAACGAGGGCGCCCGGTATCGCGATGGTCCGCACGGCCAGCAGCTCGCGCAGGGAGAAATGCAGGCCGACGCCGAACATCAGGAGGATGATGCCGATTTCCGCCAGCTCGTTGGCCAGTTCCTGATCGGCGACATAGCCGGGCGTCCACGGCCCGACGAGCACGCCCGCCAGCAAATAGCCGATCAGCGGCGACAGGCGCAGGCGAAATGCCACGGCCCCCAGGATGAACGCCAGAACGAGACCCCCGACGATTGTGGCGATCAACGGGGTTTCATGCGGCATCCTGTTCTGTCCTCCCTTTTTCAGACCTCGCCCGAACATAGGGTTTGAGGCCGATTATTTCGACCCCAGCAGGCGATATTCCTAAGCATAACACTGGAAATTGTTCCGCCGAGTCGCGATGATGCCTGGCATGGCAGTTTCCCTCGACACAGAAGGCTTTCGCGATTCGCTCGTCATCCTGGGGGCGGCGGGGATCGTCATCCCGGCCTTCGCGCGTTTCCGGATCAGCCCGGTCATCGGTTTCATCCTGGTCGGGCTGGCTGTCGGACCGGCGGGCCTGGGTTCGCTGGCGGGTGAGATGCCGTGGCTCTACCATGTCACCATATCGGACAAGGAGGCGATACAGCCCTTTGCCGAACTGGGGATCATCCTGCTCCTCTTCTCCATCGGGCTGGAACTGAGCTTCAGGCGGCTCTGGTCGATGCGGCGCGACGTGTTCGGCGTCGGCGCGGCGGAACTGCTCGGCGGCGGCGCGATCATCGCGCTCTCGCTATGGGTGCTTGGGCAGGCGCCGGCGGGCGCCATCGGACTGGGCCTTGCCCTCGCCCTTTCCTCCACGGCGCTGGTGCTGCCCATGGTGGGAACGCAGGGACCGGTCGGGCGCGCGGCCTTCTCCATGCTGCTGTTCGAGGATCTGGCGCTCGTGCCGATCATCTTCATGCTGGGCGCGCTGGCGCCAAGCGTGGGGCCGGAGGGCGAGCAGCTTACCCACTTGGCATCGACGGTGGGCAAGGGTGCCGTGACCATCGTCGTCATGCTGGTCCTCGGCCGTCTCGCCCTGCCCCATGTCTTCCGGCAGGCGGCCCGCACCAAGAGCCCGGAGGTCTTTCTCGCGGCCAGCCTCCTCGTCGTCATCGTGTCGAGCCTCGCCACCGCGCTGGTCGGCCTCTCGCCCATCGTCGGGGCGCTGCTGGCCGGCATCCTGATCGCGGAGACCGAATATCATGGCGAGGTCGAGGTGATGACCGCGCCGTTCAAGGGCCTCGCCCTCGGCGTCTTCCTCATCACCGTGGGCATGAGCCTGGACCTGCGCGTCATCATCGCCAACTGGGCCAGCCTGCTGGCGGCGGTGATCGGGGTCGTGATCGCCAAGACGCTGGTCACCACGCTGCTGCTGCGCATCGCGGGCGCGCGCAGGGCCGTCGCGCTGGAGGTCGGCGTGCTGATGTCCAGCCCATCGGAGACGACCCTGATCGTCCTGTCGGCCGCCGCCGCCGCGGGCCTCATCCTGCCGCAGACGGCCGCCTTCTGGCAGATCGTGACCGCCATCGGCCTCACCATCACGCCGCTGCTGGCGCGCGTCGGCCATGATGTCGCCCGCCGGGTCGAACTGGGCAGCAGCGAGGAACCAGGGCCGCTGGGCGAGGAAGGCCGCCCGCCCGCCGCCGTGGTGATCGGCTATGGCCGGGTCGGCCGCATGGTCTGCGACCTGCTGTCCATCCACAACCAGCCCTTCCTCGTCGTGGAATCCGATGCGGACGTGGTGGCCGACGCGCGGCGCGACGGCTATCCCATCGTCTTCGGCGACGTGGCGCGAACGGAGATGCTGGACCGGCTGCGCCTGGGCCATGCCCGCGCGCTCATCCTGACCATGGACGACCCCGTGCTGTCCGTGCGCGTGACCAAGCGGGTGCGCGGCTGGGTGCCCGACCTGCCCATCATCGCCCGCGCGCGCGACACGGACCATGCCGCCGAACTTTATCGCGCGGGGGCCAGCGACGTGGTGCCGGAGGCACTGGAAAGCTCCCTGCAACTGGCGGAGACGGCGCTGGTCGACCTGGGCATCGCCATGGGGCCGGTCATCGCTTCCATCCACCAGCGCCGCGAGGAACTGCGCGAGGCGATCAAGTCGGCGGGCGATCTCGATCATGCCCCCCGCCTCCGCCGCATGCGCGCGGACGAAGCCGGGGTCGCCTGAGCCGGTCATGAGCTGGTCCGCGCGCCGGGAAAACTGGACTCCGCAAGCCGAGGATGCGCGCGAGGACGGGGACATCGACTATGCGCGCGTGATCCATTCCGCCTCCTTCCGCCGCCTCCAGGGCAAGACGCAGATATTGAACCTGGGCGACAGCGACTTCTACCGCACGCGCCTCACGCATTCACTGGAAGTGGCGCAGATCGCGGGCGGCATCGTGAAGCAGCTCGCAAAGTCCTGTCCCGATCATGAGGCGACCCGGCACCTGCCCGAACGCGCCATGATGCACGCCATAGGCTGCACCCATGATTTCGGTCATCCCCCTTTCGGCCATGGCGGAGAAATCGCGCTCAATTACTGCATGCGTGACCATGGCGGGTTCGAGGGCAATGGGCAAACGCTGCGCATCCTCTCCCGGCTGGAACGTTTTTCGAAGAATGCGGGCGCCAATCTCAGCCGCCGGTCGCTGTTGGGCGTCCTCAAATATCCGGTCCCCTATTCCGCCGCGCGCAATCCCGACATCGTGCCCGCCCTGCTGTCCGGCCCCTCGACCATCCGCATCATCGACGGCAAGGCGAGCAAGCCGCCCAAATGCCATATGGACAGCGAGCAGGCGGTGGTGGACTGGATAGTCGATCCCCTGTCACCGGCTGATCGCGGCCTGTTCCGGACCATCGCGCCGCCGCAGCCGGGCAAGCATGGCCGGGCGCTGCACAAGTCGCTGGATTGCAGCATCATGGATGTGGCGGACGACATCGCCTATGGCGTCCACGACCTGGAGGATGCCATCGCGCTCGGCCTCGTGTCGCGGGAGGCTTTCCATGCCGCCTTGCAGGACCGCTGCCCCAGCTTCCTCGATGCGCTGAAGGCGAAATATCCCGGCGAGAGCGAGAATAACGTCTTTTCGCGCATGGTCGACGGGCTGTTCGGGGACGAGGGCCTGCGCAAGCGCTTCATCAGCCGCCTGGTCCATCATTTCATCACCGCGCTGGAGTATCGGGAGGAGCCGTTCGAGGAACCGTTGCTCCGATACCGGGTCAGGGTTCGGACGGCGCAGCGCGGCTTCCTCGACATATTGAAGGATTTCGTCGTGCGCGAAGTCATCACCAGCCCGGCCGTCCAGCATCTGGAGTTCAAGGGACAGGGCATGGTCGTGGCCGTGTTCGAGGCGATGCAGGCCGATCCCGAACGCCTGCTGCCGCGCGATGTCCTGGCCCGCTTCGACGCAGCGGAGGGTTCGCCTCGGATCATCTGCGACTATGTGGCGGCCATGACCGACACCGCCCTGCTCAAGACCTATGAGCGGCTGTTCAGCCCGCGCATGGGATCGGTGTTCGATAAACTCTAGAGAGTGTCAGCGCGGCCTGTGCCGCGTACTGAGACTGGCTATGATGGAACAGCGCGGTCGCATGATCCCCGACATCCGCCTGTGCCATGTGCCCGGCGGATTGGCCGCATGGTCGCCAGGCCCCGCGCCACCTTGCTCCCGCCGCCCCCCGCATGTCCTGATGCAGGGTGATCCCGCCATGGGTGCGGAAACCGGTTCGCCGCGGGGCGGATGCATTTCCCGGCTCGTCCGGCTTTCGGAGACATCATAAGGACTGACGAGCCGCCCCTCCACCCAAAGAGGACGGTGCGGGCGGCTACCGGTCCATGCCGGTGAAACGTGGCTGGGAAAGGAAAGCGGTCGCGCCGCGCCCCTAATGCACCGACCAAATGCGCCGAATATCCGTCAGCGGCTGTCCGCCCTGATCGTCTCCTCTCCGGGCGGAAAGCGCCTCAGCCCGCCAGCAATGCCTTCACCGCCTCGATCGCCGCCGTCGCCTTGCCGCCGTCCGGCCCGCCGCCCTGCGCCATGTCGGGACGGCCGCCGCCACCCTTGCCGCCCACGGCCTCCACGCCCGCGCGGACGAGATCGACGGCATTATACCGGCCGACAAGATCGTCGGTCACGCCCGCGGCAATGGTCGCGCGCCCGTCGCTGACCGCGACCAGCGTGGCGATGCCGCTGCCGATCTGCTGTTTGGCATCGTCCACCAGGCCGCGAAGTTGCTTGGGATCAAGTCCCTCGATCACGCGGCCGAGGAATTTGACCGAGCCGACCTGCTCTGGCTCCGCCGCTCCGGCCGCGCCGCCCGAGGCACCGCCGCCCGCCATGGCAAGCGCGCGCCTGGCATCGGCCAGTTCCTTCTCCAGCCTGCGATTCTGTTCGAAGAGGGCGGCGACGCGCACCGGCACCTCGTCAGGCGTGGTGCGCAGCGATGCGGCGGTCGCCCGCAGCTTCTCGTCGCGATCCGCCAGCCACAGGCGCGCGGCCTCGCCCGTCAGCGCCTCGATACGGCGCACGCCGCTCGACACCGCGCCTTCGGACACGATCTTGAGCAGGGCGATGTCGCCCAACGCATTGACATGGGTGCCGCCGCACAGCTCGACGGAATAATTGCCCTCGGCCGTCGCGCCCATGGACAGCACGCGGACCTCCTCGCCATATTTCTCGCCGAACAGGGCCATGGCGCCCGCCTCTATCGCATCCTCCGGCGACATGAGGCGCGTCGTGACCGGCGCGTTGCCGCGAATCTGCGCGTTCACCTCCGCCTCGACGGCGGCGATCTGCGCCGGGGTCAGCGGTTCGGGATGCGAGAAGTCGAAGCGGAAACGGTCCGCCGCGACGAGGCTGCCCTTCTGCGTCACATGGGGGCCGAGATGGTTGCGCAGCGCCGCATGCAACAAATGGGTCGCGCTGTGATTGGCGCGGATCTGCCGGCGGCGCTCCACATCGATAGCGAGGTGGACGGTATCGCCGACCGCGATCTTCCCCGCCTGTATCACCGCATGATGGGCATGGAGGCGGCCGAGCGGCTTGGCCGTCTCCTCGACCTCGGCGACCAGGCCATTGGGCGCGGAGATGGTGCCCGCATCGCCCGACTGGCCGCCGCTTTCGCCATAGAAAGGCGTCTGGTTGACGAGGATGGTCACGCTCTCCCCCACGGACGCGCTGTCGACGCGCGCACCGTCGCGGACCAGCGCCACGACCTGCGCCTCGCCGTCATCGGCGGTATAGCCGATGAATTCCGTACCGCCCTCCTCCTCCGCGATATCGAACCAGACGGTTTCCGACGCCTTTTCGCCGGACCCCTTCCATGCGGCGCGGGCCGCGGCCTTCTGCGCGGCCATGGCTTCGTCGAAACCGGCCTTGTCCACGCCCAGCCCCTGGGTCCGCAGCGCATCCTCGGTCAGGTCGAGCGGGAAGCCATAGGTGTCGTAGAGTCGGAACGCGGTCTCGCCCGCCAGCGTATCCCCCCTGGCCATGCCCGCCGTCGCCTCGTCCAGCAGCCTGAGGCCCTTGTCCAGCGTCTGGCGGAAACGGGTTTCCTCGCGCAGCAGCGTCTCGGTGATGAGCGCCTGCGCGCGGCCCAGTTCCGGATAGGCGGCGCCCATTTCCTGAACGAGGCCGGGGACGAGGCGGTGCATCAGCGGATCGGCCGCGCCGAGCAGATGCGCGTGGCGCATGGCACGGCGCATGATGCGGCGCAGCACATAGCCGCGCCCTTCATTGGCGGGCAGCACGCCGTCCGCGATCAGGAAGCAGGTCGAACGCAGATGGTCGGCGATGACGCGGTGGCTGGCGCGGCTGTCGCCTTCGGCCGCCACGCCCGTCAGCTGCACCGACTGGGCGATCAGCGCCTTGAACGTGTCCGTGTCATAATTGTCATGGACGCCCTGGAGGACCGCAGCGACACGCTCCAGCCCCATGCCCGTGTCGATGCTGGGGCGCGGCAGGGGCACGCGGGTGCCGTCCTCCGCCTGGTCGAACTGCATGAAGACCAGGTTCCATATCTCCACGAAGCGGTCGCCATCCTCCTCCGGGCTGCCCGGAGGACCGCCCCGGATATGGTCGCCATGGTCGAAGAATATCTCCGAGCAGGGACCGCAGGGACCGGTATCGCCCATGGACCAGAAATTGTCGCTGGTCGGGATGCGGATGATGCGGCTTTCGGGCAGGCCCGCAATCTTCCTCCACAGGTCGAACGCCTCGTCGTCCGTGTGGTAGACGGTGACGGTCAGCCGGTCGGACGAGATGCCCCATTCCTTCGTTATCAGCGTCCAGGCATGAGTGATCGCCTGATCCTTGAAATAGTCGCCGAAGCTGAAATTGCCCAGCATCTCGAAGAAGGTGTGATGCCGCGCCGTATAGCCCACATTGTCGAGGTCATTATGCTTGCCGCCCGCGCGCACGCATTTCTGCGCGGATGCGGCACGGCTATAGGGCCGGGTCTCGCGCCCCGTGAACACATTCTTGAACGGCACCATGCCCGCATTGACGAACATGAGCGTGGGATCATTGTTCGGAACCAGGGGAGCGGATTGCACCGGCTCGTGACCGTTGGCGGCGAAATAGTCCAGGAAGGAGCGACGGATGTCGTTGGTCGAAGTCATGGCCAAAGCGCTTACGGGATGCACGGGCCAGCGACAAGACGAGAGTCTGGGATAGACTGATCGTTTGCGGCCTGGTTGACGGCGCGCGCTTCAGGCGCTCCGCGCCGCCGGCACTTGCAGAAGGTCATAGACATAGGATTTGGGTCCCTTCCGGCTGACCCACACGCCCGTGGGCGGCAATGGCCCCTGCGCTTCCTTCTCAATATCCCAAGGCCGGGAAAGCAGCGTTCCGGCGGCGTCGCGGACAGTCCAGCCCGATCCATCCGACCAGTACAGGTCGAGATCGAGGTCGGTGCGCCGCCAACTGGTCCTGCCGTTGCGCTCGCCTGTTCTTTCGAACCGATATGTCAGATCGCCGGCATGACGGTGGAATTCGATCGCGAAACCGTCATCCGCCACTGAAATTCCGTTGTTCATAACATGTTCTTCCTTGCAGGTCATTCATGGGATTGCTGTCGGCATGGCGATGGACGCGCTGTCCGTCCCGGCCGGACCGCTCGTCCGGCGCGCCGTTTCCCTTGTTCACCGCAATCCCCTTCTTCGCAGGTTGATACCACCCGCCGTGCCCTCGCGCTCATGAGAATTGCGTTATGCGTTATGAGGTAGAAAGGGACCGGAATTCCGCCCATCAGGCAGAATATCTTCCAATGAAAAGCTGCCGCTCGGCACAGGTTGGCGAACAACGCAACCTGCCGGGGTCATCTGATCCGCCGGGCAAAACAAAACCGCCTTTCACCCGGCGGGGCGAAAGGCGGTTCCTGTTTCACGGCATGTCAGGCGCCCGGCGCGCCCGGCTTATTCGTCGCCCGCATCGTCGCTGTCGGGGCCGGTCATCATGCCTTCGGCCACGTCGTCGGTCTTGGCGCGAATGGCCTTTTCGAGCCTGGCGGCCATTTCCGGATTCTCGCGCAGGAAATTCTTGGCGTTCTCGCGCCCCTGCCCGATACGGACCGAATCATAGGAGAACCAGGCACCCGATTTCTCGACCAGGCCCGCCTTGACGCCCAGGTCGAGTATCTCGCCGATCTTGGAAATGCCCTCGCCATACATGATGTCGAACTCGACCTGCTTGAAAGGCGGGGCGACCTTGTTCTTCACCACCTTCACGCGGGTCGCGTTGCCGACAATATCGTCGCGATCCTTGATCTGGCCGGTGCGGCGGATATCGAGGCGAACGGAGGCGTAGAATTTCAGCGCGTTGCCGCCGGTCGTCGTCTCCGGATTGCCGTACATGACGCCGATCTTCATGCGGACCTGGTTGATGAAGATGACCATGCAGCGCGAGCGGCTGATCGAGCCGGTCAGCTTGCGCAGCGCCTGGCTCATGAGGCGCGCCTGAAGGCCGACATGGCTGTCGCCCATCTCGCCCTCGATTTCCGCCCGTGGCACCAGGGCGGCGACGGAATCGACCACCAGCACGTCGATGGCGTTGGAGCGCACCAGCGTGTCGGTGATCTCCAGCGCCTGCTCGCCCGTATCGGGCTGCGAGACGATCAGCTCGTCAATGTCGACGCCCAGCTTCTTGGCATAGACGGGATCGAGCGCATGCTCGGCGTCCACAAAGGCCGCGGTGCCGCCATTCTTCTGCGCCTCGGCAATGGCGTGGAGCGCCAGCGTGGTCTTGCCCGAGCTTTCCGGCCCGTAAATCTCGATGATGCGGCCGCGCGGCAACCCACCGATGCCGAGCGCGATGTCGAGGCCGAGCGAGCCGGTGGAAATCGCCTCCACCTGCATCGCTTCCTTCGAGCCCAGCTTCATCGCCGAACCCTTGCCGAACGCGCGATCGATCTGCGCGAGCGCCGCTTCCAGTGCCTTCTGTCTTTCCATGGTCCCCGTCTTCTTGTCGCTGTCGATCAGCTTTAGCATTGCGGTCATCGTTCGTCCCCATGCAAGAGAAGGTGCTGAACCCTTCGTATCGCATTTGTTCTCATGGAACAAGAGGGGAACGAAAAAGGCGGATGACGCCCCTCAGCCGGGGAAAAGCCCCGCCAGTTTCCGTCCCAGGGCGTCGATCAGATAGGGTTTTCCGAGCACCGGAGCGCCGCTGAGGTCGGCGGGCAGGCTGCTGGCGCCGTCGCCGCTGGCAAAGACGAAGGGTATGCCCTTCTCCTTCAACAGGCGCGCGACCGACCAGACCGGACCGTCGCCCAGATTGCAGTCGAGCAGGGCGCCGTCGATTCGCTCGCCCGAATCCAGCAGCGAATGGCAATCCGTGCCGGTGGCGCAGGTCCCCGCGACCTCATACCCCAGCTGGTCCAGAAAATCCTCGACCATCATGCTTATCATCGCCTCGTCCTCGGCGATGAGGATACGGCGCGTCTCAGAACTCATGCATGCTCCCCGGCTGGCAACGCCCCGGCTTCCCGTCGGCCCTCGGCCAGCGCATCCCGCGCCGCCTCGGCGATCTGCGCCACCGAGAAGGGTTTGGGGAGGAAGCTGACATTGGCGATGTCGATGGATTTCCGAAGCTGCTCCTCGGCATAACCCGACATGAACAGCACGGGCAAGTCAGGATGGTCCTGCCGCGCGCGGCGGACCATGGCGGGGCCGTCCATGCCGGGCATCACCACGTCGGAGATGAGCAGGTCGACATGGCTCATCTCCGCCAGGCGCGCGAGGCCCTGCTCCCCGTCGGAGGCGACGGTCACGCTATATCCCTGCCGGGTCAGGGCGCGCTCGGCGACGTTGCGGACCATATCCTCGTCTTCCACCAGCAATATGGTGCCGGTGCCCCATGTATCGGGCGGCGGCGCCTTGCGCTGGGGCGCGCGGACGAGCGCCTCGCCGGGCCGCGCGGCATGGACGGGGAGGTAGATGAGGAACTCGGTGCCCTTGCCCAGCTCCGATTCGGCGAAGATGAACCCGCCCGACTGCTTGACGATGCCATAGACCGTGGAGAGGCCCAGGCCCGTGCCCTTGCCCACCTCCTTGGTGGTGAAGAAAGGCTCGAATATCTTGCCCAGCACGTCCGGCGGGATGCCGGTGCCCGAATCGCTGACCGAAAAGGCGGTATAGTCCGTCACGGGCATGATCTCCGCCCGGATCTGGCGCACTTCGGACGCCGGCACCGCGAAGGTGCGGATCGTCACCGTGCCGCCCCGGGGCATGGCGTCGCGGGCGTTGACGACGAGGTTGACGATCACCTGCTCCAGCTGGCCGGGATCGGCGCGCACGGGTCCCAGGCCGCGGCCATGGCTGACCGACAGGGTGATATTCTCGCCCAGCAGGCGCTTGAGGAGCGCCGAAACCTCCGACACCACGTCCGGCAGCTGGAGCACCTGGGGGCGCAAGGTCTGCTGGCGGGAAAAGGCGAGCAGCTGGCGCGTCAGGCTGGCGGCGCGGTTGCTGTTCGACTTGATCTGCTGGATGTCGTCATAGTCGCTGTCGCCCGGCGTATGGCGCATCAGCATCAGGTCGCAATGGCCGATGATCGCGGTCAGCACATTGTTGAAATCATGGGCGACGCCGCCCGCCAGCTGGCCCACCGCCTGCATCCTCGTCTGCTGCGCCACCTGCCGCTTGAGCCGCGTCTCCTCCGTATTGTCGCGCAGGGACAGGAGGACCGACGCCTCGCCCAGGCCCCGAACCCCCGCGAGGCTGAGGGAGACCGGCTCGTCCGGCTGCGTGCGCAGGCGGACCGCGATGTCGCCCGACACCTGGTTACCCACGGCATAGCGGCGGATCGCCTCCGCCACGGCCGCCTGATCCTCCGCGATGACCAGATCGCCAGGATAGCTGGGCCGGTCGTTCGCCGCGATGCCCGCCGCGCGGCCGAACGCATTGTTGTAGAAGAGGAGCCGCCCGTCCCTGTCCGCCATGGCGAGGCCGAAGGGCAGCAGCGACAGCAGCGTCTCGACATAGGCGAGGCTGGAGGTCGCGTCGACGCCGACCATGGAGTCGTCGAGCATCAGGAGCAGCATCGGACCCGACGGATCGTTGGCGCGGATCGGCACCTGCACGATGCGGATGGGAACGGCGCGCTGCTCCTCCCGCGCGAAGAATATCCGCCCCTTGGCATCGACGCGCATATAGGCGGCGAGGTCGCGGCCGATGATGTTGCTGTCCGTCCGCCCCGTCGCGCGCAGGAGGAAGGCGGCGTTGGCGGCCCGCACCCGCCCTTCCGCGCCGATCAGCGCGGTCATCACGCCCGCCTCCGCCATATGCTCGCCGGTCTGGCCGGTGATGATGCGCAGGCAGTCGTCCATCACATTGGCCTGCACCACCGGGCTGAAGCGCCAGAGCAGATAATCGTCGGAGCGGCCGGTGCGGATGATGTCGGCATCCAGCAGCAGGGCGCCGCGCGCAATCCCTTCCACCCGCGCCTCCCCGTCGCGCCATGCGGCGCGTCCCGCGACGGTCAGGCGCTCGATGTCCGGCGCGGCGAGCTTGAGCTGCGGCGGGGTCGGATAGCCGGGGAACCACTCCCCGAACTGGTCGCTGGCGCAGATCAGGCGGCCGTTGCGATCGGTTATGGCGATGGCGCTGCCCGCCGCCTGCGCCGCGGCGCGCGCGACCGTCCAGTCGGTCACGACCGCCTGGCTGGAGGGATCGTTGGCCGGGAAGAGGCGCCGCGCATACCAGAGGAGGAAGGCGGCGGCGACGATCGCCGCGCCGAAGCCCCCGGCCAGCGCAGGCTCGCGCACCGCCCAGTAGAGGATCGCGGCGCTGCCCAGCGCGGCCAGCCCGAGCGCCGGGAGGACATGGCGCGCCGAAGGCCGCCCGGTAATGTCGAGAAGATCGTCGCGATGGGACGAGGCCATCGCCTATCGCTCCCGGCGGTTCGCGGCGGCGCCCGTCATGTCGATGCCGCCTTCGCTTCCGGGGCCTCCCGCCGCGCCCGCTCATGGGCGCGCGCCTTCCACTTGGCGCCGATGCGCGCCCGCCAGGAGACGCTGGCGACCAGATAGCCGATGGCGGCCGCCACCACGGACACGACGAACAGGCCCACGATCAGCGCGGGCGCCGTCTCCGACAGCAGCCAGTCGAGCCAGACGCGCCAGTCCGCCTGGCTTTCGATCAGCGCGGTGAAGCGGCCCACATCCGCCGTCCGCCCCAGCATGGCATTGCCGACATAGAGGGACAGGCCGACCAGAAAGGGCGTGGTCGCCGGATTGGACAGGAAGGTCATGGCGACCGCGATCGGCACATTGGCCCGGAACGGCAGCGCGAGCAGCGCCGCGCCCGCCATCTGGAGGCCGGGGATCAGCAGGAATATGCCGACCAGCGTGCCCAGCGCCACGCCGCGCGGCACCGACCGGCGGGTGAAGCGCCACAGCGCGGGCGCGAGGACACGGTGGGCGACCGGCCGGATGAAGCGGTTCCGCTCCAGGCTTTCGCGGCTGGGCACATTGTCATGATAGATGCGGGCGAGATGCCTTTTCACCATCAGCCACGATCCCTCAGCAAACGGCTCTGCTCCCGTTTCCAGTCGCGTTCCTTGATCGTATCCCGCTTGTCCTGCACATTCTTGCCGCGGGCAAGGGCCAGCTCCACCTTGGCCCGGCCCCGTCCGTTGAAATAGATGGAAAGGGGGACGAGCGTCATCCCCTTGCGCGCGACAGCGCCATGCATCTTCTCGATCTCGCGGGCGTGGAGCAGCAGCTTGCGCGGCCGCTTCGGTTCATGGTTGAAACGGTTGCCATGGCTGAATTCGGGCACGTTGCTGTTGACCAGCCATACCTGCTCGCCGCGCACCTCCGCATAGCTTTCCACGATGGAGCCTTCCCCGAAACGGAGGGATTTCACCTCCGTGCCGGTCAGCGCGATGCCCGCCTCGAACACCTCGTCGATGAAATAGTCGAAACGGGCGCGCCGGTTCTCGGCGACGGTCTTGACCTTGTCGAATGTGGAGGGGCGCGGACGGGCCATGGTGCCTTGCTGTTGGAGTAAGGGACGTGATGTAGGTGCGGCGGGCCGCTTACACCAGACCCGCGATTTCCAGCGCGCGGTCGATGGTCGCGCGGGCGGCACCGGACGGCGGGGTGATGGGCAGGCGCACCTCGTCCGGCACGTCGGGGCGGACGCGCGACAGGGCATATTTGACCGGCCCGGGCGAGGTGTCGCTGAACATCGCGTCGTGCAGCGGATAGAGCCTGTCCTGCAACTCCAGCGCCCGGCCCCAGTCGCCTTCCGCCATGGCCGCCTGGAACTCCGCGCACAGGCGCGGCGCGACATTGGCGGAAACGGAGATGCAGCCGGCGCCGCCCATGGCGTTGAAGCCCAGGGCCGTCTCGTCATTGCCCGAAAGCTGGCAGAAATCCTCCCCGCAGGCGAGACGCTGCGCGCTCACCCGGCCGAGGACGCCCGTCGCATCCTTGATGCCGACGATGGTCTGGAACTCCTCCACCAGCCGGTGGATGGTCGGCACGGCGATGTCCGCGATGGTCCGGCCCGGCACATTATAGAGGATGATGGGCAGGTCGCACCGCTTCGCCAGCCAGGCGAAATGCTGGTATATGCCTTCCTGGCTGGGCTTGTTGTAATAGGGCACCACGACCAGCGCCGCATCCGCGCCCGCCGCCTGGGCCGCATACATATGCTCCAGCGCGATGCGCGTGTCGTTGGACCCGCAGCCCGCGATCACGGGCACCCGGCCCGCCGCCTGCTCCACGCAGATGGCGACGACGCGGTTATGCTCCTCGATCGTCATGGTCGCGCTTTCGCCCGTCGTGCCGCAGGGAGAAAGGGCGCTGGACCCCTCCTCGATCTGCCAGTCGACCAGAGTCCGGAACGCTTTCTCATCCACCGCACCGTCGCGAAATGGCGTGATCAGTGCGGGGATAGAACCGGAAAACATTCACAAACTCCTTCAAATCATTGAGACCCTGCGGCATGATGGTCTCGATCGCCATGCCCGTTCACCGCCGGATCAGGATCGCATTGCCATAATGTCCATCATGGGAAAAGCCCCCCGGATAGCGCGCCCCTTGAGCGCAATCGCCCTCACGCTGGTTCTGACGTGCAGCTATGCCGACGCGCAGAATCCGACGCCGATCATGCCCGGCGCAACGGTTCAGCCCCTGCCCACCAGGGAAAATCCCGCCATGGTGCAGGACTGGCGGTCGGCCAGCGGCCAGATCATCGCCGCATCCAATGCCGATCAGGGCATAGACGGGACCATCGCCGAATGGCGCCGCCTGCAACAGAGCGACACGCTGGGCTTCAGCGCCTATTCGGGTTTCATCATGGCCAATCCCGGCTGGCCCGGCGAAGACCGGATGCGGCGTCTGGCGGAAAGCGCCGTCGATCCGAGCTATAATGCGCAGGCCGCCGTCGCCTTCTTCACCCGCTATCCGCCGACCACCCCGACCGGCGAGGCGCGCTACGCCCTTGCCATGGCGGCGGCGGGCGGTCGCGGCGACGCGGCCAGCCATGCGCGGGTGGCATGGACCGGCGGCCCGCTCAACGTCTATGACGAGCAGCGCATCCTCGCCCTCTTCTCCTCCAGCCTGACGCCGGAGGATCATCTGCGCCGCGCCGACGCCCTGCTGTGGGCGGGGGACGTTGCGGGGGCGCAGCGCATCGCGCCCTATGTCCCGGCCACGCGCCGCGCCGTGATCGACGCGCGCATCGCGATGCAGAGCCGCTGGCCGGACGCCGCGCAGCGCATGGCGGCGGCCGATCCCGTCGGCGTGTCGGACGGCGGCTATCTGGCCGACAAGTCGCGCTGGCTGAAGAACACGAACGACTGGATCGGCGCGCGCGCCATCCTCGCCAACCGCCAGCCGCTGTCGCAGCCGGTGAGCGCGCCGGAGAAATGGTATGAGACGCTGCTGGCGGCCGCCCGCGCGGCGGGCAACGACACCAACTGGACGATGGCCTATCAGATCGCGTCCAGGGTCGACGACGCCTTTCCGGCGGGCACCGACATCAGCGCGCAGCCGCTGGGCGTGCGCGACGACTATACCAGCCTGGCCTGGCTGGCGGGCACGGCGGCCCTGAACAAGCTGGGCCGGCCCGCCGACGCCATCGGCATGTTCACCCGCTATGCCGGTGGCGCGCGTTCGCCGCAGACCATATCGAAGGGCTATTACTGGGCAGGACGCGCCGCGACGGCCGCCGGGCGCACGGCGGAAGCGCAGGATTATTTCCGCCGCGCCGCCGCCTATCCCGACCAATATTACGGCCAGTTGTCCCTCGAGCGCATCGGCCAGCCCGT
Source organism: Sphingobium sp. (assembly GCA_047602685.1). Taxonomy (GTDB): domain Bacteria; phylum Pseudomonadota; class Alphaproteobacteria; order Sphingomonadales; family Sphingomonadaceae; genus Sphingobium. Next base: position 18,915 of record JASGGS010000032.1, read on the forward strand.
TCCCCTCCCCGCCGCCGCGGAGGCGCCCGTGCAGCCGGGCCAGGCCGAAAGGCAGGCGTTCGAGAATCGCAGCGTGGTGCGCGCCGCCCGGCGCCTGGGCCTGACCGGCAATTGGCAGGACCAGTCCAAGATGCTGCGCGCCATCGCCAACAATGCCGCGACCGACGGCGACCATGCGCTGGTCGGCGACCTGTCCCGCTCCCTCTCCCGCCCCGACCTCGGCGTGATGGCGGGGCGCAAGGCGCTGTCCAGCGGCCTGTCCGCCTATACGAACAGCAGCTTCCCGCGGGTGACCGTGCCGCAGCAGCATGCCTATAACTGGACGATGATCCACGCCATCGCGCGGCAGGAAAGCCAGTTCGACCGGCAGATCGTGTCGAGCGCGGGCGCGCGCGGCCTGATGCAACTCATGCCCGGCACCGCGCGGGAGACGGCGGGCAAGATCGGCCTCGGCTACAATCTCTCCTCGCTCTACGATCCCGGCTATAATATCCAGCTCGGCAGCACCTATTTCCAGCGCATGCTGAGCTATTACAACGGCAGCTATCCGCTGGCCGTCGCGGCCTATAATGCCGGGCCGGGCAATGTGAACAAATGGCTCGCCGCCAATGGCGACCCGCGCCAGGGCGGCGACATCGTGCAGTGGATCGAGGACATTCCCATTTTCGAGACGCGCAACTATGTGCAGCGCGTGCTGGAGAATGCGGTCGTCTACGACCTGCTCAATCCCGGCAACACCATGCGGGTGGCAGCGCCGCTCAGCCGCTATCTGGGCAAGAACCGTCCGGGCTGACCGGGCGTTCCCCCTTCCCCCCTCAACCATAAGTGCAGGATGCCATGACCGAGAAGACTGAAGCCGCCAAGGATTCCACCGAGACCGCCGCCACGCCCCCCGTCGAAGGGGAAGAGGCGAAGAAGGGCGCGGCCAGGTCCAATGCGGTGTGGATGGGCACGGCGGTCGGCGTGGGTTCGGCGGCGCTCGTCGCCGCGCTGATGTACGCCAAGCGCCGCAAATGACGCCATGAGCGGGGGCGCCCCCAATTATATCACCCCGGCAGGCTATTCGGCCTTGCGCGCCGAATATGACCAGTTGCTGGGCGAGGAGCGCCCCGCCATCGTGGAGGTGGTGAGCTGGGCCGCCGGAAATGGCGACCGCAGCGAGAATGGCGACTATCTCTACGGCCGCAAGCGCATGCGGGAGATCGACCGGCGCCTCAAATTCCTGGCGAACCGGATGAAGGCGGCCAGGGTCGTCGACCCCCTCGCCCAGCCGGACAAGAACCGCGCCTGGTTCGGCGCCACCGTCACCATCGCGGATGAGGACGACAATCAGCGCACTGTCACCCTGGTCGGCGATGACGAGGCGGAGGCGGGCAAGGGCCGCATCGGCTGGAACAGCCCCCTCGCCCGCGCGCTTCGCGGCGCGGCCATGGGCGACCTGCGCAAGGTGAACCTGCCTGCGGGCGAGAAGGAATATGAGATTGTCGGGATCGCCTACACGGCATGACGGCTTGCCGCCGCCCGGCCGTCCTCCGGCACGGCTCCTGCCGGTCCTCCTCCTGCTCATCCTTCCCGTCGCGGCGGCGGGGACGGCGCCCGATCCCGCCACGGGGCGCTGGCGCGCGGCGGACGGGCCGGACACCGCCTCCCTCCTCGAACTCACCCCGGACGGACGCTTCCGCTACATATTGGCGGAGGGCGCGCTGGACGAGCGCGCCGAGGGCCGCTGGGTGCGGGACGACGGCATCGTACGGCTTTTCACCGAACCGGCGCCGACACCGCCTCGCATCGTCGCGGAGGCCCTGCGCCCAGCGGCCGCCGACGCGCCCCTCACCGTCCGCGTCAGCGGCCCCGGCGGGCAAGGCATTGCGGGGGTCGAATTCCGCATCACGTTCGACCAGGGACCGCCCGTGGAGGGCTATACCCAATATGACGGCTGGACGGGCGATGCGGCCGACCGCCGCAGCCCGCGCCAGATCCGGCTCCACGAACCGGTATATGGCATAATGTCCGAAACCGTCGCGGTGCCGCCGGGCGTCCGGCAACTGCGTTTCCGGCTGGAACCGAACGATCTCGGCATCGCCGCTTTCCGGGGAACGGAAGTGCTGGTGGAGGGGCGGCGCCTCACCCTGCGCGGGCGGCTGGGCGAACGCCATTATGCGCGCGTCGGGGACTGACCGCAGGACGGACCGCGCGCCACCCTCGCATCCGGCCCTGCCTATTTGCCGGGCCGGTAGCCGAACGCCTCCTCCGCCAGCTTCACCACCTCCGGGTCGAGGGGCGGCGGGTCCATCGCCACATGCGCCTCCAGCGCGTCGGCTATGGCGGTCAGCGCGGCGATGCGCCCCGTCTTGCGGTCATTGCCGTCGATGACGATCCACGGCGCATGCTTCGTGTCCGTCTTTTCGAACATGGCATGATAGGCCTTGAGATACTCCTCCCGCTTCGCCCGGTTGCGATAATCCTCCGTGCCCGTCTTCCAGCGCTTCCACGGATCGTCCAGCCGCTGCGCGAACTGGGCATCCTGCGTCTCCTGCGTGATGTGCAGGAACAGCTTGATGATGGCATTGCCGCTTTCGCATTGCTGCGCCTCGAAATCGTTGATCTCGTCAAAGGCGCGCTTCCACTCCTTCTTGGAGGCGAAGCCCTCGACCCGCTCCACCGCCACGCGCCCGTACCAGCTTCGGTCGAACACCGCGATCTCGCGGGTGGTCGGCAGGCGCGTCCAGAACCGCCAGAGGAAATGATGACCCTTCTCGATCTCGGTGGGCGCGCTGATGGGCCAGACATGATAATAGCGCGGATCGAGCAGGGCGGTCATGCGCTTGATGACGCCGCCCTTGCCCGCCGCGTCCCAGCCCTCGAACATCACGACGCTGCGCCTGCCCTGGACGATATGGGCTGTCTGGACGCGCTCCAGGCGGCGCTGGACCTCCTTCAGCGCCTCCTGATAGTCGCCCTCGAAGGCTGCGCCCTTTTCATAGTCGGAAAGCTTTATGGCCATGGCGGCACTAAAGCATGAAAGCCGCCAAAAGCCAAAGACATGGAATTCAGCCGCGCCGCCGCGTCTTCTCCACCGCCATGGCGTCCAGCGTTCCCTCGATGCGGGTGACGGCCGCGCCCGCATCCTTGTCCGTCCCCATGGCCCGGAAGGCGGCGAGCGCCCCGGCCAGGTCGCCCCGCGCTTCCATGCAGAGCGCGGCGTTGAAGGCGAGCGAGCGCTGCGGCGGCGTCTCCGCCGCCAGCGCGTCGAACAGGCGGCATGCCTCGGCGCCATCGGTCTTGGTCGCGCGCAGGGCCGCCTTGAACCGCTCGCCCTGGTCCGTGGTCAGGCCCTTGCGATCCTCGATCAGGCGGACGCCGCCGCGCTGCCATGCGGGCGAAAGGTCGGCGGCATAGTCGCCCGCCACCGCCTCGATCAGTCCGGCGACGCGGCGGTCCGTATCCACGGGCGCCGACTGGCCGGGGCACCAGCTCACCTCCTCGCGACGCGGCACGGCCCGGCGATAGAGGATACGCCCGTCCGCCTCGGCCGCGACGCGCAGGTCGCTGGTCAGCGAGATGACGCGGCGGCGGCAGCTCACCTCCCGATCCTCCTTGTCCTTGTCGTCGCAATCGGTGCGCGGCTCGCTCTTGCCCTTGCAATAGCGGCGCACCTGCTGGAAGCGGCGCTCCTCTATGGCGGCGACGGCATTGCCTTCCACCACCGCATCGATGCGCCGCGCGGAGCCGGGCGAGTTGAGGGCGTAGAGGCTGTAATAGGCCCCGCCCTTCTCGTCGCGCGCCTCCGCCAGGCGCCGTTCGACGGCGGCGGAAAGGGGCGCGCCATCCGTACCGCCGAAACGGCCCACCGCCAGCCCGGAAAGGCTCCCCACCTCCCGCGCGGGCGCGGCCTTGCCCCATGTCACGTCGATCACCTCCGCCCCCGCCGGCGCCGCAAGCGCCAGCGAGGCCATGACCGCGCAATATCCCCCCTTCATATCCCTTCAGCCTTTCGGTGGCTCGACAATCCTGACATGCAGCTCGCGCAATTGCTTCGGCTCGGCCGGGCTGGGCGCCCCCATCAGCAGGTCCTCGGCACGCTGGTTCATCGGGAACAGCGTGATCTCGCGCAGATTCTGCGCGCCGCAGAGCAGCATGACGATGCGATCCACGCCGAAGGCCGCGCCGCCATGCGGCGGGGCGCCATATTGAAAGGCGCGATAGAGGCCGCCGAAGCGATCCTCCACATCCTGCTGGCTGAGGCCGATCAGCTCGAACGCCTTCACCATCAATTCCGGCGACTGGTTGCGGATCGAACCCGACGCGATCTCATAGCCGTTGCACACGGCGTCATATTGGAACGCCTTGATCGTCAGCGGGTCCTGACCGTTCAGCGCCTCCAGCCCGCCCTGCGGCATGGAGAAGGGATTATGCGCGAAGTCGAGCTTCTTCTCGTCCTCGTCATATTCGTAGAAGGGGAAGTCGACGATCCAGCACAGCTCGAACCGGTCCTTGTCGATGAGGTCGAGCTGTTCGCCCACGCGCACGCGCGCCAGGCCCGCCAGCTTGGCCGCCTGCGCCTCCTTGCCCGCCGCGAAGAATACGCCGTCATCGGGACCGAGGTCCAGCGCCTCGATCAGCTTCGCCGTCTTCTCCTCGCCATGATTCTTGGCGATGGGACCGCCGGGCACGCCGTCCTTGATGTTGATATAGCCAAGGCCCGAATAGCCTTCCGAGCGCGCCCAGTTGTTCATGTCGTCGAAGAATTTGCGGCTGCCCGCGCCCGCGCCCGGCGCCGGGATCGCGCGGATCACCGCGCCGCCCTCCACCAGCGAGGCGAAGATGCCGAAGCCCGAGCCGTGGAAATGATCGGTCACGTCGCTGATCAGGATGGGGTTGCGCAGGTCCGGCTTGTCGGACCCATATTTCAGCATCGCCTCGCTATAGGGGATGCGCGGCCACTGGCCCGCGGGCGTCACCGGCTTGCCCTCCGCGAACGCCTCGAACACCGGCGTCATGACCGGCTCCAGCGTGTCCCATATATCTTCCTGCGTGACGAAGCTCATCTCCAGGTCGAGTTGGTAGAACTCCCCCGGCAGGCGGTCCGCGCGCGGGTCCTCGTCGCGGAAGCAGGGCGCGATCTGGAAATAGCGGTCGAAGCCCGCGACCATGAGAAGCTGCTTATATTGCTGCGGCGCCTGCGGCAGGGCGTAGAACTTGCCCGCATGGATGCGGCTGGGCACCAGGAAGTCGCGCGCGCCCTCGGGGCTGCTCGCCGTCAATATGGGCGTCGAATATTCGGTGAAGCCCGCATCCTCCATCCGGCGGCGCATGTCGCGGATGATCTTCGTGCGCTTGACGATGTTCGCGTGCAGCGTCTCGCGGCGCAGGTCGAGGAAGCGGTAGCGGAGGCGGATATCCTCCGGATAGTCCTGCTCGCCCGCGACCGGCAGCGGCAGGTCGGCGGCGGCGGACAGGACCACCGCATCGTCGGCGCGCAATTCGACCTCGCCGGTGGGCAGGTTCGGGTTCACCGCCTCCGTGGCGCGGGCCACGACCCGGCCCGTGACCGTCACGACGCTTTCGGCGCGCAGGGATTCGATGACCTTGAACACCGGGCCGTCGACCTCGGTCACGATCTGGACCATGCCATAATGATCGCGCAGGTCGATGAAAACCAGGTCGCCATGGTCGCGCTTGCGATGGACCCAGCCCGAAACGCGCACCGTATCCCCGACATGGGAGGAGCGCAGTTCGCCGCAGCGGTGGGTGCGATAGGCGTGCATCGGAAGCTGTTCCCCAAATTTTCCAAGATGAATGACAAGGGCGGCCAAGACGGTTAAGGGATCACGCAAATCCAACCCCATCAGCCCGCCGACCGAGCATCGGCCCATAATAAGATCGTCTGCCTTATGCAAATCCATCCGCTGATTACCGACAGCGCCACTCTCGCCGCCCTGTGCGGGCGACTCGCAAAAGCCGATTTCGTGACCGTGGACACGGAGTTCATGCGCGAGAACACCTTCTGGCCCGACCTGTGCCTCATCCAGATCGCGGACACGAAGGAAGCGGCCGCCATCGACCCGAAGGCGCCGGGCATCGACCTCAAGCCCCTGCTCGACCTGCTGGTCGACAATGAGGATGTGCTGAAGGTCTTCCATGCCGGCGGCCAGGACATAGAGATCGTCTACAACCTGACCGGCAAGACGCCCCATCCCCTGTTCGACACGCAGATCGCCAGCATGGCGCTCAGCCAGGGCGAGCAGATCGGCTACGGCAATCTGGTCGAGGGGTGGCTGGGCCTACAGCTCGACAAGGGCGCGCGCTTCACCGATTGGGCGCGCCGTCCGCTGGACAAGCGCCAGATCGACTATGCGATCGGCGACGTCACCCATTTGTCCGAACTTTTCCCCATGATGCTCGAGGAACTGCGCAAGACCGGGCGCGGCGCGTGGCTGGACCAGGAGATGGAGCGGCTGGCCGATCCCTCCAACTATGCCGCCGACCCGCAGGAGGCGTGGAAGCGCGTCCGCCTGTCGAGCCGCAAGGCCGACGTGCTGGGCCGCCTCAAGGCGATAGCCGCCTGGCGCGAGCTGGAGGCGCGGGACAAGAACCTGCCGCGCGGCCGCATCGCCAAGGACGAGACGCTGGCCGACCTCGCCACCCATCCCCCGCGCGAGCAGGCCGATCTCGCCAAGGTGCGCGGACTGTCGGCGGCCTGGAAGTCGAACGATATCGGCGCCCGGCTGATGGCGGCCATCGCCAATTCCCGGCCCCTGACGCGCGAGGAGATGCCGGAGCGCGAACCCTATCGCCCCGGTCCGGGCAAGGACGGCGCGCTGGTGGCGGACCTCCTCAAGCTGCTCCTCAAGGTCCGCTCGCGCGAGATCAACGTGGCGGCGCGCCTCCTCGCGCGGTCCGACGAGCTGGAGGCGCTGGCGGCGGGCCAGCGCGACCGGCTGCCGATCCTGGAGGGCTGGCGCTACGAGCAGTTCGGCCATGACGCGCTGGACCTGGTGGAGGGCCGCATGGCCTTCGCCGTCCATAACGGCAAGCTGCACATGACGAAGGCCGATCCGGAGGGCTGATCCCGAAAGGCGCGGCGGCAGGCGTCGGCCCTTTTCAGCCGCGCATCAGCGGGCCTTGCCGTCTCGCCTCATCCGCCGGTATCCGCCGGGCGAGCCGATGATGCGCTTGCTCCGGCCGCCGCCGCGCATCTCCGTCGCCTTTGCCAGCAGCATGAAAAGCCCGATGGCCATCAATGCGCCATAGATCAGCACGGACAGGCCGAATGCCCGATGCGCGTCCGCCAGTATCTCCAGCACGCGTTGCCGGTCCGGTTTCCCGACATGCAGCAGCCGCTGCGCCTTGGCCGTCAGAATATAATTCTCGGCAAGGGCATGACCGGCGAAGAAGGCCGCCAGGCCGATGGAACCGATGCCTCCCATGACATGCCGGGCGAGCTTGCGGTCCCGCGTCTGGAGGATCGACAGAAAGTCCTTCGCGAACAGCCAACTGATCGCAAGCGCACCGCTGGCAACGGTGAAAAATGCCGACAGGACATCCCGCGCGCCGGCATATTGGAACTCGATATAGGCGGAAAGCGACGCATCCATCTCAAATCATCTCCCTCTTTCCAAGGCTCGACCTGGAAGAAACAGGAAATGACCGCGCCAATCCGATAAGGAAAGACGGCAAGGGATAACCGGCGCGCCCTGCCCGGAGGCAGGCAGGCCCTTACCGGAAAGCCGGGACCCCCATGAGCCGGGCGGACATGCCGCCCGACTGCCTTATTCCTTGATCGGCGCACCCGTCGGAACCGGCTTCAACTCCGAGGTGGAGACGATGCGCGGCGGCCGCACGCCATTGGTCGAGATGGCCGTGGCCAGCTCATCGGCCGCTGTGCAGCGCGTCTTGCAGCTTTCCTTGATGCGGGCGAGATTGCCCCGCGCGCTTTCGACCGCGCCCTTTTCCAGCATGGCCAGGCCCTGCTGCTGCAAGCTGGTCACGTCCCGGGGATCGAGCGACAGCGCCTCGTCATAGAAGCGTATCGCCTTGCCGGGCAGGTTCTGCGCCTGCGCGACCTGGGCGAGGCCGATAAAGGCCACGCGATTGCGCGGATCGAGCACCAGCGAAGTCTCATAGGCATCGGTAGCGCCATCGAGGTCGCCCGAAGCGAAAGCGGCAACACCCTTCTCGGACCACTGGATGGACCGGGAATCTAGCGAGGACGGTTTTTGCCCGTGGCTAATGCTGGATGAAACGGCAAGGAGAATAGCAAGTGACACAGCAGCGGGCGTAAACCGCATCAGCACCTCCAGTACGGACTCGCGTTGAGGCAATTGCCCCTCATCCGACCGTATTAGCACGGTTTGCGTAGCCTTGCGAAGAAAAAGCCGTCGCTAGCATCATGTTTTGCGGTGAGCAACACTCCATTGCCCCATTCCCGGCCGCCCCAATCGCTTTTTTCGGCTTTCCAGCCCGGCAAGTCCCGCAGAAACGCATCGGCCCGCTCCCGCCCCTCCGAATCGAGGAGCGAGCAGACGGCATAGACGAGCAGCCCGCCCGGCATGACCAGCGGCGCGGCCAGATTCAGGACCCGCGCCTGGAGAGCGCAGGCGCGGGCGATCGCGTCCGGCGACAAACGCCAGCGCGACTCCGGGTTCCGCCGCCATGTGCCCATGCCGGTGCAGGGCGCGTCGACCAGCACCACGTCGCAGGCTTCCGTTAGGGGCGCCAGCGCCTCCTCCTCCCGATTGCCGTCGAGGAGCAGCGTCTCGATGAAATGCGCGCCCGCCCGCGCCGCGCGCGGGGCCAGCCGGGCGAGCCGGTCGCGATTCACATCCGCCGCGACCAGCCTGCCCTGCCCGCCCATGTCGGCCGCCAGCGCCAATGTCTTGCCGCCCGCGCCCGCGCACAGGTCCAGCACCGTCTGCCCCGGCTTCGCGCCGCAGGCGGCGGCGATGATCTGGCTGCCCGCATCCTGCACTTCCAGCACGCCCGCCTGCCATTCGGCCGAACCCTCAAGCGCCGTCCCCTCCGGCAGGGCAAGGCCATGGGGCGTATTGAGGAGCGGCGCCGCGCCGGGCAGACGCGCCAGCAGATCCTCGCGCGCGATGCGCAGTCCATTGGCGCGGACATGCAGCGGCGCGCGCTGGAGCAGGGCCGCCCGCTCCTCCCCATCCACCAGTTCACCGATCAGCGGCACCATCCAGCCGGGAATGGGATCGGCGCCCACCGGTGCGGCATCCGCTTCCCCCTCGGCAAGAGGCGCCGGGCCATGGGCCGAGCCGTCGAACAACGCCGCCAGCGCGGGATCGCGGGCGGCCAGCGCGGCCAGTGCCGCGCGGCCGCTGGCGGGCGGCTCGGCATGGGCGC
>JASGGS010000311.1:0-3989 GCA_047602685.1 Sphingobium sp.
CATGCCATTGACATTAAAATGGATTATTGGCATGATCGCGCCACCGATGCCGAATTCGTCGGCTCCCGCTATCCCCTGTCACCATGCAAGATTCGTCGGCCGTAGCCATGCAGGATTCGATGGCCGGGCAACTTCGTATCAGCCTCCCAGTCCAACCCGACGACGGCGCACGACATGCCGGGGATAGAACTCGAAATAATTATGCTCGTCGAACCAGCCGCAGACGAAATGGAAGAGGTCGATACCCATCCGCCGCGACAGGGCGAGCGTATAAACCATCAACTGCGTGATCGGCTTTTCCGAATTGGCCCCCGGCTTGTAGTCGAGCACATGGACCGCGCCGTTGCGGACCTGAAGGACGTCGATATGCCCTGTGAGCAGTACATCGGGTTCAAGCGGTATGCGGTAGCCAAAAACCGCCTTGAACCAGCCCAGGTCCTCCGGTGTGAGCACGATCGGCACCTCGACCGCGACCGTCACAGAATCGGTCGCCAGCATGAAGCGTTGCAGTTCGTCGTGCCGTCGCTTGTGATGGACGACCGATTGCACGACGAGGCCGGCTATACGGCACGCATGGTTGTAGGTCGCCCTGATCTCGACCCCGTCGAGGTCGAACACTGCCTTGTCCTGCGATGCCCGGCTGTCGGCCCGGAAAAGATGATGGGGGCAAGCGCTCGCCATTTCCGCGAGATACTGTCCGACCGCAGCGAAGCGGCCGTGCTCCTCGCCTCCGAGAATGGCGGCAAGCTTTCCGCGGTGAACGCCGTAGCGATAGACCTGCTGATGATGCAGGCGCATCCAATGAATTACCCGCCGTGGAGGAAAATGGGCGGCGAGCGGATCGCGCAGGCGTCCGTAGGTGGTCAACTCCCGATACTCTGCCAGCCAGCCCGACAGGGTACGCTCCGGCAATGAAAGACCGAAGCGGCTCCTGATCTGGCGCGCGACCTCGGCACGGGTATGGCCCTGGTAGTAGGAAACCAGCGATTCCAGGATCACCTTGAGGGGATAGGTTTTCCCCTTGGCGATTTTCGGTGTGAAAGTGCGGAGACAGACATGACAATACCAGAGCTGGACCGTCTCGTGCTTCTTATAGCGGAAGCCCTGCCGAATGATTGCGGTGCCCTGGCAGTAGATGCAGCGCTTGACATCGGCCCCGACTATCGTCGTGGCGGAATCCCGCTCGCGCGGCCGCACCGCCGAGGGACGCTGGGGAGATGCACGGCGATGAGGGGCGGACGACGGCATGACGCTTCTCCGGCAGCGCGCTCAGCGGCCGGGCTTCCCAGAGCGTGGCCGCCACTTGCCTGTCCGGCCGCTGCCTTTTGCCACCGGGCTAACCGGATCGGGCTGACCTGCATCCGGCACGATGCTCTCATCGACGATCCGCTCGACGGCTGTCTTCCAGCGGTCATTCTCCCGCAGCGTCGTTCGCTGAAACCGAACCTTGTCGCAGCCGGGTAGCGCCTTGATCGCGGATTTGATGCTCTGGAACAGGTTTTCGGGCATCCACGGGCTGGCGCTGATGCACTTGATCCACCCGCGGTCGATTGGGACATCATGCCGCTCGGCCATGGGCTCGTCGCTTTCGCAGAGCAGGCGAAACTCCCTTTCGTCCCGGAATGCATAGCGCTTCAGGAACGGCAGGTCGCCAACCCTGATCGCTTTGATAGCGTCGAGCTGATCGAGCGTCTTGTACCGCACGTCATCCCAGACGAAGCAAGGCTTGTCCTTCAGGCTCGCCAGCAGGGCGCGCTTATCGAGATCGACCCGGACGCCTTCCATGCCCTTGGCGAACACGCCCCAGTGATGGAAGGTTTCGGGCGATTGCGTGAAGCACATCGCGAAGACGTGGTGAACGCCGCGCTTCGCCCGATAGGCTTCTAGGAAAGCAAGGTCGTTGCGATCTTCCCAATGGGCCGGGCTTGTCAGCGTCAGCCGCTCCGACACCAGCATGTCGAGCGCGACCGCAAGGCTGGTGAAGCGCTTGAGCGTGTTGCTTGCCGGTTCAGCGATGATGATCTCCTTCGGGCTCTGACCTCAGCCCCTCGGGATCATGGGGACATCGTCAGCCATTTCATTTCGGTAGCACAGCGCGAAATTTACTGCGAGTCGTTCGCAAATCATCTGGCGCCAAGGAGGCGCGCCATTGGCGCAGCCGCACCCGCCACGCCTGCCGCGCCATTCCAGCACCGGCCGACCCGACCTATCTCCTGCGAGACAAGCCCATCTCGGTAAACGCGACCCGACCTGGATCGATGCCGGTCGCCTTGAGCACGTTATCCCTGACACGACTGCGGAACCCGGCCAGGCGCACGGCCTCGTCGCCCCTCTTGAACAACTGGAACGTGACCGCTGTGGCGAGAGTGGAATAGGCATATCGCTCAGCCAGGATTTGCTTGTCCGAAGCCCCCAGCCTGCGAAGCTCAGACGATTCAGTGAGCTTGGCGGCGACTTCCCCTCTTACCGCCCGACGTTCTTCGGCGTTTGGCGTTTCGCCCCGCACGGTTTCGATCGAAACCAGCAAATAGGCGGTCATCACATCGGCAAGGTCTCCCGGCGAGAGCGACAGATAGTCCATGAGCTTGCGATACTCGGTCATCATCCTGCCCGAGGATATGAGCGGCCGCATGAGGGCGTCCGCGCGCGGATCTCCCGCGCTTTCCCGAAGAATGTCCTGCTTGAGCCGGTCGCTAACCGCCGCGGTGTAACTTACCGGGATACCTACGGATGTGGGGCGGCTCGGGGGAGACCTCCTCTCTGAGCGAGGAGGCGGTGGCGATTGCCGCGATCTGGGCTTGGGGACCGTATTGTCGCGTACCAGCGTCTGCAACATGTCCATGCGGTATCCTTCGGCAAGCCCCGTGGTCGCGCCGGGCTCGAACTGCGCAGACGCTGGGAGCGGGATCGCGATAAGGACTGCGAATGCGATCCCGGCGCGAAAATACCACATGCAGACCTCCCCTAAATCCGGCGGCAGTGCGCGAGGTAACCGAATGCGCGTACCTCTTTTCGGATAGCCTTCTCCCGCCGCGTAGCAGCAACCGAATTCGGTCAAGCGTTGCATTGCCACGCCAGAGCCGCCTTCCGCTGGGTGCGGTGGAGCCCGGCCGGAGGCGCAGCCAGCGGAAGGCCATTTTGAAGATGGGGTGAGAGTAGCGAATCACTGCGGTTTCAAGCTCAACAACATCTTCACAAGCGCCATTCGTGAACGGCGGCGTTGGCACCGTAGGCGGTATCTATCCTGGTGCCCCACGTAACGTAGTGCTCATCACCCCGCCCCAGTTTTGATGGCGTGGGACATCGATATGACCTGCAACGACCATGTTATCGTGCGGGAGCTACGCTGGTGAGGAGCCTCCAACGTTGTCACATCAGACAGAATCCACCTCTCTGAGGAATGGCGTGGGTATGCAATATTCAGCCTCAAATATGGCTTTCCGCTGCGCCAGCGGGTTGGTGAGGTGAGGTTTGTCCTTCGAGCCAGGGGTCGCGGGTAGCGGTAAGCAGCGCGTTCAACGAGCCTCGCAGTTCTTCGAGGACTGTGTGCTGCTCGCCCGTTTCCACGAGGTTGACCAACTCATCAGGATCATTGCGCAGATCGTAAAACTCTTCCGCCGGGCGATGTCGATAGGCAGCTTGCGTCCGCCCGCCCACAGCAACATTGGGATCGGCCGAAATCGCCTTCCAGCTTTCGGACTGCGCCACGTCTCCCGCAATGGGATAGGGCAATTGCCAGGCGAGATTGCAGATATAGCTATGGGTGCGCGTACGCACCGCACGCATGGGATAATATTGATTGATCTCGTGAAACTCATGGCTCGCGTAAATGCGGTCCCACCCTGTTGCGCCCGTGCGGCCGAGCAGAGGCAATAGCGAGCGGCCCGGCAGCGGATAGGCAGGCCCTGCCACCCCCGTCCAGTCGAGCAGGGTCGGGGTGATGTCGATCCAGCTCACCATCGCGTCATTCGCCGCGCCGCCCCGGATGC
>JASGGS010000312.1:0-3986 GCA_047602685.1 Sphingobium sp.
CAGGGCGTGCGCGGCATCACCGACCTGATGATCATGCCGGGCCTCATCAACCTCGACTTCGCGGACGTGCGCTCCGTGATGGAGGAGATGGGCAAGGCGATGATGGGCACCGGCGAGGCGGAGGGCGACGGCCGCGCGCTCGCGGCGGCGGAGAAGGCGATCGCCAACCCGCTGCTCGACGGCGTGTCGATGCGCGGCGCCAAGGGCGTGATCGTCTCCATCGTCGGCGGCGAGGACATGCGCCTGATGGAAGTGGACGAGGCCGCGAACCATATCCGCGAGCTGGTCGATCCCGACGCGAACATCATCTGGGGTTCGGCCTTCAACGAGAATCTGAACGGCAAGATCCGCGTGTCCGTGGTCGCGACCGGCATCGATGCCGACGCGTCTGCCGTGGCGGCGACGGCGGCCAGCAAGCCCTATGACTTCAAGCAGATGGGCGGCGGCCTGCGCGGCGTGTCGCCCGCCGGCGCGCCGCCGGTCTCCGCGCCGGAGCCTGCCACGCCCGCGCTCGACCAGCAGCCTTTCGGCACGCAGCCGGCCGTGGCGGCGGAAGCGGAGGAGGGCCATCTCGCGGGCACTGCGGACGAACCCGCTGCCGTCCCGGCCCAGGAGGAGGAATTGCCGCCGCTGGCCGCCCAGTCCTTCATCCGCGACGAGACACCGCCCCCGGCGGCGCCCGCGCCCCGGAAGAAGGAGCCGCTGTTCCTGGACGATGAGGGCGACAATGATCTCGACGCGCTCGACCTCGGCGCCATCGCGCAGCGGCTGGAACCGGAACCGCCCAAGGCTCCGGCTCCCCGCGCCGCCGCGCCGAAGGCCGCCCCGGCGCAGCCCGCGGGGCGCTCCGGTGGCTCCGGCGGCACGCTGTTCGAACGCATGTCGCTGCTCGCGCGCGGTGGCGCACGCGAAGGCGAGCAGGAGGAGGAAAGCAAGGGCGATTTCGACGTGCCCCGCTTCCTCAACCGCCAGAACAACCAGTAATCCGGGCCGGACGGGCCATCCGTCCGCTCGATGCCAGGCAGACCGGCCGCGCCCTGCGCGCGGCCGGTTTTTCCTTGGGCGTCGTAGCGCCCGCCGCGGCCCGGAACGGCCGATGCGCGCCGCTCAATTCGACATGAGGCCCTCTCAATAGCGGGCGGACCGGCTGTCCCATACAAGCGGGTCCTCCAGAGACAGGGAAAGACCATGCCCCAAACCCCGCCCCAGACCCCGCTGGTCACCGCCGCAGGCTTCCTCATATGCGACGGCCGGTTGCTCCTCGGCCTGCGGGCGGCATGGAAACAGGCCTATCCTCTATGCTGGGACGCGATAGGCGGGCGGCTGGAAGCCGGGGAGGGCGTGGAGGACGCCCTTGTGCGCGAATTGGGCGAGGAGATCGGGATCGGCGCGACCTCCCATGTGCTGCTGGGCACGGTCGAGGCTCCTCTTTCCGGAAACGGCCTCCCCGCCCGGCATCATATCTTCGCCGTCTACGACTGGACGGGCACGCCATGGAATGCCTGTGACGAGCATGACGCGCTCCGCTGGTTCAGCCCCGCCGAACTGGCCGGCCTGCCCAATCTCGCGCTATCCGCCTATCCCCGGCTCGCCCGCATCGCCGTGGAGGGCGAAACGGCGCGGCGCCAGGCCCCCGGCACCGCTCCCTGACCGGAAGCCGACATGGCCATGCTCATCATATTCGGCGGACTGCCGGGCACCGGCAAGACCGGCATCGGCAAGGCGCTGGCCGTCAGGGGGCCGCGCGCCTATGTCCGCATCGACGAGATCGAGCATGCCCTTTCGCGCCTCGGCGGGAATGACATAGGCGTGGCGGGCTATGTCGCGGGCCATGCGGTGGCCTCGTCCAATCTGAAACTCGGCATCGATGTCGTCGCGGATAGCGTCAATCCGGTGCCGGAAAGCCGCGAGGGCTGGCGCCGTGTCGCGCGGGAGACTGGCAGCGCCTTTGCCGAGGTCGAGATCGTCTGCTCCGACGAGCAGGAACACAGGCGCCGCGTGGAAGGGCGGGTCGCGGACATAGCGGGCTTCACCCTGCCGTCCTGGTCCGCCGTGCAAGGCCGCGTCTATGCGCCGTGGACGGGCGCGGGGCTGCGCATCGATACCGCGGAACTGGACGTCGCGGCGGCGGTAGCGCGGATCGAGGCGTATCTGGACAGCCTTTCCGTCCGGAGCGGTTCCATGCCGGGCGGGCCCGCCTGACGGCGGGAATCGCGGACAGCGGCAAAACCCCTTCAGCCGGCGCCCGACGGGAAACCGCAGTCCCACCGTCCCGACGCCCCATGGCGTGTCACGGCCTGCCTCATGGCCGGATCGCCATGCCGCCCCGCCCATGGACGGGCGTCATGTAACACTATATCCTGCCGGTTCGCTCTCCGGCATGGCGGGACCGGGGGGCGCATGCTATGGCGGGGAAATCCGCCGCCGCCACGCCCGCCCGACAGGATCATCGTGCCGAGACTATGAGGAATTTCAGAGTGAAAGCTGTACTGGGGCTGTCGGTCGCCGTCTCGATCCTGGCCCTCGCCATTCCCGCCGCCGCGCAGAATGGCGCCATCGTCCAGCCCACGCCCTCCTCGCAGGCGGTGGAGCGCCTCAACCAGAATCTCAACCGCCTCTCGCGCCAGCCCACGGATATGGAGGCGTTGATCGGCGCTGGCATGGCCTCCTATGAGCTGGGCGACGCGCAGGCGGCCAATGGCTTCTTCACGCGCGCCAATATGGTCAATTCGCGGGAAGGGCGCGCCAAGCTGGGCCTCGCCCTCGTCTCCCTGTCCCTCAAGCAGCCGCGAGAGGCCGCCGCCTATTTTGACGATGCGGACGCGCTGGGCGTGCGCGCGGACAAATATCTGGCGGAACGGGCGCTCGCCTATGACCTGACCGGGCAGCAGGACAAGGCGCAGCAGGACTATGCCGTCGCCCTGCGCGCCGATCCCGGCAATGCGGAGCTGATCCGCGCCTATGCCGTGTCGCTCGGCATTTCCGGGCGCGTCGATCTGGCGGAGGCGCAGCTTCGCCCGCTTCTGTTCAAGAGCGATCGCGCGGCATGGCGCGACCGCACGATGATCCTCGCCATGAACGGGCGCACGGCGGAGGCGCGCCGGATCGCGCAGACCATCATGCCGCGCAACCTGTCCGACGCGCTGGACCCCTATCTGATCCGCATGGGCGCGCTCAACCCGGCGCAGAAGGCGGCGGCGGCGCGCTATGGCCAGTTCCCGGCCGATGGCCTGCGCCTCGCCACGGTGACGACGCCCCCGGCGGCCGCGCAGGCGGCGACCCGCGCGGACAGCGCAGCCCGCCGTCCCGGCGCCAGTTCCGGGGGCAGTTCGCGCGACCGGCGCAAGGGCGCGGCTCCCGTCCAGCCCGCCGCCCCGGCGGAGGATAGCAGCCTCCTCGCCGCCATGCCGCGCGGCGACGCGCCGCCTGCCATGGTGCAGCCCATACCGGCCCAGCCCTCTGTCCAGTCCGCGCCCGCCGCCACGGCCGCGCGCGGTCGGGATATGGGCGATGACGATCCGGACGGCTGGACGGCGGCCGAACGGCGGCAGGCGGAACGGCGCGTTCCGGCCGCCCAGCCCGTCCAGCCCGCGCCGACCGGCCCGGCTGCCCCATCCGCTCCCGCCTCTCAGCCGGTCCGGACGGCGGAGGCGCCGACCCGCATCCGCACCGGCCCCGTGCCCAGCTATGCGACGACCGCCGCGCGCAGCGGAGCGGCGAACCAGCCCGTCCAGACGGTCCAATCCGTTCCCCGGCCCGCCGCGCCGGTCGAGACGGTGCAGCCGATCCCGCAACCGGCGGCTCCCGCGCGGACGGTCCAGCCGGTTCCGGCCGCACCCGTGCCTGCCGCGCCTGTACCTGTCGCGCCCGCCCAGCCCCTGGCTCAGCCCCCTGTCCAGACTGCCATGGCCGTCCCCCCGTCGCCGCAGCCCGCGCCCGTTCAGGGACCGGCATTCGGCGGGACAGCCGTCGCCGCGTCGGCCGCC
>JASGGS010000313.1:0-3920 GCA_047602685.1 Sphingobium sp.
CCCATGTCGATGCAGCGGCGCGCTTCCTTTTCGAGCGCGGCCTGGTCCCAGAAGGGCAGATGCGCCATGTTGAAGACGCGGTTGCCGGATTCCTTCTGATATTCGACCGATGCGTCATTGTAGATCTGGATGACCGTCAGCGCGAGCTCGGGATCGCCCAGCGACATCAGCGAACCGGCCTGGGTCACGCCCGAATTCTGGAAGCAGACCTGCGCATAGACGCCCATGTCGTCCATGGCGCGCAGGCGTTCGGACAGGATGTGGCCGCCCGGATGCGCTTCCTCCAGCGTCGGGAAGGCGAGGCGGCCGAGCAGCTTGTTATTGTCCTTGCGGATCACATTGCCGCCCAGCGTGCCGAAATCGCGGTCGCCCACGAACCAGCGGTCCGTGCCGTTGACGCGCTTCACATGCGGCACCTTGTCCTTCAGCGCGGCGGGCGCGCGCGAGGTGAAGAGGTCGGGCGCCTCGGTGATATGGGTGTCGGTATCGACGATCTTGATGCCTTCCAGCGACGGATCGAGGCCGCCGGACTGGGACGCATAATCGACCTCGCGGATCACGCCGCCGGGGAGATAGCCCTCGGCCGACCAGTATTTCCGCGCGTTCTGCGCCATTTCTTGATTGTCTGCATCCGCCATAGCTACCTCCAAAAACTCTCTGCTCTTGTTTTCGCCTCCGCCTTTTCCCTCACCCTTTCGGAGTGGACACCGGGAAGCTGCGGTGCGTTGGACGACCCATCATACTCCTGTCCGGGCGAAATGGGCAGCCTTTCCATCCATGGCAAGCCGGCCGCTCCTTTGCCGGGCAGAGCAGCATGGGGTGCCGACGCAAGCAAGGACCGGTGGACAAGATGCTTGCGAGACGTCGCCGCCATGGCCAAAGCCTAGGGAAACAGCCGTTTGCCGATGGTCCTGCGATGCCCGCGAACGGCGCTTTTGTCAAAAGGAGCCATGGTCGTGGCGGATGACCTTCTGCTTGATCGCCAGAGCGATGCAATAACCCTGATCCGCCTCAACCGGCCCGACGCCCGCAACGCTTTGACGACGGACATGGCGCGCCGCCTGACCGCGCTCCTGGACGATGTGGAGGCCGATGCCGGGTGCCGCGTGGTCATATTGGCGGCGGAGGGCGCGGGCTTCTGCGCGGGGCTGGACCTCAAGGCGGCATTGTCCGGCCCGGGGGCGCCGGAGGGGGTCGTGGACTGGATGGCGTTGCAGGAGGTGTTCGCGGGGCTGATGAAGCGGCTTCACGGCCTGCGCCAGCCCGTGATCGCCGCCGTGCAGGGCGCCTGCGTGGGCGCGGGCTTCGGCCTGGCGCTGGCCGCCGACATCCGCATCGCGGCGGCCGACGCCCGCTTCCTGGTCGGCGCGGTCAAAGTGGGGCTCAGCGCCGGGGAATGCGGCATCAGCTATCACCTCCCCCGCCTGATCGGCGCGGGCCGCGCCTTCGAGATCATGCTGACGGGCCGCCCCGTCGCCGCCGAGGAAGCGCTGCGCCTCGGGCTGGCAAGCGATGTCGCCGCGCCCGAGGCGCTGCTCGACCGCGCGCTGGAGACCGCGCGGGCCATTGCCGCGAACGCGCCCTATTCGATCAAGCATACGAAGCAGATCATGTGGACCAATTTGGAGGCGCCGGGTCTCGACAGCGCGATCGAACTGGAGAACCATGTGCAGGTCGCCGCCCTGATGAGCGGCGATTTCCGGGAAGCCGCCACCGCCTTTTCCGAAAAGCGGCCGCCCCGCTTCACCGGCCGCTGATCGTCCGCCGGACCCGTCCGTCGGACAGGCCGGATATATTGAGAGGAGAGAAGACCCATGGCCACCACGCTCGACAGCTATCGCCTCCTGGGCCGATCGGGCCTGCGCGTATCGCCCCTTTCGCTCGGCACCATGACCTTCGGCGTGACCACGGGCTGGGGCACGGAGGATGCGGAGGCGGCGGAGATGGTCGGCCGCTATGTCGATGCGGGCGGGAATTTCATCGACACCGCCAATTACTACGGCCAGCAGTTCGGTTCCGAACGGGTGCTCGCCCCTCTCCTCAAGGGCAGGCGGGACCGCATCGTCCTCGCCACCAAATATACGCTCAACATGGCGGCGGGCGACCCCAATGCCAGCGGCAACCAGCGCAAGAACATGGTGCAGGCGGTGGAGGCCAGCCTGAAGCGGCTGGACACCGACCATATCGACCTCCTCTATCTCCACATGTGGGACGGGACGACGCCGGTGGAGGAGGTGCTGCGCGCCTTTGACGACCTCGTTCGCGCGGGCAAGATCGTCTATGCGGGCCTGTCCGACATTCCCGCCTGGCAGGCCAGCCGCATGCAGGCCATTGCCGACCTGCGCGGCTGGACACCCTTCGTCGCGCTCCAGATCCCCTATAATCTCACCGAGCGCACGGTGGAGCGCGACCTGATGCCGATGGCGCGGGAAATGGGCATGGGCGTCCTGCCCTGGTCGCCGCTCGCGGGCGGCGTTCTGTCCGGCAAGTATAAGCGCTCCGACCTCGACGGCTCAGCATCGGCGGATGTCGGCGCCAACAGCCTCTCCCGCAAGTCGATCAACCTCGCCACGGGCCGCCTGAGCGATAAGAATCTCGATATTGTCGATGCTATTCAAGATGTTGCGGCAGAGATCGGACGTCCCGTCGCACAGGTCGCCCTTGCCTGGACCTTGCTCAACCCCGCCGTCACCTCCCCGATACTGGGCGCCCGCACGCTGGCGCAGTTCGAGGATAATCTCGCCGCTCTGGAGATCGATTTCAGCGAGGATCAGATCAGGCGGCTGGATGAAGTGAGCGCCATCCCGCTCGGCTTCCCGCACGACATGCTGGGCGGCGACGTCGCGCGCGGCATGATGGGCATAGCGGGCTTGCAGGCCCGGCCCCGGCCCGCCTGACCAGCAGCCGAGGCTCCGGCAAGGCCTCCCATTCGCTGCATAGGCGGTCCGCCGCGAAGCGCATGGAGAAAGCGCTCGCGCATCCGCTCCTCGCCCTGACGATGCTGCCCCGGCACGACAGGGCTGATCCTGCCGCGCCTCATCCCGTGGCAATATTTGCGGCGAACGGCGAAAAATGGGGCCAGGCGGGCGCTTCCTTATTGACGGTGCTGCAATGCAGCATCAACACTCCGCGGCCGAACAGAGAATATCGGAGAAAACCGTGACCCAGATCGTGAAGACCACGCCCTTCCCGGACCAGAAGCCCGGCACGTCCGGCCTGCGCAAGAAGGTGAAGGTCTTCCAGCAGCCCCACTATATCGAGAATTTCGTCCAGTCCGTCTTCGACAGCCTGGAAGGCTATGCGGGCAAGACACTGGTGATCGGCGGCGACGGCCGTTTCCTCAACCGGGAGGCCGTCCAGGTCATCGTCCGCATGGCGGCCGCCAATGGTTTCGGGCGGGTGCTGGTCGGCCGGGGCGGCATATTGTCCACGCCCGCGGCCTCCAACGTGATCCGCAAATATGGCGCCTTTGGCGGCTTCGTCCTGTCGGCCAGCCATAATCCCGGCGGTCCGGACGAGGATTTCGGCATCAAATATAATATCGGCAATGGCGGCCCCGCGCCGGAGGGCGTGACGGATGCCGTCTTCGCCCGGACGAAGGAGATCGCCGAATATCGCATCGTCGACGCGTCCGATATCGACCTGGACAGCATCGGGGGCACCTCCGTCGCGGGCATGACGGTGGAGGTCATCGATTCCGTCGCGGACTATGCGGCCCTGATGGAGGAGCTGTTCGATTTCCCCGCGATCCGCGCCCTGTTCGCGGGGGGCTTCGCCCTCTCCTTCGACGCGATGAGCGCGGTGACCGGTCCCTATGCCCATCGCATCTTCGAGGAATTGCTGGGCGCGCCCGCGGGGACGGTGGTGAACGGCACCCCCCTGCCCGATTTCGGCCATCATCATCCCGACCCCAATCTGGT
>JASGGS010000314.1:0-3918 GCA_047602685.1 Sphingobium sp.
TCGAGATGGCGTCCAAGGGCGGCGTCGGCATCCGGCTGGACATGGACAAGGTGCCGCAGCGCGAGACCGGCATGACCGCCTATGAAATGATGCTGTCCGAATCGCAGGAACGCATGCTCATGGTGCTGAAGCCGGGCCGCGAGGCCTTTGCCGAGGCGATCTTCCGCAAGTGGGAGCTGGATTTCGCGGTCATCGGGGAGGTCACGGACACGGGCCGCATGGTCCTGGTCCACAGGGATGAAGTGGTCTGCGACATACCCCTCGCCCCGCTGGCCGACGATGCGCCGGAATATGACCGCCCGCATGTGCCGACCCCGGCCAATGCGCCGCTGTCGAACGTGCCGGTATCGACCGATCCCGCCGCCGACCTCCTGACGCTCATCGGCTCGCCCGACATCGCGTCGCGCCGCTGGATATGGGAGCAGTACGACCATATGGTCGGCGCCGACACCGCGCAGCGCCCCGGCGGCGACGCGGCGGTCGTGCGGGTCCATGGCACACAAAAGGGGCTGGCGATCAGTACCGACTGCACGCCGCGCTATGTCTATGCCGATCCCGTCGAGGGCGGCAAGCAGGCGGTGGCCGAGACATGGCGCAACATCACCGCCGTGGGCGGACAGCCGCTGGCCGTCACCAACTGCCTCAACTTCGCCAATCCGCAGCGGCCGGAGATCATGGGCCAGCTTGTCGGCGCCTTGCAGGGCATGAGCGAGGCGTGCATCGCGCTCGACTATCCCATCGTGTCCGGCAATGTCTCGCTCTACAATGAATCCAAGGCGACCGGCGGCGGCAGCGCGATCCTGCCCACGCCCGCGATCGGCGGTGTCGGCCTGCTGCCCGATATCGACCGCATGACCACCATCGGCTTCAAGGGCACGGGCGACATCATCCTGCTGGTCGGCCAGCGCCGGGGCGAGATCGGCCAATCGCTCTGGCTGCGCGAGGTGCATGGCATAGAGGGCAAGGACGCCGGCCCGCCGCCGCGCGTCGATCTGGACGCCGAGAAGAAGACCGGCGATTTCATCCGCGGCGCCATACGCTGCGGCGCGCTGACCGCCGTCCATGACGTGTCGGACGGCGGCATCGCCGTCGCGGTGGCGGAAATGGCGCTGGCCAGCGGCATCGGCGCCATTGTCGACGCGCCCCTGCCCGGCACCGTGGCGGAAGGATTGTTCGCGGAGGATCAGGGCCTCTATGTCGTGACGGTGCGCGACGCCGCCATGGTCGAGGTGCTGGCGAAGGCGGAGGCGGACGGGATTGCCGTGGAACGTCTGGGCCGCACCATCGCCAACCGCATCATCTTCGAGCTGAAGGAAAGCGACCATGCCGTGTCGCTGGACGATCTGCGCGCCGCGCATGAGGGCTTCTTCCCGAAGCTGATGGCTGGCGAGGTCTGACGCCCACCCTTTCCCCTGCCTTTGCGGGAGGGGCCGTCAGGCCGCCAATATCCTCCCGGCTTCGAGATAGCGCACCGGCTCGCCAAGCCGGAGCCGCGCGCGCGCCGCGTCCAGCGGCTCCGCGAGAAGGCGGTCCATATCCTCGCCCAGCAGCCATCGCGCCTTGCCGCCCCGGCGAAAGCCCTCCCATATGGCGCGCGCGCCGAACCGCCCATTGGGCAGCCTCAACGCCTTCGCCATCGAGGCGAGGCCGATGAAGGCCCAGCCAAGGCCGCGCGTCTGCGCATAGGAGAAGCCGACAAGGCATGCCTCTCCCAGCGGTTCGTCCGCGCGATAGCCGGTGAGCACATGCCAGATGTCATGGCTATCGCGGATGCGGCGCCCGAACCAGGCATAGGGATGGGCCGCATCGCGCAGCGGATCGTCCTCCCGGCTGATCTCGGCCAGCCCCTGCGCCGAATAGCCGGTCCGGGCCAGGAAAGCCGCATAGGCCGCGCCCACGCTGCCCGCCGGAAAGGCGCGCAGATAATCGGGGTCGGAGAAGCGCTCCGCCAGCTCGATCCGCTCATAGGCGATCCGACCGCCCTCCCGCGTCTCGATCAGGCGCAGATAATTGGCGCGGGCCGTGCCGACATTGAGCGCGCGCATGATGCGGAAGACCTGCGCCGTGTCATTGGCATCGCCCAGCAGGCGCCGAATGGCGGCCAGGGCCGTGGGCCAGTCGCGGCGGGTAGGGAAATCCTTGTCCTCCGCCGTGCCGGACATGCGGGACGCCATGGCTCGACTCCAAATTGACAATCTATATTTTCAGATTGTCAAGCATCGGGCGCTCTGTCAAGAGGCGGCATGGCCGAAGAGAAGAGACGCTATGGCGGACGCAGCCGGGAGGACCGCATGGCGGAACGGCGCGAGAAGCTGTTGCGCGCCGCCCTGTCCCTCTATGCGCGCGCCGGGCGGGAAGGTGCGTCCGTCACCGCCATCTGCGCCGAGGCGGGCCTGACCACGCGCTATTTCTACGAAAGCTTCCCCAGCCATGACGCGCTCCTCCTGGCCCTGTTCCGGGGCGTCTGCGGCCATCTGGTCGAGGATCTGCGCGCGACCAGGGAAGCGGGCGGGGACGTGCTGGCGGCCTTCTTCTCCGCCCTGGCGCAGCATGCCGCGCTCGCCCGGCTGTTCCTCGCCGATTTCGAGCGGCAGGATGCGGGCGTCCGCGCCGCCGCGCGGGACCTGGGCGCGGACCTGACCGCCCTGCTCGCCCCCGATGCCGCCGACCCCTTGACCGGCGCGGGCGCGCTGGGCGCCCTGTTCCGCATCACCCGCCTCTGGGTGGAGGGCGGCCATGCCGAGCCGGTGGAGCATGTGGTCACGATCGCCCGGCGCTTCATCCGCGCCGCGGGCTGAAGCCTTCAGCCGGGCTCCTCAGCCGCGCCGCAATATATATTCATGGTCGCGGTGGTCCCCCACGGCGAAATCATAGGTGCCCACCTGCCGGAAGCCGAACCGGGCGTAGAAACGCTGCGCCCTGTCATTGCCCGACCAGACGCCAAGCCACTGGCGCCCGCCATCGGCTGCCGCCGCGCGCCCCTCCATCCAGCCCAGCGCCCGCTCCATCAGCGCACGGCCCAGCCCGCCGCCCTTGAGACCCTGGCGCAGATAGAGCTGATAGAGTTCCAGTTCCCCCGGCCGCACATCCGCATGGGGCAGCTTGCAGGGACCGGCATGGGCATAGGCCACGAGGTCGCCCCCCTCTCCCGCAACGACCCAGGTCGCATGGGCGGGATCGGCCAGCTCCGCCGCGACCGGACCCTCGCCATAGCTTTGCGCCTCAAACCTCACCCTGTCCTCTTGCGGGTAGGGAATCCCGTAACCTTCCACGAATGTTTCGTGAAAGCAGGTCCGCTTGAGCAGGGCGAGCGCGCGAACATCTTCCGGCACGGCGCGGCGGATGGCGGGAATGAACGCCATCAATGCGCGGCCTGCGTCACGCGGCCGAACAGGACATGATAGGTCACGCCGCTCCCCGCCTCGTCAAAGGCCCGCATCACGCTCCGCATGGCGGACGGCCCCAGCGCGGCATGGCCGCCTTCCGGCACGGTCGCGCCAATGCCCTTGAGATGATCGAGAAAGCCCCTCGCCCCCCCGAAATCATAGGTCCAATGCTCTTCGAAGGCGAAAGCGTCCGGACAGGCGGCGAGCATCGCCTGCAAATCCGGCAATGCGGGATAGGTGGGCGTCCCGGCCCTCTGCCCCGCCCGGTCATGCGCGGCGCGCCACTCCCTGAAACTGTCCGCCCCCATGGTGGAGAAGAAGAGGCTTCCGCCCGGCCGCAGCAGGCCGCACAGGCGGGCAATGGCAACGGGCAGGTCGCCGAACCATTGGAAGGCCAGGCTGGAGAGGATGAGGTCGAACCATGCCCCCTCGAACGGCGGCGCCTCCCCGTCCATGGGCAGGAAGGTGCCCGCGATCATCGCCCCCCTGGCCGCCTGCCCCACCATGTCCGGCGACAGGTCGCTGACCACCA
>JASGGS010000315.1:0-3903 GCA_047602685.1 Sphingobium sp.
CACCATCCACAGCATCGCGATCAGCATCAGCACCGATCCGAGCAGCGTGTAGAGGAAGAATTTGTAGCTGGCATAGATGCGGTCCGCGCCGCCCCAAATGCCGATGATGAGGTACATGGGGATCAGCCCCGCCTCGAACATCACATAGAAGAGGAAGATGTCCTGCGCGGCGAACACGCCGATCATCAGCACTTCCATGAACAGGAAAGCGGCCATATACTCGCCGACGCGCTTCTCGATGGCCTCCCAGCTCGCGCCGATGCAGATCGGCATCAGGAAGACGGTGAGGACGATCAGCATCAGGGCGATGCCGTCAATGCCCAGTGCCCAGGCGAACCGGCCGAAGATCGGCGCATATTCCTGAAACTGCCATTGCGGGGCATCGGGCGACTGATCGAAACCGGCCCACAGGACGATGCCCAGCACCAGATTGGCCAGGGTCGCGGCGAGCGCGATCCAGCGTGCCGTATTGGCGTTCGCGAAAAGGCACGCGATGGCACCGGCCATGGGAATGGCCAGCATCAGGGAGAGGATGGGGAAGCCGGTCATTAGCGCGCAATGGCCCAGGTTGTCGCCGCGGCGAGGCCGATCAGCATCACCAGGGCATAGGAATAGAGATAGCCGGACTGGAGCCGACGGGTGACCTTGCCGCCCTGCACGATCAGCGCGGCGAGACCATTGGGCCCGAAGCGGTCGATGGTGCCCTGGTCGCCGCCCTTCCAGAACAGGCGGCCGAGGATGAAGGCGGGCTTGACGAACAGAAGGGTGTACAGCTCGTCAAAATACCATTTGTTGAGCAGGAAGTCGTAGAGGACGCTCCACTGCGCCGTGAAACGGGCCGGCCAGTCGGTATGCCTGATATAGCTCAGCCAGGCGAGGACGAGGCCGGTCAGCATCACGGCGAACGGCGTCCACTTCACCCAGGTCGGCACTTCATGCGCGGCATGCATCAGATGCCCGTCGAAGAACAGCGATCCGCGCCAGAACTCCGCGCCCTCTTCCGCGCCGACAAAGGCATGGTGGAAGACGAAGCCGCCGAAGATCGCGCCGACCGTCAGGACGATGAGCGGCACCAGCATCGGGAACGGGCTTTCATGCGGATGATAGCCCGCCGTGCCGTCGCCATGCGCGCCATGATGATGGCCGTGATCGTCATGCGCATGGGCATGTGCGTGGGCCGGTGCATGCGCATGACCATGGTCATGCACATCCGCATCCGTATCCTCGCCCGCATGCTCGTCCGCCGGGTGATCGTGATGATCGCCATGGACGGCATGCTGGATATGCTCGCTCTGCTCCCAGCGCGGCTTGCCGTAGAATGTCAGGAAGACGAGACGCCAGCTATAGAAGCTGGTCAGCAGCGCCGCCAGCGCGCCCACGAAGAAGGCGCCCGTGCCATGCCCGCCCGCCGCATAGGCGCTTTCCAGGATCGCGTCCTTGGAGAAGAAGCCCGCAAAGCCGAACGAGGTGCCGGGAATGCCGACGCCGGTGATGGCCAGCGTGCCCATCAGCATCGCCCAATAGGTGAGCGGGATCGATTTCCGCAGGCCGCCATAATAGCGCATGTCCTGCTCATGGTGCATGGCGTGGATGACCGATCCGGCGCACAGGAACAGCAGCGCCTTGAAGAAGGCGTGGGTCAGCAGGTGGAACATCGCCGCGCCATAGGCGCCGACGCCCGCCGCGAAGAACATGTAGCCGAGCTGCGAGCAGGTCGAATAGGCGATCACGCGCTTGATGTCGTTCTGCACCGTGCCGATGGTCGCGGCGAAGATGCAGGTCGCGGCGCCGATGATGGTCACCACCGACAGGGCCGTCTGGCTGGTCTCGAACAGCGGCGACAGGCGGCAGACCATGAACACGCCCGCCGTGACCATGGTCGCGGCGTGGATCAGCGCGGACACCGGCGTCGGGCCTTCCATCGCGTCCGGCAGCCAGGTGTGGAGGCCGAGCTGCGCCGACTTGCCCATGGCGCCCAGGAACAGCAGCAGGCAGATCACCGTCATCGTGTCGAAGCGGCCGCCCAGGAAGCCGATCGTCGAACCCGCCATGGAGGGCGCGGCATCCAGGATTTCCGGGATCGAGATGGTGCCGAACACCAGATAGACGCCGAAAATGCCCATCATGAAGCCAAGGTCGCCGACGCGGTTGACGACGAAGGCCTTGATCGCCGCCGCGCTGGCGCTGGGCTTGTAATACCAGAAACCGATCAGCAGATAGGAGGCGAGGCCGACGCCTTCCCAGCCGAAGAACATCTGGAGCAGGTTGTTCGCGGTCACCAGCATCAGCATCGCGAAGGTGAACAGCGAGAGATAGCTGAAGAAGCGCGGCTGGTCCGGGTCCTCCGCCATATAGCCCCAGCTATAGAGATGCACGAGCGCGGAGACGCTGGTGATGACGATCAGCATGGTCGCCGTCAGCGTATCGACGCGCAGCGCCCAGGCCGCGTCGAACGTGCCCGACTGGATCCAGGTGAACAGCGGCGCGACATAGGCCTCGCTGTCGCCCAGCCAGAAGCCGAGGAAGATGCCCCAGCTCAGCGCGCAGGAAACGAACAGCGCGCCCGTCGTCACCGACTTGGCGACGACATTGCCGATCAGCCGGTTGCCGAGCCCCGCGAAGGCGGACGCCAGCAGCGGCAGCAGAACGATGAAATATATGGCCGACACCGCGCGCTTATCCCTTCATCCGGTTGACATCGTCGACGGCGATGGTGCCGCGAGCGCGGAAATAGATCACGAGAATGGCAAGGCCGATGGCCGCCTCGCCCGCCGCCACGGTCAGCACGAACATGCTGAACACCTGCCCCACCAGATCGCCCAGATAGGCGCTGAAGGCGACGAGGTTGATGTTCACGCTGAGCAGGATCAACTCGACCGCCATCAGGATGACGATCACATTCTTGCGATTGATGAAGATGCCCAGCACGCCGAGCATGAACAAAGTGGCGCTGACCACCAGATAATGGACGAGGCCGATCACAGCTCCACCCCCTGCCCCACGGGCTGATTGATATTGCGGATCGCCTCTTCCGGGCGGCGCCGGTTCTGGCGGTCGATATTCTGGCCGCGCACGCCGCCGCGGGTGCGGTGCGTTAGCACGATCGCGCCGACCAGCGCGACGAGCAGGACCAGGCCCGCCGCCTCGAACAGGAAGATGTAGCGCGTGTAGAGCAGCGTGCCGATCGCCTCGATATTCGATGCCTCGGCGGTGATCGGCGCCGCGCGGTTGGCGATCTGGATCGGACCGGCCTTCCACGCCGCCGCGCCGAAGACGATCTCGGCCAGCAGGACCAGGCCGATCAGCACGCCGAAGGGCAGATATTCCACGAACCCGGCGCGCAGTTCCGCAAAGTCGATGTCCAGCATCATGACCACGAACAGGAACAGCACGGCGACCGCCCCCACATAGACGATGACGAGCAGCATCGCGATGAATTCCGCCCCCAGCAGGACCATCAGGCCCGCCGCGTTGAAGAAGGCGAGGATGAGCCACAGCACGCTGTGGACCGGATTGCGCGCGAAGATCGTCAGCGCACCGCTCATGACCACGAGGGCCGCGAACAGATAGAAGGCAAGGACGTGAATCACTGAACGGTCATCCCCTTGGCGTTCGCCCCATTAGTCATCACCGCGGCGCCTTAACGATAGGGCGCATCGGCGGCAAGATTAGCCGCGATCGCCCTCTCCCACTTGTCGCCATTGGCCAGCAGCTTGGCCTTGTCGTAGATGAGTTCCTCGCGGGTTTCCGTGGCGAACTCGAAATTCGGCCCCTCGACGATTGCGTCCACCGGGCAGGCTTCCTGGCAGAAACCGCAATAGATGCACTTGGTCATGTCGATGTCGTAGCGCGTCGTGCGGCGGCTGCCGTCCTCGCGCGGCTGCGCCTCGATGGTGATGGCCT
>JASGGS010000316.1:0-3885 GCA_047602685.1 Sphingobium sp.
CGCACTTCATCATCGTCGAGGGACTGCGACACTGCATGAAACGCCGGAACCCGGAATTATGATGCGACCCGTGATCGAGGGGGAGGAAAAGACAGGCCGCATTTCGTCTTCGAAGATATGCGAAGGTCCGGCATTTCGTTTTCTGTCGCGTGGCGCCGGCACGAGGTCGGCAGCCTCGGACCGCTGCGCTGGCGCATGTGCGCGCTCGGCCTGGTCGAGCCGCAACCACGCTTCCTGCACCACGTCCTCGGCCCGCGAAGAGTCGCCAAGGATGCCACTCGCGTAGGTCACGAGATCGCTCCTGTGCGACAGGTAGGATTCAAGACGGTCCGTTTTCTCCAATGTCCCCGCGCCGACCTGTTGCCCCACACTCGTCCGTTTGCCGCGATGCCCCCTTAGCGATCCATCGCGATTATTGCGAATAGTTCTTAGCAAGGAGTGGGGTTGGAGCCGAGGCGGCTCGGTCGCCGTCAGCTTTCGTTCTGCGATGCCTTGCCCGTCAGTTCGAGAAACCGGCGCACGGTGACGATCCGCGCACCTGCGTGTCGCTCCAGGCTCAGCAGGTCCGCCTTGTCGCCAGTGACGAGCATGTTGGCCGAGCCTGCTTCGATCGTGGCGAGCAGAAAATTGTCCCAGGGATCGCGGCAAACTGTGACCTCGGGCAGATCTTCAAGAACTGTGGCGACCGCCCGCAACTCGTTGATCAGGCGGCCGGCCAGGGTCGGCGATAGGCGGGCGCGTATCTTCGGATAGCGGGTGACGCGGCGCAGCTCCTCGATCTGGTCCACCGAAGTCAGGAGGCAGAAATGCCCCTGTCGCCACAATGTGACCAGTTGCGCAGGCAGTGAACGGCTCGACAGCAGGGCGCTGACAAAGACGTTCGTGTCGACAACGATCCGCATGGCTTACTGCTTGCGTGCGTCGGCGACAGCTTCCCCGATCAGATCGTCCAACTCGTCCATTGACAGATCGTCGAACCCGGCCCTGGCTTCGGCAACGGTCAGGTCGAGCAGCCGCCATTTGACCGATTCTTCGATGAACCGGGATAGGTCGCCCTTCTTCATCCCGCGCTGCGCAAGATAGGTCCGCACCTCGATATCGGTTTCCGGGGCCACGTTGACGGTCCAGCGTGTTGCATCGCCCATCGCCAGATACTCCATAAGCTGTTTTACGCTTATACGCTTATCATCTTTAGCGTGCATTCTCCACCGTGATCTCGGTCCCTGGCGGTCAAACCCCCTCGTGGGGCCGGAGGCGGCGTCGATCTACGGGGCGGGAGCCTCGGCGGCGAGGCATCGCTGGCAGCAATTGTCGTCAACCTCTTCGAGTTGCCCGATCACCAGCCATTCGGAGCAGTCGCGGCCGCAGCGCGTGCGGGTCGAGCTGCCGATCCGGCGGAGGTGGTAGATATCGCGTCGCCACCATTGGTGGCCCTTGGCGTGCGCGTTCTGGACCGACGGGCGTGGCCGTGGCGAGCAGACCGCGATCATCTCTATGAACATCTAGCGGCCTTCCCTTTTGAGAGCTTCGCGCTCCTCTGGGGTCAGCTTGGCGAGAGCGGCCGTGACCAACTGCTTGCGGTGCTGCTCGCGAGCGCGGGCCGCCTTCCAGAATGCGTGGTCCGTATCGCTCGGGACGGACCAGCCGAAGCTTTCCCAGCGATCGGTGTCCGGGCTGGCTATCCTGAAGCGCGCCCTTGTTGCTTCGGTGGCATCTGGACTGCCCTTGACTGGAAAGGCGGCCCGGAGCGTTCTCAGGGATATCGAGAACGACTGGAGTGTGGACCCGGCGTAGGTGCTCGTTCCAGAGCGCGTCCGGGTCGGCGAGTTCGTGGGTGAACACCGGACGGGCGAGCAATGCGCTCAACCCGTCCTGGAACAACGCCAGCGGCATGCAGAGGCGGTCCTGGCGGAGCTGGAAGAGACCGCGCTCTACAGGCGTCATCGAGCGCCAACGTTCGGTTTCGCCGAGCAACCGGCCGCTGGGGGCGTCCACGCAGCTTCAATCTGGCGATCCGTTTCAAACTCTAGGCCGACGCGCGGGTCTGGAATTGGCACGAGCGGCTTCGGCGTAACGAACGGACCTGGCGCGGTTAGACCTGCTGCCCGGCGCGCTGCAGCAGCGATCCATTATCGGTCGATGTATGCCCGGCCTCGGCTCATTTTCCGGTGATCTTCACCCCTATGTCGTCCGCCAGTTCGACGAGCGCCGCGTAGGTCGTCGTGTCGGCCACGATGTCGACGGACTTGGCTACGCTGCGCAACGGTCTGGCCGGCAGTCGGTCCTCGAACAGGATGACGGCGCGCGTGGTGTCGTCCTGGCGCGATACCCAGCACAATCCCTGGACATCGGGGCATTGGGCATGGATCGCTTCGGCCCATTTTCGCGTCTGGGGATAGACGTCCTTGTCGCTCTCGATGAGATCGGCCCGCTTGATACCGAGCTTGCGCAAGGGCCTGGCGCCGAGATCCGCGAGCTTCAGATCGGCCACCGGGGCAACCTGGGAATGGAGGTGCTTCTTCAACTTCCGCTTGGCGACGGTCTTGAGGCCGGGCTCATGCGGGACATCGTGGAAGACCGTCTCCATCGCCGCGCATTCGAATGTGGTGCCGCCATAGATGGTCGCGATTGACTTGCCCTTGGCATCGACGATCGGACTGAACCGCGCATTGCCGTCGGGGCCAGGGTTGAATTCGGCTGCCCCGAACCCGTCCGGGTGGATGCGGTGAATGGTGGTCGCCGCTTCCCAAGTCGTGCGTTTCACCAGCACGTTGAGATCCGCAGGTGGTGACGGAATCGAGCGAGGCGCCGCCGCGCCGCCGCCCGCACTGACGGCAGGCGGTGCCGGCGGCGCGGAGGGTGTGGCGGGTCCTGTTTTCGAGCTGGCTTTCGGAGCGCGGGGCTTGGTGGTCGACGGTCCCTTCGCCCTAGCCATGGAGCACGCCTGCCATCTCGTCTTGCGCTGCGGCAAGGACGCGCTCGGGATCGCTCGCCAGAAGGTCCATGGGCGCGGCGCCGCCGAGGAAGCCGTTCGCCGACGCGAACCAGATGGCGATGTCCCAATCGTCGAGCTCGTCCCCGAATACCGCCAGTATGGGGGCGAGCCCCTTCACCGGCCGGTAGCCGGCTTCGGGATCGAGGGCATAACCGGGATAATAGTCGCTCCCACTCCTGCGGATGGTGAAGATCCTGCCCTCGCGCTTCCACTTGTTGGGCTGCGCGCTGGGGTTCTGGCCGCTGAACCCGGCAACCTTGGATAGCTGGGCCGCGTTCAGCCACTCGGCGCTTTCGAGGACCGCCTTGCGCGCCTCGGCGTTCATCCGGGCCTCGGCCAGCAAATGCTCCGGCAGGGGAACCGACGGCACCAGAGCGTCGACGAGCTTCTCGAGCGTCGCGCTTTCCCGATCGGCGAGCTTGCGCACGATCATCGGCGCTATGAGCCGCACGGCCTCGGCCAGCGCGAGAGCGGCCCCCTTGCTGCCGTGCTCCAGCTTGAGCGCGACGATCTGATCACCGTCCGCGCCCTTGAGGCGCTCGCGGATTTCATTGGCGGGGCCGGCCAAGGCCTCGATGCCGAAGGCGGCGAGTTCAGTGTTGGGTCGCGTAGCCATGATCGTTCCAATCGAATATCATGGATACCGATATACACCCATATCCTAAATAATCAATGATAGTGCAGGCGTGTCGCGCTCGCCCGGCCTGCTGAACGAGGGCAGGAGGCCGGATTGCTCCCGGCCGCTCCCGGCCGCTCCCGGCGCTATTGGTCCTTGCGAATGACTCGCAACGGTATTCGGTAGTTCGGGCGCGACGTGGCTCCCGATGAAAGGGGCGGCACAAGGTCGTGCATGGGTTCTGCGTCTATCGCCGGGAGCGCCGCTGAATGGC
>JASGGS010000317.1:0-3876 GCA_047602685.1 Sphingobium sp.
CATCGCCGAGGTCAGAAGCCCGGAGGATATGGTCAGGCTGATGCTGCCGCACACCGCCTATAAGAGCTATCCGGAGAACTGGCTGCGTGAGGAGCGCTGGGATCGCCTGTCCAAATGGCTCGACACCGTATCCACCTGGCGCGTCCCCGTGGACAAGGTGAAGGACGCGGCGGACGTCGACGACTGGGTGGACAAGCTGGCGGACGAGGGCTTCTTCGTCTCCTGCTCCAGCGGCACGACCGGCAAGTCGGCCATGCTCGTCGCCTCTCTGGCGGACATGCACCGCGTCAAGAAGGAGACGCTGGCCGCCTATTGCTGGGGTTCGGGGATCGAGCCGAAGCAGGACCGCATCATGTTCGGCACCGGCGCCATCGCTTCCGTGCCGCGCAACCACTGGTCCAGCGTCGGCCAGCGCGAGGGATTGCAGGACCCGGCCTATGAGCCGTGGACCTTCCCCATCCCGCCCGTGACCGTGGGCAGCCTGACCAAGATGGTGGTGCTGCGCAAGATGATGGCGGAGGGCACGGCCCAGCCCGCCGACATCGCGGATTTCGAGGCGACGTCGGCGATGCGCGAAAAGGCGCTGGCGGACGCGGTGGAGGCGACGGCGGACGAGCTGGTCAAGCACCGGGCACGCAAGATCCATGTCGGCGGCCTCTGGATGAACCTGTGGCAGATCGCCAAGGCGGTGCGGGATCGCGGCTATTCGGCCAAGGACTTCAATCCGGAGAACAGCATCTATGTCGGCGGCGGCCTCAAGCGCGCCAAGCTGCCCGACGATTATCAGGAATATGTGTTCGAGACGTTCAACATCCGCCCCGAACGCAATTTCCAGAACTATTCCATGCAGGAACTCCAGTCCGGCATGCCCAAATGCCAGAAGGGCGGCCGCTACCATCTGCCGCCCTGGCTGGTGCCGCTGATCCTGGACAAGAGCGGCGACAACCTGCTGCCCATCGACCTTGAGAATGAATATGAAGGGCGCGCGGCCTTTTTCGACCTGTCGCTCGACGGGCGCTGGGGCGGCGTGATCTCCGGCGACAAGGTGTCGATCGACTTCAAGCCCTGCGCCTGCGGGCACAAGGGGCCGACGATCCGCGACAATGTGGTGCGCTACGCCGACCTCGAAGGCGACGACAAGATCGGCTGCGCGGGCACGGTCGACGCCTATGTGCGCGGCGTGGCGTAAGGGATCGTCGGAAAGCCGGCCCGCCCTCCCGTCAGGGAGGGGCATTTCCCCGAACCCCGCCCTCCCGTCAGGGAGGGGCATTTTCCCGATCCATGGCCCGCCCGCACGGGCGATGTCCCGGCGCCGCTTTCTTTTGCGGCTGGCCATGTCCCCCGGCATCCGTCTATCGATAGGCGGAGGGAGAGCGGGCATGGCGGATCGGGACGGAATACAGGCCGGGGTCACGGACGAAGTGGGCCTGCCCGGCCTGCCCTATCGCGGCTATGTCCTGCTGCTCCTCATCCTCATCGCGGCCGTGGCGGCGGTGGACCGGCAGATACTCTTCGTCCTGGTCGAGCCGATACGCCATGAGTTCGGCCTGTCCGACAAGCAGATCGGCGCGCTGACCGGCATCGCCTTCGCGCTCACCTATGTCATCGTCAGCATCCCCGTGGCGCGCCTGTCCGACCGGGCGCCGCGCAAATATGTGATCGGCGCGGCGGTGACGATCTGGAGCGTGATGACCGCGCTGACCGGCCTCGCGCAGAATTTCGTCCAGCTTTTCGTCGCGCGCGTGGGCGTGGGCTTCGGGGAGGCGGGGGCGGCCGCGCCGTCGCAGGCGCTGATCGGCGACATGTTCCCGCCGCGCCAGCGCGCGACCGCCATGTCGCTCTACCTCATGGGCGCGCCGCTCGGCATGGCGGCGGGCCTCGGCATGGGCGGCTGGGTGCTTCAGCATCATGGCTGGCGCTGGGCGCTGGTGGCGGCGGGCGTGCCCGGCCTCCTGTTGGGGCCGCTGGTGCTGCTGACCGTGCGCAACATCACGAAGGGCGCGGCGGACGGCATCACGCGCCGCTTTACCCCGCCCGGTATCGGGCAGACATTGCGGATCTTGGCGCGCATCCGCACCTTGCCCTTCCTGTTCGGCGGCGCGACCTTGCAGGGGTTGCTGGCCTCGGGCCTGGTCGGATGGATGCCCGCCTTCCTCCAGCGCACCCACGGCCTCAACCCCGTCACCATCGGCGCGTCGCTGGGCGCGGCCATGGGGGCAGGGTCGCTGATCGGCCATCTGCTCGGCGGGCCGCTGTCCGACTGGCTGATCCGCCGCGACCTGCGCTGGCCGCTCTGGCTGGGGTCGGGGATCGTGATCGTGTCCGGCCTTTTCTCCCTGCTCGCCTTTGCCGGGCCGGTCTCGCTGTTCTTCCCGGCCATCGCGATCCAGATATTGGTGAGCGGCCTCTTCTCCTCCCCGCTCATCTCGCTGGTGGTCAGCCTGCCGCCGGTCTGGGCGCGGGCGACGACGGTGGCGGTCATGTACACGCTGCTGCAACTGATCGGGCTGGGGCTGGGGCCGACGGCGGTGGGGGCGCTCAGCGACGCGCTCCGGCCCGCCTATGGCGAAGGCTCGTTGCGGGTGGCGATCCTGCTGTCGCTGCTGCTCGCCTTTCCGGCGGCGCTGCTGTTCCTCGCCGCCAGCCGCTATTATCGCGCCGACCATGAAGCCGCCGCGCGGCGCCTGGCGGACGAGGCGGCCACGGATCATTGAAGGGGAGGGGGATGGTCGGCAGCCGATCATTCCCTCGGGCGTCCCCCCGGCGAAGGCCGGGACTTGAGCTTCAAGAACGAAGCGGACCGAACTTATGATGTCCGAAGCCGGAGCGATTTCAAGTCAGGCGGCATCGCCTGACGGCTCGGAAATCGCGGAAAACAAAGAATCCCTCGGCGGGGTTTGCTTCAACCAAAGCAAAACCCGCTCTAGTAGAAAACCCCGCCCTTCATCACCCGGCGCACGCGGCCCTGGACGGGCAGGCCGTCAAAGGGCGTGTTGCCCGCCGCAGCCGCCATCTTGCGCGAATCCACCCGCCAGGGCGTCTCGCTGTCGATGAAGATGAGGTCCGCCGGCGTCCCCGCCGCCAGTTGCCCCGCGTCGAGGCCCAGCAGCCGCGCCGGATTGGCGGTCAGGAGGCGCATCAGCGCGGGCAGGCCCAGATATCCCTCCCGAACCAGATTGAGCGACAGGGCGAGCAGCGTCTCCGCGCCCGCCATGCCCGGCGCCGCATCCTCGAAGGGCAGGCGCTTGTCCTCCGGCCCGCGCGGATCGTGGCTGGAGGTGATGACGTCGACCGTCCCGTCCGCCACGGCGGCGATGGCCGCCTTGCGGTCCTCTTCCGACCGGAGCGGCGGCGACAGGCGGGCAAAGGTGCGGAAGTCGCTCACCGCCGCATCGTTCAGGAACAGATAGGCCGGGCTGGTGCCGCAGGTGACGGGCAGCCCCTCCGCCTTGGCCGCGCGGATCAGGGCAAAGCCCTCCGCCGTGGAGACGATGCGGAAATGCACCTTCGCGCCGGATATGCGGGCCAGCGCGATGTCGCGCGCGATGGCGATGCTCTCCGCGCAGGGCGGCGCGCTCGGCAGGCCCAGCCGCGTCGCGGTCTCCCCCTCGGTCGCGATGGTGCCCGCCGTCAGCCCCCTGTCCTCGGCATGGGTGACGATCACGAGGTCGAGCGCGGCGGCATAGCGCATCACGCGCAGCATCACGCCCGCATCGGCGATGGCGGCGCGGCCCGTGGCGACGCCGCGCGCGCCCGCCGCCTTCATCATGGCCAGTTCCGCCAGGTCCTTGCCCGCCAGTCCGCGCGTCGCGGCGGCGAGGGGGTGGACCCAGAAATCGGGCTTGCCCGCGCGGCCCGCATGCTGGACCAGACCGG
>JASGGS010000318.1:0-3851 GCA_047602685.1 Sphingobium sp.
CATCTCATCGAATTCGCCTCCTCCGTCATGACGCTCCATCCCGGCGACGTGATCTTCTCCGGCACGCCTCCCATGATGGTCGGACCGGTGGTGCCGGGCGACGTCATGCATGCGCGGATGGACGGGATCGGGGAGATGACGGTGGCCGTGCGCGCGGGGGAGCCGGGGCGCATGCCCTATGACGTGTAAACCTTGTTCGTCACCCCGGACTTGATCCGGGGTCCCGCTTCCTCATCAAATGCGGGGGAAGGAAGAAGCGGGACCCCGGCTCCGCCAACTTCCGGCCTTCCCCGGTGGACGATCGATCAACCCGCGCGGCGGCGCTGTCATTGGCCTCCCGCACGGCTCCTTCTACTCTCCGGTCATCGGATCAAGAGCCGGATGGTGGAGAGGCATTTATGGGATTGGCGATAGACCTTTCAGGCAAGGTCATATTGATATGCGGCTGCGCGCGCGGCGGCATTGGCGGCGCGACCGCGCGGCGCGCGGCAGAGGCGGGGGCGACCATCGTCGCCCTCGATTACGACCAGCGCCTCGTCGACGAGACGGTGGCCGATATCCGCGCGGCGGGCGGGCAGGCGCACGGCATTGTCTGCGACCTCATGGACGCGGGTCAGACCGACCCGCTCGTCCCCGGCATCATCGCGGAACATGGCCGCCTCGACGGCATCGCCAATGTCGCGGGCGGCACGCGGGAAGGAGAGTGGGTTCCGCTGGACGAGACCACGACGGAGAGCTTCCGCCTGACCCTCAACCTCAATCTGGAATATGTCTTCCGCCTGTGCCGCGACGCCGCGCGCGAATGGATCGGGCGGGGCGAGACGGGATCGCTCGTCAATGTGGGGTCGGTCAGTTCGCTGACCTCCGCCCCCTGGCACGGCCCCTATGGCGCGGCCAAGTCCGGCATCTCGGCGCTCACCCGCACCATGGCGAATGAATGGCAGGAATTCGGCATACGCGCCAACACCGTCAATCCCGGCGGCGTGATGTCAGAGCGTGTCGCAAGCCGCGCGGGCGCCGCCAATGTCGACAAGGCGAAAAGCGATGTCGTGTTCACCAGCGTGGATGAGATGGCCTATGGCATCGTCTTCCTGCTGAGCGACCTCGCCTCCGGCATTTCCGGCCAGACCCTCACCATCGACCGCGCCCTCAGCACCAAATTCTGCGCGGGCGCCCGCAAATCCCGGAAGGAGCTGATCTGATGGAACTCGGCCTTCTCTATGAATTCGAGGCGCCCAAGCCCTGGGCGGGCGATCATCCCTGGGGCCAGCGCACCGCCGAGCGCGCGGCCTATCGCAACTGCATCGAGCAGGTGACGCTGGCGGACAGGAAGGGCTTCCATACCGCCTGGCTGGTCGAGCATCATTTCCGCGAAGGGCGCAGCCACATGCCCTGCAACGATGTGGTGCTGGGCGCGCTGTCGCAGGTCACGGAGACTATCCGCCTCGGCTTCGGCGTCACGCTGATGCCGCACGAGTTCATCCATCCCGCGCGCATCGCGGAGAAGGTGGCGACGGTGGACCTCCTGTCGCGCGGGCGCGCCGAATGGGGCATGGGCCGCTCGACGCCCATGGAGCAGATCGCCTTCGGCGTGGATGCCGCCCAGTCGAAGAAGAAGATGCTTGCCGCCTGCCGCACCGTGTCCGGCATGTGGGAGCAGGAATATTATGAGGAGCATTCGGACTATCTCGACTTCCCGGCCCGGATGGTGACGCCAAAGCCCTATCAATTCCCCCATCCGCCCTGCTGGATGG
The DNA here is from genome assembly GCA_047602685.1 of Sphingobium sp. Classification (GTDB taxonomy): domain Bacteria; phylum Pseudomonadota; class Alphaproteobacteria; order Sphingomonadales; family Sphingomonadaceae; genus Sphingobium. The sequence continues at coordinate 1,755 of JASGGS010000318.1, forward strand.
CGGCCTCGTCGGAGGAGACGATCCGCATGGCGGGGCAGAATGGCCTCGGCCTCCTCTGCTTCTCGATCATGCAGCCGCTGGAGAAGCTGGCGGGCCTGATCGACATCTATCGCGAGGAGCAGAAGTCGGCCGTGCCGGTCAGCGCGGTGCATACGAACAAGGTCGGCGTCTACACGCTCGTCCACTGCACGGAATCGCGCAGGAAGTTCGAGACCAACCGGGTCTGGGACTCCATGTGGTGGTGGTACAAGGCGAGCGCCGAGTTCATCCTGAAATGGGAAATGGCCCATCTGCCCCCGGAGGCGCAGGAAAAGGCTTTTCCGCTGCTGCGCAAGCAGGCCGACGGCGATTTCGACATTCACAGCTTCGACGAGCAGGATATGGTCATCATCGGCACGCCCGAGGAATGCCTGGCAAAGTTCCTGAAATATGAGGAGGCGGGCGTCGATCAAGTGCTGTGTTACGTCAATTTCGGCTATTTGCCGCAGGATGCGGTGCTGGAATCCATCACCCTGCTGGGCGACCATGTGATCCCGGAACTGAAGGCCGCCGGGGCGCGCCGCACCGCCGCCAATCTGGAAGCTTCCATCCGTTTGCAGGCCGCCGAATAGGATGGCGGACGGGGCCTGTCCGCTCCTGCCGCCGGAGCGTCCCGGCCATCCCGCCCCGCCTGCCGTCGCCGCCATGCGGGCGGGCATGGCGCGGGCGGTGGCGGCGGGTCAGTGGCGCACCGACCCTCCGCCCGTGGAGGAGGAGATCGCCGGCGTCCGCGTGCTGCGCTTCCGGCCGGACCGGCCCGCGCGGGGCCGGGTGATCCATTTCCATGGCGGCGGCTATCGCCTGGGCTGTCCGGAGATTGCCGGGCCTTATGCGGCGGCGCTGGCGGCGGCCTCCGGCGTGGAAGTGCTTTGCCCGTCCTACAGGCTGGCGCCGGAACATCCCTTTCCGGCCGGAATCCGCGACGGAATGACCGTTTTTCAAGAACTTGCGAGCAAAGACGGCTTGCCCCTCATCCTTTCGGGCGATTCGGCCGGGGGCGGTCTCGCCGCTGCCCTGGCCGTCATTTGGGTAGGGAAGCCAGTGAGCTTTTGCGGCCTCATCCTCCTTTCTCCCTGGCTCGACCTCCATGTCTCGGCGGCAAGCTATGACGGCAATGCGGCGAGCGATCCCCTCTTCTCGCGCGCCGCCGCCACCCTTGCGGCCCGCCTTTATCTTCAGGACGGGACCGCGCCCGATCATCCCCTGGCATCCCCCCTGTTCGCGCCGCTGGACGGCTGGCCGCCGGTGCTGCTCAGCGTCGGGGAAGGGGAGGTGCTGCTGGATGACGCCCGCGCCATGCATGCCCGTCTGCGCGCGGCCGGGGTGGACACGCGGTTCGCGCCGGTCGCGGGCATGGATCATGTCGCCGTGGTGCGCGGCCTCGACCTGCCCGGTGCGGCAGAGACATTCGCCGGGGTGACAGCCTTTATCGACCGCATCCTGTCCTAATGGGTCGGCATGCCGGTACGCCGGTGGCCGAGGACGAAGGGACGCTCCAACGGTTCCGCGCCCCTGTCCTTCGCGGCGGGGCGCAGCGGCAACGCCGTCTCGCCCAGCCTGCCGCGCGGCAACAATTGCGGCCAGCCCGCCTTCGCATCCGCCTGCGCCTCCTCGGGCCGGGCCTCGCCGCGCATCTGGCTGGGCGGGCTGCCATAATGGCGGGTGAAGCGGCGGCTGAACGCGGCCTCCGATCCATAGCCGGTGATCTCGGCAATCTCCGCGATCTTGTGGCCGCTCTGGCGGAGCAGCTGGAGCGCCTGCTCCATGCGCTTGCCGGTGATGACCTCCATCGGCGCCCGGCCGGTCCTGGCGGAGAAATGGGCGGCGAAGTTCGACCGGCCCATGCCGACGGTGCGCGCCAGCCCCTCCACCGTCCATGGCGCGGACGGGTTGGCGGAGATGAGGCGGAGCGCCTGGTCTATCGGGTCCGCCCTTGGCGCCTGCAACATGGCCAGATAGCGCGGCGTGCCGCGCAATGTCGCGATGAGGAGCAGGGAGACGAGCCGCGTCAGCAGCGCCGTCGATCCCGTGCCGAAACCCGCGAGGTGAAAGGCTTCC
>JASGGS010000319.1:0-3844 GCA_047602685.1 Sphingobium sp.
TCGGAGAATCCGGTTCGGGCAAGACGACCATCGCCCTGTCGCTCCTCGGCCATGTCCGGCCGGGCGCCTCGATCACGGGCGGCCGCATTCATGTCGGCGAGCGGGAGATCACCGCCCTCGACGACCATGCCCTGCGTGCGTTGCGCGGCGACCGCATCGCCTATGTCGCCCAGAGCGCGGCGGCGGCCTTCAATCCCTCGCGCACGCTGATGGACCAGGTGATCGAACCTGCATTGATCCACGGCCTGATGCACCGCCCCGCCGCGGAGGCAAAGGCGGTCGATCTGTTCCGCGCCCTCGGCCTGCCCGGGCCGGAGGCGATCGGCGCCCGTTATCCGCATCAGCTTTCGGGTGGCCAGCTTCAGCGGCTGATGGCGGCCATGGCCCTGATCACGGACCCGGAACTGGTCATACTCGACGAACCGACCACGGCTCTCGACGTGACCACGCAGATCGGCGTGCTTCAGGCGTTTCGCAGCGTCGTTCGCGATCTCGGCACGACCGCCGTCTATGTCAGCCACGATCTCGCCGTGGTCGCCCAGATGGCCGACCATATCGTTGTGCTGAACAAGGGGCAGGTGCGGGAAACCGGCCGGACGGAGCAAATCCTTACCGCGCCCGCCGACGATTATACACGCACGCTCATGGCCGCCGCACGGCCCGCCCGCAGGACAGAAGCCAATGCGCGCGCTACCCCCGTTCCCCTGCTGGAGGTTCGAGGCCTCACTGCCGGATATGGCCGCATCGACGGCAAGGGCAATCCGGCCGTTCCCGTGCTGCGCGATATTTCCCTGACGCTGCAACGGGGCGAGATATTGGGCATCATCGGCGAATCCGGATCGGGCAAGTCGACCTTGGCGCGCGTCATTGCGGGCCTGCTGCCGCCCGCGCGCGGCGAGGTGCTGCTGGACGGAGGCGCCTTGTCGCCGGGGCTGGAGGGGCGTAGCCGGGAACAGTTCTGCCGCATCCAGACGGTGTTCCAGAATGCCGATGTGGCGCTCAACCCCGCGCAGACCGTCGGCCAGATATTGAGACGCCCCCTCGCCTTCTATCATGGCCTCCGGGGCCGCGAGGCGGATGCGCGGGTGGCGGAACTTCTCGACCGTATCCGCCTGCCGCATGGCATGGCCGACAGGAATTGCACCGATCTTTCCGGCGGGCAAAAGCAACGCGTGAACCTGGCCCGCGCGCTGGCCGCCGGGCCCGACCTCATCCTCTGCGACGAGGTAACCTCCGCGCTGGATACGGTGGTGGGCGAGGCGATACTCGACCTGCTGGCCGAGTTGCGGCGGGAACTGGGGATCGCGATGCTGTTCATCAGCCACGACATTTCGACCGTGCGCGCCATCTGCGACGATATCATGGTGCTCTATCTGGGCGACGTGGCGGACCATGGTCCGCGTGCCGCCTTTGCGGACATACCCCATCATCCCTATACTGACCTGCTCATCTCCTCCGTGCCGGAAATGCGGCCGGGCTGGCTTCCAGAGGGGCGGGGGACGACCTGCCTGCCGCTGGTGGACATACAGGCCGATGCCGACCTCTGCCGCTTCCTGCCCCGCTGCAAGCTGCGCGTCGCGGGACGGTGCGACACGCATTTCCCGCCCCTGCGCGCGCTGAAAGCAGGCAACAGCATATTGTGCCATCTGGATGAGGACAGCCTCGCCATGGCCCAGCGCCGGACGGAGGAGACGGTATGAGCGGGCGCTTCGTCAGGCTGGGCGAAACGGCGCGGCCCGGCCTGTCCTTCCATGTCGATGGACAGCCGGTCAGCGCGCTGGAGGGCGACACGCTGATGGTCGCGATGCTGACCAACGGCACCCGCCTGCGCCAGTCGGAATTCGGGGATGGCGCCCGTTCGGGCTTCTGCCTGATGGCAGCCTGTCAGGATTGCTGGGTCTGGACGGAAGAAGGCGCCAAGCTGCGCGCCTGCTCGACCCTTGCGGCCGATGGGTTGAAAATCCTCACCCTGGAGCCGGAGGCGACATGGCCGAACCAGCAATGATCGTCGTCGGCGCAGGCCCCGCCGGCATGCGCGCGGCGGAGGCGCTGGTGGAGGCCGGTATCCGTCCCATCGTCATCGACGAAGGACGCCGCGCGGGCGGCCAGATCTACCGAAGGCAGCCCGAAGGCTTCACCCGCGACCATAGGGCGCTCTATGGCACCGAGGCGGATCGGGCGCGGGCGATCCATGACCGTTTCGACGCTTTGGCGGCGCGGATCGACTATCGGCCCGAAACGCTCGTCTGGCATATTTCCGATGGGCAGGTCTGGACGCTGGGGCCGGACGGCCAGCATCGGTCCATTGCCTATGACGCGCTGATCCTATGCACCGGCGCCACGGACCGGCTCATGCCCGTAAAGGGCTGGAACCGGGCGGGAACCTACAGCCTCGGCGCGGCGCAGATCGCGCTCAAGGCGCAGGCCTGCGCCATTGGCAGCGAGGTCGTCTTCCTCGGCTCCGGCCCCCTCCTCTATCTGGTGGCGCAACAATATGTGAAAGCCGGGGCAAAGGTCGCCGCCGTGCTCGACACCGCACCCTTCTCCGCCCGCATCCCCGCCCTGCCCAAGCTGCTGTCCCAGCCCGCCGTGCTGTGGAACGGCATAGCCCTCACCCTGGCGCTGAAACGCGCGGGCGTGGCCGTCCATCATGGCGTGACCCCGGTGGAGATAGAGGGCGACGCACAGAACGGCGTCAGCGCCATCCTCGTGCGCGCCGCCAATGGACAGGCAATGCGCTTTACCTGCGATGCCGTGGGCATGGGCCATCATCTGCGGCCGGAAACGCAACTGGCGGACCTTGCCCGATGCGACTTCGCCTTCGACCCGGCCGTGCGCCAGTGGCTGCCCGTCCGCGACTCCGATGGCCGTGCGTCGGTCAGGGGCGTCTATCTGGGCGGCGACGGGGCGCGCATCCTCGGCGCACGCTCCGCGGAAGCCAGCGGCCGCCTCGCCGCGCTGACCGCGCTCGCCGATCTCGGCCGCCGGATCGACAAGGGCGAGCAGCAGCAACTGCGCGGCGCCATTGCAGGCTATGACCGCTTCGCCAAGGGGCTGGCCCAGGCTTTCCCCTGGCCTGTCGAACAGGCCGCTGCCCTGCCCGACGACGCCATTGTCTGCCGCTGCGAGAGCATCACCGCCGGGCAGTTGCGCGAAGTCGTCAACGAAACCGGCGCCCGAGAGGCAAATCGTGCCAAGGCGCTGAGCCGCGTCGGCATGGGCCGTTGTCAGGGTCGCTATTGCGGCCTTGCAGCGGCGGAGGTCATCGCGGCCGAGGCGGGTGTTCCCGTCGAGACGGTTGGGCGCCTGCGCGGCGCCGCCCCCGTCAAGCCCGTCGCCTTCGGCACGGCGGGTAAGCCCGAAGCGAAAGAGAAGGTCCGCCCATGAGCGCCCCCGGGCAATCCGACGTGCTGATCATCGGCGGCGGCATCATGGGATGCGCGTCTGCCTTATTCCTGCGCCAGCGCGGCCTGTCCGTCACGCTCCTCGAAACCGATCTGGTCGGACGGCAGGCGAGCGGCACCAATTTCGGCAATGTCCGCCGTCAGGGCCGCCCGCTCTATCAATTGCCGCTCGCCAACCGCTCCATCGCCATCTGGCGCCGCTCGCGCGAACTGCTGGGCACCGACATCGAATATCTCCAGCGGGGCCATATGCGCGTCTGCTATCGCGACCGGCCCGACATCGCCGCAAAGATGGAGGCCTATGCCGTCGATGCCGCCGATATCGACCTCGATCTGGAGATGCTCTCGGGCAACGCCCTGCGCGCCCGTTTTCCCTTTCTGGGGCCGGACGTGCTGGCCGCATCCCTATCCGCGCAATGCGGCCATGCCAATCCCCGCCT
>JASGGS010000320.1:0-3843 GCA_047602685.1 Sphingobium sp.
CCCGCCGCCGACCCGGCGGTTCCGCCCCCTCCCGCCGCCAGCCCGCCGGGCATGGCCCGGACCCGGCGCCCCGCCGTGCCGCTGCCCGTCGCGGCCAATGACAATGAACCGCCCGGGGACAGCATGGATGCGGTCCTGCGGCAGGCATTCCGTCCGCCCGACACCGCGACCCAGCCCGCCCGGCCGCAATATAGCGAAGCGCTGATTCTGTCTGGCGGCGGCCAATGGGGCGCCTATGGCGCGGGCCTCCTCACCGGGTGGAGCATCCATGGCCGCCTGCCCGCCCGCATCGTGACGGGCATCTCGACCGGCGCGCTCCAGGCGACCTTCGCCTATCTGGGCGAGGACAAGCGGCTGATCGAGGCCTATTCTATCACGGACGAGAGGCAGCTTGCCATACGCTATGGCAACGGCTTCTTCCTGCGCCATGCCTCCACCGCCGACATCGCGCCGCTCAAATCCTATGTGCGCGCGCATGTGGGACCGCTCATCCCCGCCGTGGCCGCCGAATATCGCCAGTCGGGGCGCAAGCTGCTGGTGGGCGCGGTCGACGGCCTGAGTGGCCGTTTCCACATCATCGACCTGACGCAGATCGCCGACGACGCCGAACTGACGGAGGCGCAGAAGCTCGACTGCTACTCCGCGGGCCTCATGGCCTCCGCCGCGGTGCCCGTGATCTTCCGCCAGGTGTCGATCAACGGCCGCCCCTGGCTGGACGGCGGCGTGCGCCATGCCGTGTTCCTGCCCGATATCATCCGCCGCATCGGCGCCGCCCATGCCGCCGAGGGGGAAAGGGCCGTGCGGACGGACGGCACGGTCTGGGCGATCAAGAACGGCGTGACCTCCATAGAGGAGTTTCCCGCCCTGCCCGCCAAGCTCCTGCCGACCATATTGCGCCTGCGGACCATCGTGTTCGACGAACTGGAGACCAACTCGCTCGATCTCGCCGCCTATCAGGCGAGCCGGCAGGGGCTGAAGCTCTATGCCGCCACGGCGGACGGTTGGGATATGAGCGGCCTGCCCGAATGCCGCGATGTCCGGCCCGGCGTGGAGGACATGATCTTCGACCCCGCCTTCATGCGCTGCCTCCTCTCCTATGGAGAGGGCCAATGGCTGAACGGCAGGACGCCTTGGGTGCTGCACGACCCGCGATGAGGGGGAACGAAAAGGGCGCCGGTATCGCTACCGGCGCCCTTGCCAGACTGTGGATCAGAGCCTGATCGAAGACCGGTCTCAGTCCTCGGCGCGCTCGACGCGGCGCTCGGCGATGCGGGCGCGCTTGCCGGTGCGGCCGCGCAGATAATAGAGCTTCGCACGACGCACGACGCCGCGGCGGACCACGGTGATGCTGTCGATGTTCGGGGAGTAGAGCGGGAAAACGCGTTCCACGCCCTCGCCAAAGCTGATCTTGCGGACCGTGAAGTTGGAACCCATGCCCTTGTTGGAGCGCGCAATGCACACGCCCTCATAATTCTGGACACGGCTGCGTTCGCCTTCGACGACCTTCACGCCGACGCGGAGCGTGTCGCCCGGGCGGAATTCCGGAATATCCTTGGCGATGGCGGCGATGTTCTCCGCCTCGATCTGCTGCAACAGGTTCATTGGCATCAAGCCTTTCTTTCGCGTTGCGCGCCAGAGGGCGACTGGTCCCGAACGCCGATATGACGTTCCCAAAGGTCCGGCCGCCTTAGCCGAGTATCCTCCTCCGCCCTTTGTTTCCGCCAGGCGGCGATCCGCGCATGATCCCCCGATCGCAACACTTCGGGGATCGCGCGCCCCTCCCATTCGACAGGTCGGGTATAATGCGGATATTCGAGGAGGCCGCTTTCGAAGCTTTCCTCGACTCCGCTGGAAGCGGCGCCCATTACACCGGGAAGCAGCCGGACGCAAGCGTCGAGCAGCATCAGCGCCCCCATTTCCCCGCCCGACAGGATGATGTCGCCCATCGATATCTGCTCTATCGGCCGGGCGTCGAATATGCGCTCGTCAAAGCCCTCGAACCGGCCGCAGAGCAGGGTGATGCCCGGTCCCCCGGCCCATTGCCTTATGCGCCCCTGCGTCACGGGCGCCCCGCGCGGCGTCATCGCGACGACGGGCAGGTCGGGGGCGCGCGCCATCGCATGGTCCACGGCCGCCGCCACTATGTCGGCCTTCAGCACCATGCCCGCGCCGCCGCCCGCGGGCGTGTCGTCCACCGTGCGATGCTTGTCCGCCGCGAAGTCGCGAAGCTGTATGGGGCTGCATGACCATCGCCCCTGCTCCAGCGCGCGGCCCGCCAGGCTGTGGCCCAGCGGTCCGGGGAACATGTCGGGATAGAGGGTGATGATCTGCGCGCGCCAACTCATGCCTCTCCCCTGTGGCCTCCCGTCCCGCGATGCAAGCGGATCGACGCGGGACAACGCCGGAAGGAGCGGCCCGCACTCGCCTTCTCCCGCATATTGCACTAGCGAAGAGGGCATGAAGCCCCTGATTGCCACCGCTTTCGCCCTGATTGCCTTCACCGGCGCGCCCGCCCTTTCTCCTGCCGCGCCCTCTCCCGCCAGCGCGTCGGAACCGCCTGTCGTCCGCGTGCGCCTGGAGACTTCGGCGGGGCCGATCGTGCTGGCGCTCGATGCGCGCCGCGCGCCCAGGACCGTCAGGGCCTTCATGACCTATGTCGATGACGGGCGGCTGGACGGCACGGACTTCTACCGCGCCTCGCGCAGCAAGGAGCATGCGGGACAAGGTTTCATCCAGGGCGGCATCGGCACCAATCCCCGGCGCAAGCTGCCCGCCACGCCCTTCGAGGGGACGGACGAGACGGGCCTGCGCCATGTCGATGGCGCCGTATCCATGGCGCGCGGCGACAGCGTGGACATAGCGACCTGCAATTTCACCCTGCTGGTCGGTCCCCTGCCCTGGCTCGACGCCCGGCCCGGCAGTCCGGGCTATGCCGTGTTCGGCAAGGTCGCGGAGGGCATGCCCGTCATCAAGCGCATCCTCGCGCAGCCCACGGGCGGCGGCACCGGCGCGATGCGCGGGCAGATGCTCTACAGGCCGGTGAAGATCATCCGCGCCGTGCGGCTGAACGGCACGCCCAAACCCACGGGACGGCCCAAGACATGGCTGATCGAACTGCCCCGGCGCAAGGACCAGCCAGTCCGCAACTGATCGGGCGATAACCTCATGCCGGCACCGGCATCTTGCCAGCGGCGCGCCGACCGATAGCGGGAACCCGGATCTACTCGATAAACGCCGCCTCGATCGTCACCGCCTCGCCTATCTCGGCCGCGTGGATCGGGATCATGAAGCGCTTGCCATCGGGCTTCCCGATCTCGAGTATGTCGCCTGCGCCGAAATTCTCCACCGCGACCACATGGCCGACTTCCGATCCATCGGAAGAAAAGCAAGGCAAGCCTATGAGATCGAAATGATAAAATTCGCCCTCCTCCAAGGGAGGGAAGGAGGATCGGGGCACGGTCAATTCCGTGCCCCGCAGGGCTTCGGCGCCGTTCCGGTCGGTCAGTTCCGCGAAGCGGGCGACCGCGCCATTGGGGCCGGGCCGCACCGACTTCAACGTCAGCACCCGTCCGCCCGCTTCGAAGCCCTTGAAACGACGAAAGCTGTCCGGCCCGTCGCCGAACAGCTTCAATCGCACCTCTCCCGTCACGCCATGGGCACCGATGATCACGGCCAGCGTGACGGGACGGTCCTGAATCAAGGGATCAGCCCTCGGTCTGCTCTTCGGTAGCGGCTTCGGCCAGAGCGGCCTCCTCGGCTGCGGGTTCTTCGGCTGCGGGTTCCTCGGCCGGAGCGTTGGCGGCTTCCTCGGCGGCCTTGCGGGCTTCCTCGGCGTCCGCCAGC
>JASGGS010000033.1:0-27296 GCA_047602685.1 Sphingobium sp.
CGGCGGCCGGCGCGGCGGCCAGGACGAACGCGGCACCGGCGGCGAGGCAGGCCCGGCGCCCCGCGCCGAAGCGGGTCAACTGCTTCATCTTACTTGCTCCCCAGAGGAACCGGCGTGACGGCGGTGCCGCGCGCGACGCGCACCACCGGGCCGACGCCCACGCCAGCCGCCGCCGCGATCGCCGGATCGACCGGCTTGGCGGGCACCGTGCGGCGCTGGAACTTGGATACGTCGCCGCCGGTCGAGAAGGTCTCGCCCCTGTCGAGGGGGCGGTTGGCGAGGCTGGTCATCATGGCCTTTTCCGCGGCGGGATCATTGCCCCTGGGCGCGTCGACCTCGCCGGATGCCAGCGCCGCCTCCAGTTCGGAGGAACTGTCCGCCAGCGAACGCAGCGAAAGGGAGATGGCGCCCAGCGTCTGCGCGACGGTGATCTTCTCCGCCATGCGCGCCGTCACCTCCAGCGTGACGTTGGAATAGGGCTGCACGACCGGGCGGCCGTCCTCGCCCAGCGGGTTGGTCCGCTGGTCGGTGGCCAGTACGCGCAGGTTGCGCAGCACGGTCTCGGCGACCTTCAATGGCGGCCCGTCGCCGCCGCCCGCGACGCTCTGCGTCAGCATCAGGTCGACCCGGTCGCCGGGGAAGATGAAGCCCGCCACGCTGTTCTGGATCTGGACGGGAACGGTGATGGCGCGCATGCCGGGGGCGAGGGCGGCGGCCAGGAAGCCACGGTCGCCCGGCTGGATCAGCGCGCCCTGCGTCACCGGCTGCCCGGCGGAGATGGCGGTGCGCACGACCGAACCCATCAGCTTGGACTGGTCGGCCTTGCCCTCGATGAAATAGGGGTCCTCGACCAGCTCCTGCGGCCAGGCCTGGTAGCGGAAATCCTCCGGACCGACGATGGTGCCGACGGGAAGCTGCTTCGTCGCGACGAGCACCTTTGGCAACTGCGCTTCCGGCATGGCTGCGGCGGCCGCCTCCGGCGCGGGCGCGCCTGCGAACATCGAGCGCGCCAGGAACGCCGCGGTGACGGCGATCAGCAGCGCGCCAGCGAGCAGAGCGATCTTCTTCGGTTCCATGACGATGTGAGCCTTCCCGCCAGCGGGCATCAAGCGCCCGTTTTCTCAATTTTCATGCAAAGGGGTTAAAATAGGGTTCACCAATGACCCACAGACCCGCGAGCGCGATGGCCACGCCATAGGGAATCTCGACCGCGCCGATGCGGCGCGTCCATTTGTGATGCGCCACCGTCGCCACGGTCACGACGCCGCCCAGCAGCGCCATCAGCACCAGGAGGGACAGGAGCGCGCCCGCCGGCAGCCACAGCGCCAGCGCGGCCAGCATCTTCACGTCGCCGCCGCCCATCGCGCCCAGCGCGAACAGGGTCGCGAACACCGCGAACACGCCCGCGCACAGGCCGACCTGCAACGCCATGTCCGGCCAGGGCGACAGGCCCATGGCGTACCAGTAGACGGGGGCGAGGAGAGCGATGACCGCGTTCAGCCTGTTCGAGATGATCCGGGCGCGTATGTCCGTTATCGCGGCCCATATGAGCAGGGCCGCGAGCAGAATCAGAAGCGCGGAGGGCAGAAAATCCTGATGCATCGCACATCGCCTCTAGACCCCGCGCCTTTCCAAATCGTAACCAGCCGCGCATGGCGAGACAGCAGGACCCCGTGGGACAGCCGCAAGGACGCGAACCGCGCGGATTCGCGCCATGAGCGAAAGCGTGGATATCCTCGTCGTCGGCGGCGGCATGGCGGGCCTCAGCATCGGCGCGGCACTGGCGGCGGACGCGCGCGTGGCGGTGCTGGAGGCGGAGGATGCGCCCGGCTATCACGCCACCGGCCGATCCGTGGCATTCTGGACCGAATCCTATGGCGGTCCCGCGATCCAGCCGCTGACCAGCGCCTCCGGTCCCCTGTTGGACGATCCCGATCCCGATTTCAGCGCGGCGTCCTTCCTGGGTGCGCGGGGCGCCTTCCATATCGGCCCGGCCGACGCGGCGGGCGCGGCGGACGCCTTCGTCGCGCTCTATGGCGGGCAGGGCGTCGATGTGCGGCGCGTGGGGCGGGACGCGCTGGCGGACGCCGTGCCCGGCCTGCTGCCCGAATGGACGGTCGGCGTCGCGGAACCGAGTTGCCGGGACATAGACGCCGCCGCGCTCCTCGACGCCTATCGCCGCCAGCTTCTGCGCCGGGGCGGGACGCTGCGCTGCGGCGCGGCCGTCCGTTCGGCGCGGCGCGAGGGGGCGGGCTGGCGCGTGGAGACGGACGCGGGCGGCATCGCCTGCGGGATCGTCGTCAACGCGGCGGGCGCCTGGGCGGACGGGATCGCCCGCCTCTGCGGCGCCGCGCCCATCGGCATAGAGCCGCTGCGCCGCACGGTGGTGCAGCTGCGCACCGATCCCGCCGCGCCCGCCGGCCTGCCGCTCATCATCGACCTGGCCGAGCGCTTCTATTTCAAGGGCGTGGGCGGCGACCGCCTCTGGCTCACCCCGCATGACGAGGAGCCGCAGCCGCCCGGCGACGCCGCGCCCGACGACCTCGCCGTCGCCACCGCCATCGCCCGGTTCGAGACGGTGGTGGGCTGGCGCATCGCCGCCATGGAACGCAAATGGGCGGGCCTCAGGAGCTTCGCGCCCGACCGCGCCCCCGTCTACGGTTTCGATCCGGCGGCGCCCGGCTTCTTCTGGTTCGCGGGGCAGGGCGGCTTCGGCATCCAGACCGCGCCCGCCGCCGCCCTCCTCGGCGCGGCGCTCGTCACCGGCCGGGCGCCGGACGCGCGGGTCGCTCATATAGACGCGGGGCGATATGCCCCCGCTCGCTTTTCCGCTTCCCATGGGTGACAAGGGGGACGGGAGACAAAGGGAGAGGGACCATGGACACCGCCGCCAGCCCGGACGTCGAGGCGCGGGAGGCGCGCATATTGGAGGGCGGGCCGCGCGTCGCGCTGATCCCCGTCGAGGACCTGCCCCCCGACAGCGAGCCGGTGGCCGAATTCCTCCAGCGCATGGCCCATGCCCGCGACCCCGGCGCCGATCATCAGGGGCAGGTGCCCAGCATATTGCCGCTGATGATGCGCCATCCCGACCTTTTCCGGCTCCAGGCCCATCTCGGCGTCCAGCTCCTCGTCAATGGCGCCCTGCCGCCGCGCACGCGGGAGATCGCCATATTGCGCATGGCCTGGCTCTGCGGCGCGCCCTATGAATGGGGCGAGCATGTCGGCTTCGCGCGCAGGGCGGGCGTCACCGGGGAGGAGATAGAGCGGATCATCGCGGGGGCGGACGCGCCCGGCTGGTCCCGCCATGACGGCGCCGTGCTGCGCGCGGTGGAGGAGTTGCGGGCCGACGCGATGATCTGCGACGGCACATGGGCGGTCCTGGCCGAGACCCTGGACGAGAAGCAGCTGATCGAACCGCCCATCCTCATCGGCCAGTATCAGACGGTCGCCTATTACCAGAATGCGCTGCGCCTCCCGCTCCATCCGGGCAGCCGGGGGCTGAGGGCGCGCTGAGGACGGAGGGCGGCGACTCGCGCCGGACAGGCGCCCGCGCGGCCTCCCGATCGTCCCGTCCGCGGCCATGTATCGAAATTTTACAATGTCATACGGCCCGGCGCGATCCCGCACATTTTCGCGATTTCATATGAGCGCCGCATGACAAGGACCCGCCATTCATGACGGGAGCTAAACCGACATTAAGGGAATCATGACGATTTCCGGGCCTCATGTCCCTGTCGTGTCAGGCTCGGGGAGGAGGGCGATGATCAGACGGATCGGTTGCCATGAGGTCAGGGCGGGCATGTATGTCCAGGGCTTTGGAGGCTCCTGGTTCAGGCATCCGTTCTGGCGTTCCAAATTCCTGCTGTCCTCGCCCCGGGACGTGGAGAAGGTGCGCGCCAGCGGCGTCCCCTATGTGCTGATCGACGACGCGCTGGGCCTCGCGCCGGAAGGGGCGCCGGAAGGGGCGGAGGCGCCTGCTCCCGTCCGCCCCGCCGAACCGCCCGCGCCCGCCATGTCCCTTGCACGGGTGCGCGCCGCCGCTGCCGACGAGCCGGGCTTCGCCGGGAGCCGCCGGTCGAGCGAGCGCAAGGCCGCGCAGGAGCTGGTGCGCCGTTCCATCCGGGCGGTGCGCGGCGTCTTCGACGATGCCCGCCTCGGCAAGGCGGTGCGGCCGGGCGCGGTCGCCCGCATCGTGGACGAGGTGCAGCACTCCCTCGAACGCAGCCCCCATGCGTTGCTCAGCGTGCTGCGCCTCAAGACGCGCGACGAATATACCTATGCCCACAGCGTCGCGGTCTGCACGCTGATGGTCGCGGTCGCCCGCCATATCGGGCTGGACGACGCGACGGTGCGCGATTTCGGGCAGGCGGGCCTGCTCCACGACATCGGCAAGATGGGCGTGCCGGAGGATGTGCTGAACAAGCCGGGCCGCCTCACCGACGAGGAGTTCGCGCTGATGAAGGCGCATCCGGAGCATGGCTACCGGATGCTGTGCGACGCGCCCGGCATGACGGAGGCGGCGCTGGACGTGTGCCGCCATCATCATGAGAAGATGGACGGCACCGGCTATCCCTTCGGCATGGCGGGGGATGCGATCAGCCTCGTCGCGCGCCTCGGCGCCATTTGCGACGTCTATGACGCGCTGACCTCCGACCGCGTGTACAAGCAGGCATGGACGCCGGCGGAGGCGGTGGCCGCGATGTGGAGCTGGGAGGGGCATTTCGATCCCGCCCTCCTCTTCTCCTTCATGCAGAGCATCGGGCTGTTCCCGCCCGGCATGCTGGTGCGGCTGCGCAGCAACCGTCTGGGCGTCGTGCTGGACAATGCCAAGCGGGCATCGCGTCCGCGCGTCTGCGCCTTTTACGCCACGCGCGAACGGCGCTTCCTCGACCCGGAGATCGTGACGATCCGGGACAGCCTCGCCGCCGACCAGATCATCGCGCCGGAACGGCCGGAGGCATGGGGTTTCGCGGACTGGGAGGGGATGCGGTCCTGCCTGCTCCAGGGCAAGCTCCCGCCCCTTGCCGCGTAAAATAGTGATTTTGCGTAAGAATCCGGTTCTTGGTTAACCTTGCTTTCACCCTTTGTGCCTAGCCCTTGAGTCAACCCGAAAGGAAAACAGGGGTCTCAAGGGTTTATGACTATCCGACTGGATGGGTCCGTCACCATACGGACCATCGACGCTTTACGCGCCTCGATCATCGCTGCCTTCGACCGGGAGGAGGTGATCGAAATCGATGCCTCGGCCGTGGCCGAGATCGATCTCAGCCTCGTGCAGATGCTCGAGGCCGCCCGCGCCCATGCCGCGCGGGACGGCAAGACCGTCCGCCTCGCCGCGCCGGCCAATGACGCCCTTGCCGGGCTGCTGCGCCGCGCGGGCTTCCTCACCGAACCCACCGCCGATGATATCGCCTTCTGGTGTCATGGAGAATTGCCGCAATGACCGCATCCATCCTTACCGTCGACGATTCCTCCAGCCTGCGCATGGCAATCCGCATCGCGCTGTCGGGTGCCGGCTATTCCGTGACGGAAGCCGCCGATGGCCGGGAGGGGCTGGCCAAGGCGCAGGGCGGCAAGTTCGACATGATCATCACCGACCTCAACATGCCGAACATGGACGGCCTGTCGATGATCCGGGAAATCCGCAAGCTGCCGATCCAGACCGGCACGCCGATCATCTTCCTCACTACCGAATCCGACGATGCGATGAAGCAGCAGGCAAAGGCCGCGGGCGCGACCGGCTGGCTGGTGAAGCCCTTCGTGCCCGACCAGCTCCTGAAGATCGTGCGCAAGGTGCTGGGCCGGTGAATGCTCAGGACCCGGCCGCCGCCTTTCGCGTGGAGGCGGCCGACCTGCTGGACGGGATCGAGCAGGCGCTGCTCGACCTCGGCCACCGGCTGGACGATCGCGGCCTGATCGACGCGGTGTTCCGGGGGCTGCACACGCTCAAGGGGTCGGGGGCGATGTTCGGCTTCGATGCGCTCGCGACCTTCACCCATCATTGCGAGACGGCCTTCGACCGCGTGCGCAAGGGGCTGGCCCCCGCCACGCGGGAACTGGTCGCCGTCATCCTTTCCGCCATGGACCATATGCGCGCCCTCGTCGACGGGGACGGCGCGGGCCTGGAGAGCATGGGCGACGAGATATTGGGCCGCCTGCACGGGGCTATCGGAGACGGCGGCAATGCCGTTGCCCCTGATGCCGATGACATCGCTGACGAACGGGCTTTGCAAGCGTCCCATGCCGCGACCGCCGGCGGTTCGGGCTGGCGCCTCTTCTTCCGCCTGCCGCCCGGCGCCATGGCGAACGGCACCAACCCGCTCATGCTGCTCGACGAGTTGCGCGACCTGGGCGACTGCCGAGTCGTGGCGCGCACCGATGCGATCCCGCCGCTGGCCGATCTGGTGCCGACCGAATGCCATGTGGGCTGGGAGGTGGAGCTGCGCGGCGACGTGTCGCGCGACGATATCGACGATGTGTTCATCTTCGTGATGGACGACATGGAATTGCGCGTCGAACCGCTGGACGCGGAGCCTGTTGGATCGGTCAAGCCTGTTGGACCGGCAGGCGCGCCGGAGGCTGGGCCGCCCGCCCAAGGGGTAGGGAAGCCTGTGACCTTTGCACGGGCGCCGGAACCCGCCGCCGCTCCCGAAACGCCCGAAAACCCCGGCCGCGCGGCCAGGGGCACGGGCGAGAGCGTCCGCGTCCCCGCCGAGCGGCTCGACGTCCTGATGGATCGCGTGGGCGAGCTGGTCATCGTGCAGAGCCGCCTGTCCCAGCTTGCGGGCGGCGACGTCAACGGCCCTGCGGGCCAACTGGCGCTGCGCTCCATCTCCGAGGAGATAGAGCGGCTGGCCAGCGAATTGCGCGACACGATGATGGTCCTGCGCATGGTCCCCGTCGCCTCCCTCTTCGGCCGCTTCCGCCGCCTCGTCCACGATCTCGCGCGGGAGACGGGCAAGAGCATCGAACTGGTGACGGAGGGCGAGAGCACGGAGGTCGACAAGACCGTGGCCGAGCGCCTCGCCGATCCCATCGTCCACCTCGTCCGCAATAGCTGCGACCATGGGCTGGAGACGGCGGCCGAGCGCCTCGCCGCGGGCAAGCCCGCCGCCGGGCAGGTCCGCCTCTCCGCGCAGCAGGCGGGCGGCGAGGTGCTTATCACCATCCGCGACGACGGGCGCGGCATCGACCGCGAGCGCGTCCGCGCCAGGGCGGAGGCCCATGGCCTGATCCAGCCGGGGCAGGCCGTGTCCGACCATGACCTCCTCCAGATGATCTTCCATCCCGGCTTCTCCACGGCGGCGCAGGTCACGAACCTGTCCGGCCGGGGCGTCGGCATGGATGTGGTGAAACGCACCATCGAGGGACTGCGCGGCAGCATCGACATGACCAGCGAGCCGGGGCGGGGATCGGTCATCACGCTGCGCATCCCGCTCACCCTCGCCATCATCGAGGGGCTGCTGGTCCGCGTCGGCTCCGGCCGCTACGTCATCCCGCTCGGCGCGGTGGAGGAATGTATCGAGCTGTCGCTTGAAGAGGATCTGCGGTCCAGGGGACGCAGCTTCCTCCAGATCCGCGACACTCTCGTCCCCTTCCTGCGCCTGCGCGAACTGTTCGATACCGGCACCCGGCCAAACCCGCACCAGAAGGTGGTGGTCATCGCCACCGGCGGCGAGCGCGTGGGCCTTGTCGTCGACCAGATCGTCGGCAGCCACCAGACCGTCATCAAGTCCATGTCGACGCTCCACCGCGACGTCGCCAGTTTCTCCGGCGCGACCATCCTCGGCGATGGCGGCGTCGCGCTGATCCTGGACGTCGCGCAACTCGTGGCGCTTGGCCAGCATCGGGAGGAGCGGCTGCGCGCCGCCGGGTGAACCATCATGCACGAACCGACCAGGATAGAATGGGACGAGCAGGGCCTGCTCGAGGTCCTGACCTTCGACATAGGCGAGGAGAAGCTCGCCATAGAGGCCGTCATGATCCGGGAGATACTCGATCTCCTGCCGGAGACGGCCGTGCCCGGCGCGCCGCCGCTCGTCGGCAGCATCGTCAATTTCCGCGGCAAGATCATCCCCATCGCCGACCTGCGCTTCGCCTTCGGCATGCCTGTCGAGGCGCCCACGGCGGACAGCCGCATCGTCGTGATCGAGACGGAACTGGACGGCGAGGCGCAGCATATCGGCATCCGTACCGACAAGGTGCATGAGGTCGCCACGCTCCGCCGCGAAACCAGCGCCGAACCGCCCGTCGTCGGCATGCGCTGGCGGCGCGACTTCGTGCGGGAATTCGTGCGCGAGCCGGAGGGCGTGATCGTCCTGCCCGACCTTGCCGCCATCTTCCAGACCGTGACCGGCGACGCGGCCTCCGCATCCGCCCATAACTGACCCTTAGGAAAGCGTGATATGCAACTTACCATCAAGGCGAAACTCTGGGGCACCTTCGCTGTCCTGCTGGTCGCGATGACGGCCACCATCCTCCTGGGCATCACCCGCCTGTCGTCGCTCAACGACGCCATCGGGCATCTGGTGGCGGGACCGGCGGCGCAGCTCGACCGCGCCCGTGCCGTCGACAGCGGCGTCAGCATGATGATCCGGTCCGAGAAGAACCTGTCCCTCTCCGCCGATGCGGAGAAGCGGCGCGGCTTCCGCGCGTCCATCGACACCTGGCGCGGCAAGGTCGATGCCCTGATCGAGGAGGCCAATGCCAATCCGTCCGAGCGCACCCGCGCCCAATGGTCGGAGCTGCGTTCGCGCTGGAACAGCTTCAAGGAGGTCAATGCCCGCGTCGTCGTCATGAGCGACAAGGACATGGCCGCCGCGAGCGTCCTGAGCATGGGGGAGAGCCGGGAAAAGGCGCTCGCCCTGACCGACAGCGTTGAAGGGCTGGTGAAGGCCCAATATGAGCTGATGACGGCGGCCAAGGAGGCGACGGAGGCCGATTATGTCAGCGCCCGCCTGACCCTGATCGTCGTCGGCATCGTCGCCTTCCTCCTGACGGGCGCCGCCGCCTTCTACCTCGCCACGCTCATCACCCGCGGCCTTGCCCGCGCCGGTGAAGCCATGCGGCAGGTGGCCGAGGGTGACCTCACCCGCACCGTCGAGGTTGCTTCGCAGGACGAGATCGGCGTGCTGCTCGGCCATGTGAACGAGATGGTCGAGCGTCTGCGCGGCGTCGTGGCGGATGCCAATCTGGCGGCGCAGAATGTGTCCGCCGGCAGTCAGGAACTGGCGGCCAGTTCGGAGCAGGTGTCGCAGGGCGCGACGGAGCAGGCGGCGTCCGCCGAGGAAGCCTCGGCCTCGATGGAGGAGATGGCTGCCAACATCAAGCAGAACGCCGACAATGCCGCACAGACGGAGAAGATCGCGCGCCAGTCGTCCAAGGATGCGGAGCTTTCGGGCGTCGCGGTGGACAAGGCGGTCGATGCGATGCGCACCATCGCGGAGAAGATCGGCATCGTGCAGGAGATCGCGCGCCAGACCGACCTCCTCGCGCTCAACGCGGCCGTCGAGGCGGCGCGCGCGGGCGAGCATGGCAAGGGCTTTGCCGTCGTCGCCTCGGAAGTGCGCAAGCTGGCCGAGCGCAGCCAGGCGGCGGCGGCCGATATCGCGTCGGTGTCGTCCGACACGGTGAAGGCGGCGGCCGAGGCGGGCGAGATGCTGACCAAGCTGGTGCCGGACATCCGCCGCACCGCCGAACTGGTCTCCGAGATCAGCGCGGCCTGCCGCGAGCAGGATATCGGCGCGTCGCAGATCAACGAGGCGATCCAGCAGCTCGACAAGGTGACGCAGCAGAATGCGGGCGCGTCGGAGCAGATTTCGGCCACGTCGGAGGAGCTGGCGGCGCAGGCCGAGGAGTTGCAGCACAGCATCGCCTATTTCCGCATCGACAGCCGGACCTCCTCGGCCCGCGTCACGGCGCCGGTCCGCGTGGCGGCTGCATCCGCCAAGGCGAAGTCCGCTCCGGCTGCCCGGCCCGCGAAGAAGGCCAAGCCCAACTCCATCGCCGACCAGCAGGCCCGCGTGAAGGGCTTCGCCCTCGATCTCACCAAGGGCGGCGCTGACGAGGACGACGCCGAATTCGGTGCCGCCGCGTGAGCGGGACGGCCGAAATCCAGGCCGTGGCTTTCGGCCTGGACCAGGAGGTCTTCGCGGTGCCGGTGACGCTGGTCCGCGAGATACTGGACTATAAGGCGCCGTTCCATGTTCCCAACGGCCCGGACTATTTTCTGGGCCTGACGGACGTGCGCGGGCAGGGCGTGCCGACGGTGGACTTCCGCCTGCGCCTCGGCATGGCCCGCGCGGAGCCGACGCTGGCGACGCGCATCCTGATCCTCGACGTGCCGCTGGGCGATCGTATCCTGACGCTCGGCGTCGTCATCGACCGGGTGCTGAGCGTCAGCGCCTATGAGACCGCCCGCATCGAGGCGGCACCGGATATCGGCGTGCGCTGGCGCTCCGACTATATCACCGGCGTCGTGCGGCAGGAGGACGGCTTTGTCGTGATCGTCGACATTGCGCGCATCTTCACCAGCGAGGATGCCGGCCTTCTCTCCCCGCCCGTGGCCAAGGTGGCCTGATGGCGGCTGCCTATCAGGAGGCCGTTCCGCGCGACGGCATCAGCCGGCGCCACTTCAAGGCGCTGGCCGCGCTCATCTATGAAGAGGCGGGCATCAAGATGCCGCCGAGCAAGCTCACCATGCTGGAGGGGCGCCTGCGCCGCCGCATGCGCGCGACCGGCATGGCGAGCCTCGATGCCTATTGCGCCCATGTCCTGTCCGATTCGGCGACGCCGGAGGAACGCGTCCACCTCATCAACGCGGTCACCACCAACAAGACCGACTTCTTCCGCGAGCCGAAGCATTTCGACTATCTGTCGGGCGCGATCCTGCCCGCCTATGCCCGCGAGGGGCGCCGTCGCATCCGGTGCTGGAGCGCGGCCTGCTCGACCGGCGCGGAACCCTATACGCTCGCGATGGTCCTGGAGGATTTCGCGCAGCAGCATGGCGGCCCGGATTACGATATCCTCGCGACCGACCTCGATACGGACGTGCTGGCGACGGCGGTGAAGGGCATCTATCCCGACGAGATGCTGGCCCCCGTGCCGCGCGACATGCGCCGCCGCCATGTGCTGGTGCCCCGCGACGAGGCGCGCCGCGACGTGCGCATCAGCCCGGTCCTGCGCCAGAAGGTCGGCTTTGGCCGCCTCAACCTCATGGACGCGCGCTATCCGATCGGGGAGCCGGTGGACATGATCTTCTGCCGCAATGTCCTCATCTATTTCGACAAGCCGACGCAGCGGGCCGTCGTGTCGCGCCTGT
The DNA here is from genome assembly GCA_047602685.1 of Sphingobium sp. Taxonomy (GTDB): domain Bacteria; phylum Pseudomonadota; class Alphaproteobacteria; order Sphingomonadales; family Sphingomonadaceae; genus Sphingobium. The sequence goes on from JASGGS010000033.1 coordinate 11,321, forward strand.
GCGAGAATCTGAGGCGGGGCGGTCATCTGTTCCTCGGCCATTCGGAGTCCGTCACCGGCTTCGACCTGCCGCTCGCCACCGTCGCCAACACCGTGTTCCGGAGGATCTGAGCCGATGGCCCTTGCCCGGACGCGCGTCCTCGTCATCGACGACAGCGCCAGCGTGCGCCAGACGATGAAGGCGATATTGGAGGAGGACCCGGAGCTGGAGGTGATCGCCACCGCCGCCGATCCCTTCGCGGCCGCGCGTTATATTCAGGAAGAGGTGCCCGACGTCATCACGCTGGACGTGGAGATGCCGCGCATGGACGGCATCACCTTCCTCAGGAAGCTGATGCAGCAATGCCCGGTTCCGGTCGTCATGTGCTCCTCCCTGACGGAGGAGGGGTCGGAGACGCTGCTCCAGGCGATGGAGGCGGGCGCGGTGGATGTGATCCTGAAGCCGCGCGTGGGCGTGGCCGATCATCTGGCCGAGGCGCGTCTGATGATCCGGGAGACGGTGAAGGGCGCGGCGCGTGCCCGGGTCAAGGGACGCAAGCCCGTGCCCCGGCCCGCCGCACCGCAGGCGAAGCTGACCGCCGACGCCGTGCTGCCGCCTCCCAGGGGCAAGGCGATGAGCCGCACGACGGAGATGGTCGTGTGCATCGGTGCCTCGACCGGCGGCACCGAGGCGTTGCGGGAGGTGTTGGAGGCGCTGCCCGCCAATTCGCCGGGCATCGTCATCGTCCAGCATATGCCCGAGAATTTCACGCGCGCCTTTGCCGGGCGCCTCAACTCGCTGTGCGAGGTGGGCGTGAAGGAGGCGGAGGACGGCGACACGGTGATGCGCGGCCATGTGCTGATCGCGCCGGGTGGGCGCCACACGCTGCTGGAACGGCAGGGCGCGCGCTATCTGGTGTCCGTGCGCGGCGGCCCGCTCGTTTCGCGCCACCGCCCTTCGGTCGATGTGCTGTTCCGTTCGGCCGCGCGCTGCGCCGGGTCGAATGCCGTCGGCGTCATCATGACCGGCATGGGCGATGACGGCGCCCGTGGCCTGCTGGAGATGAAGCAGGCGGGCGCGCGGACCTTCGCCCAGGACGAGGCGAGTTCCGTCGTGTTCGGCATGCCCAAGGAAGCGATCGCGCGCGGCGCGGCCGACCGGGTGGTGCCGCTGAATGCCATTGCGCGCGAATTGCTGCACGCGACGGCGCGATAAGAGGGGAGAGACGAGCAATGCTGCACGAAAGGCCCACGGCCCTGACGGAATTGCCCGATCCCACGGGCGACGCGCGCGACCGGCTGAACGCCATTGTCGCCGGGATCGACGCGCGATTCGTGCAGGCCGGGACCAGCCTGGCGACCACGGTCGAGACCATCGACCGGGTTGTCGCGGCGCTCCGCCAGGTGGGTTGTGTGTTCGCGGAAGGCGATGCCGCGGCCGCCGTGGGCAATCTGACCCGCGCGGCCGAGCGCCTGTCCGACGTCTCCTCGCAACTCACCACGCGCACGACCGAGATCCGGCATATCCGTGCTGCCTCCACCAAGCTGTGCAAGCATGTGGACGATGTGCGCAAGGCGCTGGAAGTCCTGCAAATCTACGGCATGAACGTGAAGATCGCGGCATCGGGCGCCAAGGATTTCGTCGATTTCGCGGACCGCATGAAGCAGCAGCTGCTGGCGGGCGAGGTGGAGATTGGCGGTTTCGACGTGAAGCTGGAGGAACTGGAGGCCAGCCTTGCGGGCATGGAGGAAAGCGACCGTCTGCTTGCCGTCGAATGCGCCAGGGTGGTGCCGCAGGTGCCGCAGCGCCTGATCGCGGACGCGCAGGAACTGTTCGCGCATCAGGGCAGGCTCGCCGACCTCGCGGCGGAGACGGGCGATCTGGCCCGTTCCATTCAGGGCAATGTGGGGGCGATACTGGGTGCGATCCAGATCGGCGATATCGCGCGCCAGCGGCTGGAGCATGTCCTTGCGGGCTGTGCGATGATGGAGGCGCAACTCCTCGCCGGCGACGGGCAGGAGGCGGCGGCGACGCGGCATCACCTGACCCGCATGTTCGTGGCGCAATTGTTCGACACGGCCGCCGATTTCCGGCGGGAGACGGAGACGCTCATCGCTTCCCTCCGCCGTATCGAGCCGCAGGCGTCGCGGCTTCTGGCGCTTCAGCAGGGCAAGGGCGGCGCGAGCGGCGGCCAGGTCTTCCTGCGCCGCCTGGAGGCAGGCATCGCCGAGGCGGATACAATGACCGCGCAGCTTCGCCGCGCCGACCGCCAGGCGGACGAGACGGTGCGAATCATCATTGCCACCGTGGACGACCTGTCCATCCGCGCGCTGGCGGTTCGCAACCTGCGCATCGACGTGCAGCAGATGGCCATCAATATCGGCCTGCGATGCCGCCGCGTGGAAGTGATCGGCCGCCCCGTGACCGTCATCGCCAACGAGATTCGCGGCTATTCGGAACGGCTGGACGCCACGATCGACAATATCACGGCCTCCGCCGACGAACTCAACGCCATCTCCCTGCGGATGCGCGAGCGTGGCGGTGCGGGCGAAGCGAAGTCCGGCGACGATCTCGCCTGCTCGCTGGATGCGATCCGCACCGGCGCGCAGCGCACGGAGGCGGCGATGGCCTCGGCCGGCAGCGAGGCGGCGGAGATCATCGGCATGCTGCGCCAGACGACCGATCAGTTGGAAAACGGGCTGGATCTGGGCGGGACCATCGATGCCATTGCGGCCGCGCTTGCCGATCTGGCGGGACCGGAAGCCCCGGTGTCGGATCGCAGCGATCATCCCCTGCGGCTGCTGATGGCGGAAATCGGCCGGTCCTACACCATGGCGCGCGAGCGGGAGGTGCATGACCAGTTTCGCCTGCCCGGCATGCCGTCCATCGCGGGCGGCGGCACGGCGAGCGTGGCGGATGGCGACGCGCTGTTCGACGACGCCTTGTTCTGAACGGCGTTTCGCCGTGCTGCCGTTCGATGGATGAAGGCGCGCTCCGGCTTTCGCGGGGACGCGCCCTGTCCGTTCCGCCGATTTCGGGATCAGGCAGCGCGCGCCGCCGCGCTGGCCGCCGCGATTTCCAGCGGCTGCACGATCAGGGTGATGCGGTCATGGCCGACCGCCAGTTCCAGCGTCTCGCCCGCGCGGACCCGGATCGGTTCGGGGAAGCTGTGCAGCACCTGCAGCCAGCCGCCGTCCGTATAGCCGTCGGGATGATTGTCGAAGGCCACGCCCTCGGCCAGATCGACATGCATCCACTGGACGATGCCGGTCGCGACGCCATCCTCGATCACGTCGATGCGCAGCAGTTGCAGGTCGCTGTCATGGCGCTTCTTCGTCAGGTCGATGCGCAGCAGCTCGACATCCTCCGACAGGCGGCGCCAGTCGGTCATGGTTCCGTGTATGGGCAGCTTCTGCGGCGCGAAGGCGCCGAAGCGGGAAAGGTCGAAGCCCGAAACCTCGCCGACGAAGCTGTAATCCTCCAGCGTCCTGCTCTCGACCAGGCAGCCTATGGCGCTGGCGGCGCGCGGGATGATGATGGCGTCCCGCTTCAGCAGGCGCTCATGCGCATCCTCGAAGCTTTCCATCACATTCTCGGTGAGCAGGTCGCTCGACAGGATCTCGGAGACGAGGATATCGGCCCGTTCCTCCATATGGGTGCCGATCCGAAGCTCGGTCGAGGGCGCGGCATGGATGTCGATATGGCCGGCATAGCCATTGTCGGCGACGATGCGCCTGGCCATGTCCGCGATGATCGGCACCATCTCGCAGGCCGTGACCGACCCGGCACCCGCGCGCGCGGCCATCATGGAGAGGAGGCCGCTGCCCGTGCCGATGTCGAGCACGCGGGCGTCCGGCCCGACCTGTGCGATGGCCGCCTTGATGGCTTCCTCGAACGCGTCGTTGCGGCGCGTGTCGTTCATCATGGGGATATGCCAGAAGGGCACCTGTTCCGCGCCCAGGCGGCGGATCTGGTGCTTGACATGGATATTGCCGGGCTGGAGGTCGAGGGCGCGCTGGAATTCGGCCAGCGCCTCCCGCTTGCGGCCGCTGTTCGACAGCATCACCGCGAAATTATTGGCGGCGACGGGATTGCCGGCATCCGCCTCGCATGCCTTGCGCATGGCGGCGATGGCGTCGTCCATGCGGCCGGCGCGGTTCAGGATCAGCGCCTTTTCGTGATGGGCGACCGCATGGTCCGGCACCAGCGCGATCAGGGCGTCCCACCGGGCGATCGAATCGTCCAGCTCGCCCAGTTGCGCGAGTATGCCCGCCAGGATGGGAAGAACCTCCACGGTGCGATAGTCATGCTCGATCACCGCGCGGTAGCGGGGCGCCGCGGCGGCAAGGTTCCCGGCGCTCTGCAACACCATTGCCTCTTGCAGCATGGTCCGCGCTTCCGCGACGTTCTTCTCGAAATCCGGCATCGTAAATCCCTTGCAACCCGCCTGTGTCGGCATGCCGGTTATTAAGGGAGATGGTTAACGATCGGTAAGCGGCGCGCCGGGCCGTTACGCCATGCCGTCCGGATCAGCGCATCGCCTCGGCCGCGGCGCAGGCCAGGCGGTCGGCGCGCTCATTTTCGGCATGGCCCGCATGCCCCTTCACCCAGCGCCATTCGACGTCATGGGGCCGCGCCGCCTCGATCAGGGCCTGCCACAGCTCGACATTCTTCACGGGCTTGTTGTCGGCGGTGCGCCAGTTCTTGCGCTTCCAGCCATGGACCCATTTGGTGATGCCATCCATCACATATTTGCTGTCGGTATGGAGGACCACCTTGCAGGGCCGCTTCAGCGCGTTCAGTCCCGCTATGGCGCCCATCAGCTCCATGCGGTTGTTGGTGGTCAGCTTCTCGCCGCCCGACAGCTCCTTCTCCTGCGCGCCGTAGCGCAGCACCGCGCCCCAGCCGCCCGGACCCGGATTGCCCTTGCACGCGCCGTCGGTGAACAGTTCGACCAGGGCCTTGCCATCCTCGCTCATGCCGGGACGACCAGGCTGTCCGTCTCCGCATTCGCGTAGAAGTCGAGGCGGCGCAGATAAGCGAGCGGGTCCTTGCGCGTCACCATGGCGTCCGGGGGCGTGTTGATCCAGTCATAGGCGCGCGTCAGCAGGAAGCGCAGCGCGGCGCCCCGGCACAGGGTGGGGAAGGCGGCGCGCTCCCCCTCCGTCAGCGGCAGGACGGACTGATAGCCCGCGACCAGCGCATCGCCCCGGTCGGCATGATAGGTCGCGCCGTCGCTGTCGAAGCACCAGGCGCCGTGCATGATGGCAAGGTCATAGGCGCGCACGTCCGTGCAGCTGAAATAGAAGTCGATCAGGCCCGTGACCATGTTGCCCAGCATCAGCACATTGTCGGGGAACAGGTCCGCATGGATGACGCTATGCTCCAGATCGCGCGGCCAGCGGTCCAGCAGATGCGCCAGCTCCGCCGCGACCCGCGCCTCCAGCCCCGGCTGGATGCCGTCGAGCGCGCCGTCGCAGGACGCGGCGAGCGGCGCCCACCCGTCGACGCCCAGATCATTGGGCCTTGCCCTGGTGAAGCCGCGCGCCGCCAGATGCAGCTGCGCCATCGCCTTGCCCGCCGCGAAAGCCTGCGCGGCCGTCGGCTCGGTCACGGACACGCCGGTCAGGAACTCGATCAGGCAGGCGGGGCGTCCGCATAGCTGCTGAAGGCGCTGGCCCTTCTTGTCCGCGATGAAGCGCGGCACCAGGCAGCCCTTGTCGCTCAGATGGTCGAGCAGGTCGATGAAGAAGGGCAGGTCCGCCGGATCGACCCGCTTTTCGTAGAGGGTCAGGATATAGCGATGACCCCCGGTGCCTTTTGCGTCGTCCGCGCCGGTCGTCTCGACCAGATAATTGCTGTTCTCCACGCCCTCGGCAATGCCCTTGGCGGAGACGAGAGTCCCCGCGTCGTAGAGCGACAGGAATTCGGAAAGCGCCTCGGCGGGGACGGCGGTGTAGACGGCCATGATCGTCGCCCGATCAGGCTGCTTCGAGGCCGCGGGGCAGCTTGAAGGCGATGGTCTCCACCGCTGTCTCGATCTGCTCCTCGCTCACGTCGAAATGCCGGGCGAGGGTGTCCACGACCTCCCGCACCAATATTTCCGGGGCGCTCGCGCCCGCCGTCAGGCCCAGCGTCTCGATCCCCTCCAGCCAACCGAAATCGATCTCCGACGCCCGCTGGATCAGCATCGCGCGGGCGCCGCCGCGCTCGGCCACCTCGACCAGGCGCAGCGAATTGGAGCTGTTGGGCGCGCCGATGACCAGCACGGCCTGCGCGCGGCCCGCAATCGCCTTGACCGCCGCCTGGCGGTTGGAGGTGGCGTAGCAGATATCCTCGCCCTTGGGCGCGGCGATATCCGGAAAGCGGCGCTGGAGCGTCTCCACGATCTGCGCCGTGTCGTCCACGGACAGGGTGGTCTGGGTGAGAAAGGCGAGGCCCTCGCTACCCGGCGGCGGAGTGAAGCCCTCGGCATCCTCCACCGTCTCGATCAGGGTCATGGTGCCGTCCGGAACCTGTCCGAAAGTGCCGATCACCTCCGGATGGCCGCGATGCCCGATGAAGGCGATATGGCGGCGGGCGGCGATCTGCCGTTCCGCCTGCCGGTGGACCTTGGACACGAGCGGGCAGGTCGCGTCCAGAAAGTCGAGGCCGCGCTCGGCCGCGCGCTGCGGCACGATCTTGGGCACGCCATGGGCGGAGAAGACCACCGGCCGGTCGTCCGGCACCTCATCCAGTTCCTCGACGAAGATCGCGCCCTGCGCCTTCAGCCCCTCCACCACGAATTTGTTGTGGACGATCTCGTGCCGGACATAGACGGGCGCGCCATATTTGGCGATCGCGCGCTCGACGATGGTGATGGCGCGGTCCACCCCCGCGCAGAAACCGCGCGGCGCGGCGATGAGGAGGGTGAGGGGGCGGCGACCCGGGGTCGTGGCGGCGCTGGACATGGAACAGCCAATAGGGGTTTGAGGCCTTCAAGGGAAGGCGGCTTGTCCGTCCCGCGCCCCTTCCGGCCTATCGGCGGTCGGGCGGCGCGCTGACCCGGTACAGCACGGCAAGCTGGATGATCTGGTCGGCGGTGCGCCCCTGCACCATGCGGACGAATTGCGGGCTCATATTGCCCACGGTGCGGCTGTCGGTCTGGTCGGGCACCACGCGGGTCAGCGTGTCGACGGCGTTGGAGAATTGCTGGGCCTTGGCGGGGCTCAGCTTGCTGCCCATGCGCTGGAGGGAGGAGGCGACCTCCAGCGGGGACTCGCCCCGAACCGCGTCGGACGTGGCGGCATGCTCGGCGTCCAGCGCATGCGTGCCGCATCCGCCGGCCAGGGGCGCCAGAGACAAGCTGCTCAGGATCAAGACCTTTTTCATTTCGATGTCCAAACCAAATCGCGATTAAGGGATGGGCAACGGACGCGGTTAACGGCGCGGAGGGCATATTTGCGTAAGGGCGGGGCGACCCAGCGGCATCTCCCGCACGACAGACGCGTACTGCCGGTTGCCACTTTTCATCCCCCTCTCTAATGAAACCCGATGACTGCGCCGCGCCGTGCGGCAATAAGGGTAAGGACAAGCGCCACGTGCTCAATCGTTCCATTCTCGGTCGTTCCATTGTCGGGCTGGGTCTCGTGGCGGCGACGCTCTCCGCTTGCTCGCGCAAGGGCGAGGTCGACGAGACCGGCGGCATCATCCAGGTCCGCTCCGCCTGTCCGGGCGCGTCCATTCCGGCGGGAACGGGCGACATCACCCTGTTCAATCCGGCGGGCAGCACCGATTCGCGCGCGATCGACGTGGTGGGCGTCATCTCCGACGTGAAGTCGAGCTGCTCGGACGCGGGCGACCAGCTCTACACGCAGGCGACCTTCACCGTCTCCGGCACGCGCCGCGACACATCCGCGGCGCGCGAGGTCACGCTGCCTTATTTCTCCGTCATCGTCCGGGGCGCGACGGCGGTCGTCGCCAAGCGCATCGGCCAGGTCACGCTCAGCTTCCCCGCCGGGCAGGCGCGCGCCAGCGCCACGGCCAGCGCGGCCAGCTATGTGGACAAGGCGGCCGCGACCCTGCCGCCGGAAATCGAGCAGCAGATCCGCAAGCCGCGCAAGGCGGGCGACGAGGATGCGGCGGTCGATCCGCTGTCCCGTCCCGAGGTGCGCGACGCGATCACGCGAACCAGCTTCGAGCTGCTGGTCGGGTTCAACCTGACCGCCGATCAGCTCAAATATAACGCAACGCGCTAGAGCGGGTTTGCTTTGGTTGAAGCAAACCCGCTCTGGAACGACCTGTTTTCCGCGATTTCCGAGCCGTCAGGCGGGTCCGCCTGACTGGAGATCGCGCTAGGCTACCGCACCGTCCGCCCCTGGGCCAGGCCCAGCCCGGACGGTTCCATGTTCGGGAAATCATCGTGACTCTTCATGTTCGTTTCGCAAGGCATCTCGATGCCATTCTGGACCGGCTGGTCGAGCGGGAGGAGCTGCCCCCCGCGCTGGACCGCCGCGCCATCGCCATCGAGCCGCCGCGCGACGCGGGCCATGGCGACCTGGCGATCAACGCCGCCATGGTCCTCGCCAGGCCAGCGAAGACCAACCCGCGCGCGCTGGCCGAGCTGATCGCGGCGGAGCTGCGCGCGCTGGATGAGGTCGAGGCCGTGGAGATTGCCGGGCCGGGCTTCCTCAACCTGACCCTCACGCGCGGGACATGGGTGGCGGAATTGCATGCCATCCATGCCGCCGGGGCCGATTTCGGCCGGTCGGCCATCGGTGAAGGGCTGCGCGTCAATGTCGAATATGTCTCCGCCAATCCCACCGGACCCATGCATATGGGCCATTGCCGGGGCGCGGTGGTGGGCGACGCGCTCGCGACGCTGCTCGAATATTCCGGGCATAAGGTCACCCGCGAATATTATGTGAACGATGCGGGCGCGCAGGTTCAGGTGCTCGCCCGCTCGGTCCATGTCCGCTATCGCGAGGCGCTGGGCGAGGCGGTCGGCGAAATTCCCGAGGGGCTGTATCCCGGCGACTATCTGGTGCCGGTCGGCAAGGCGCTGGCCGAGGAGTTCGGCGGCCAATATGTCGGCGCGCCGGAGGAGGAATGGCGCGATCTGTTCCGCGCCCGCGCCGTCGCCGCGATGATGGCGATGATCCGGGAGGACCTGAAGCTGCTCGGCATCGAGCATGATGTCTTCTCGTCCGAGGCGGAATTGCAGGCGGCCGGCAAGCCGGAGGCGGCCGAGGCGTTCCTGCGCGAAAAGGGCCTCGTCTATGACGGCGTGCTCGACAAGCCCAGGGGCGAGGTGCCGGACGACTGGGAGCCGGTGGAACTGCCCCTGTTCCGCTCCACGCAGTTCGGCGACGATCAGGATCGCCCGATCCGGAAGTCGGACGGAAGCTGGACCTATTTCGGCGCGGACATGGCCTATCATTACCAGAAGGCGCAGGACGCGGACCAGCTGATCGACATATGGGGCGCCGACCATGGCGGCACGGTGAAGCGCATCCAGGCGGCGGTCGCCGCGCTGACCGGCGGCCGGGTGCCGCTGGACGTGAAGCTGATCCAGATGGTCCGCCTGCTGCGCGACGGCGAGCCGGTGAAGATGTCGAAGCGCGCGGGCAATTTCGTGACGCTGGCCGATGTGGTGCGGGAGGTCGGCAAGGATGTCGTCCGCTTCACCATGCTGACCCGCAAGCCCGATGCGCAGATGGACTTCGACTTTGCCAAGGTGGTGGAGGCGTCGAAGGACAATCCCGTCTTCTACGTCCAATATGCCCATGCCCGCGTGAGTTCGCTGGGGCGGCGCGCGGCCGATATCTTCGGCGCCGATTTCGACGCCGCGGCCCGTGCGGACCTGTCCCGCCTTGGGACGGAGGAAATCGGCTTGATTAAAGCGGCTGCAAATTTCCCCCGTATCGTCGAAGCTGCCGCGAAGAATCGCGAACCGCATCGTGTGGCGTTCTATCTGTACGATCTGGCGGCCGCGTTTCATGCCTGGTGGAACCTCGGCAACGATCAGCCCGACCGGCGCGTGATCGTGGCCGACGCGCCGGAGGTCAGCGCCGCGCGGCTGTATCTCAGCCATGCGGTCGCGCAGATCATCCGCAACGGGCTGATGCTGATGGGTGTGGCGGCACTGACGGAGATGGCGTGATGACGAATGGGGAGGGGGACAGCCTCAATCTGGACGAGAATGATCGTCTGCCCTGGCTGGAACCGGCAGAGGAGATCGACGACGCGCCGGGCGTTTCCCCCGCCAAGATTCTGGGTCTCGTCGCGCTGGGCCTCGCGCTGCTCGCCTTGATCGTGGGGGGCGGCTACTGGCTCAAGAGCCGCCAGGGCGGCGATGCGGGGGAGGCGAAGCTGATCCCCGCGCAGGGCGGCGACTACAAGCTTCCCGCCAATGAGGGCGCTGGCAAGGATTTCAAGGGCACGGGCGATACCAGCTACGCCACCAGCGAGGGTGTGGACACCAATGGCAAGGTGGACGCCAGCCGCATTCCGGAGGCGCCGCTGGAAGGCGTCTCGCGCGGCTCCATCGCGAAGGACGGTCCCAAGGGCGAGGCGCCGGGTGCCAAGCCCGCCGCGAAGGTCTCCGCGCCCGTCAAGGACGAGACGAAGGCGTTGACGCCGGTGCGCCCGGCGACCGTCGCCGCGTCGGGCGGCGCAATGATCCAGCTAGGCGCCTATGGCAGCGATGCCGTCGCCCGGGAAGCCTGGAAGAAACTGGCCAAGCGCTTCGACTATCTCGCCGCCCTCTCCAGCACGGTGGAAAAGGCGGAAGTCGGCGGAGCGACCGTCTATCGCCTGCGGGCGGGCGCCGGCAACGCCGCCAATGCCAGCACGCTTTGCGGCCGCCTCAAGGTCGCGGGCGAGAATTGCATCGTCGTGAAGTGACGGCGGCGAGGGGCGTCATGCCCCTCGCGTCCCGCCGCTATTCGCGTGCCTTGTCCTCGCGATCCATCCGGTCGTAGAATTCGCGTGTCGCCCGTTCCGTGCGGGCCTCGCTCTGCGGTGTGCTTTGCTGCCGGTTGCGGATCATCGCCCACAACAGCACGGCGCCGAGCAGGACCGGACCCAATATGGTCACGATTCCCCATATGCCTTCCATGATCGCTCTCCTTCGCTTACATGGTCATGGCTTCAACGGCCGGGCGGAGCGTTAATATCCACAGGAAGTTGGGCTTTTGTCGCGAATAAGGCGGGACGGGACGGCCCGCGGGCCTTTCCCGCCGCGCGCTTCCCTTCTACTATGGGGTCATGAAGCCCGTTATCTTCGGTCTTTCCGGCGAAACCCTGACTGCGGACGAGCGCGCCTTTTTCCGCGACGCGGACCCGGCAGGCTATATTCTCTTCAGGCGCAACATCGCGGACCGCGCGCAATTGCGCGCCCTGACGGATGATCTGCGCGCGCTGACCGGCCGCGACGATACGCTTGTCATGATCGATCAGGAGGGCGGGCGCGTCGCGCGGATGCAGCCGCCCGTCTGGCCGAAATTCCCCTCCGCCGAGCCGTTCGACCGGCTCTACGCCGCGGCGCCGTCCAGCGCCATCGCCGCCGCCCGCGCCAATGCGCGCGCCATCGCGGCCACGCTGGCCGAAGCGGGCATCAATGTGGATGCCCTGCCGCTTCTCGACCTCCGGCTGGAGGGACAGAGCGACATCATCGGCGACCGCTCGCTGGGCGCCGACCCCAAGCAGGTCGCCGCGCTCGGCCGTGCCGTGATCGAGGGATTGCGGGCGGGCGGCGTGGTCGGCATCGTCAAGCATATGCCGGGCCATGGCCGGGCGCTGGTGGACAGCCATCATCACCTCCCCACCGTGACCGCGAGCGCGGAGGCGCTGGAGGCGGACATCGCTCCCTTCCGCCAGCTTGCCTGGGCGCCCATGGGCATGACGGCCCATATCGTCTACACCGCCTGGGATGCGCATCGGCCCGCCAGCCTGTCGCCGGCCGTCATCTCCGGCATCATCCGGGGACGGATCGGTTTCGACGGCCTCCTCATGTCCGACGATCTCGACATGAAGGCCCTGTCCGGCAGCATGGGGGCCGGCAGCATGGGGGAGCTGGCCGCCGGGGTGGTCGCGGCGGGATGCGACATCGCGCTCAACTGCTGGGGCAGGATGGACGACATGACGGCCATCGCCGCTGCCCTGCCCGAGATAAGCGAGGTGAGCCGCGCGCGTCTCGACCGCGCCATGGCGAGCGTGGCGGCCGGTCCCGACGATGCGGATGTGGAGGCGGTGGTGGCGGCCCGCGACGCGCTCCTGGCCCTGGCATGAGCGGGACGCTCGACCTCTTCGCGCAGGAACGGGAAGAGGCGCTGGACGCCGCCATTCCCCCCATCCGCCGGCCGGAGGAGCAGACGCTCACCCTTTCCTTCGACGGCTGGGAGGGGCCTCTGGACCTCCTCCTCACGCTGGCGCGCGGCCAGAAGGTGGATTTGCGCGAAATCTCCATATTGGAACTGGTCGAGCAATATCTCCTCTTCATCGAAAATGCGCGGGCGCTGAAGCTGGAGGTGGCGGCCGACTATCTGGTGATGGCGGCGTGGCTGGCCTATCTGAAATCCGCGCTGCTGCTGCCCAGGGCGGAGCAGCCCGACCCCTCCCCGGAGGAACTGGCGCTGCGCCTGCAATTGCGGCTCCAGCGGCTCAATGCGATGCGGGAGGCTGGTGCCCGGCTGATGGGCCGCGACCTGCTGGGCCGCGACGTCTTCGTGCGTCCCGCGCCGGAAGGGCTGCACCGGCCCAGGGCATCGATCTGGCAGGCGAGCCTCTATGACCTCATCGCCGCCTATGGGCAGGTGAAGGCGCGCAACAGGCCCGTGGTCCATGTCGTCGCGGCGCGCAACGTCATGACGCTGGAGACCGCTCTGGAGCGCGTGGCGGAGATGGTGGGCGGCACGATCGATTGGACGGTGCTCGAATCCTTCCTGCCCCGGACGGCGGACCCGGAGCTGCGGCGTTCGGCGCGGGCCAGCAGCTTCGTCGCCGCGCTGGAACTGGCCAGGCAGCGCCGTCTCGACATCCGGCAGTCTGGCCCTTTCGCGCCCCTTTATGTGCGCGCCGCTGGACGGCGGGAGGCGGCGGAGTGATTCCCGTCGATCAGGATGACAAGCTGCGCCTGATCGAGGCGGTGCTGTTCGCGGCGGAAGAGCCGCTCGCGCCCGTGGAGATACAGCGCCATGCGGGCCTTGCCGAGAGCGTGTTGCCCCATCTCACCGTACTGGCCGACCAATATGCGGGGCGCGGCATCGAACTGGTGGAGCGGGGCGGCCGCTGGCATTTCCAGACGGCGGCCGACCTCGCCCATATCCTGCGGCGCGAGCGGGAGGTGCCCCGCAAGCTGTCCCGCGCGGGGATCGAGACGCTGGCCATCATTGCCTATCATGAGCCGGTGAGTCGCGCGGAGATCGAGGCGATACGCGGATCGCAGGTGGCAAAGGGGACTATCGACGTGCTGATGGAGGCGGGCTGGGTCCGGCCCGCCGGGCGGCGCGAGACGCCGGGGCGTCCGCTCATCTACGCAACAACGCCGGATTTCCTGACCCATTTTGGTCTATCATCGCGCCGGGACCTGCCGGGCGTGGAGGATTTGCGCGCCGCGGGCCTGCTCGAACCGGTGGACGTGGCGCTGGAGGCGGCGCTCAGCGGGCTGGCCGGGGATGAGGACGGGAATGATGAAGAAGAGGCCGCTGCCGATCGGGAGGAATGACGCCGGGCGACGGGAAAAGCGTCTCTCCTGTCATCATTCCGACCCGATTCCCCGTACATGGGCTTTCAACTCGCGTTCAAAGGGACTAAATCAGGGTCCATCAGGAGGTTTTTATCATGGGTTTCGGTTCGCCAATCCACTGGATTGTCCTTATGCTCGTCGTCGTGCTCCTGTTCGGCGGCGGCCGTATCTCCTCCGTGATGGGTGACGTCGCCAAGGGTATCAAGAGCTTCAAGAAGGGGCTTGCCGACGACGATGACGATACGGCGCCCGCGCGCAAGACCGCGCCGGTTCAGCAGATCGAGGCAAAGTCCGAACATGCGCCGCAGCCAGCCGCGACCGTTTCCAGCGAGCAGAAGCAGGGCTGAATTCGTCCCCCGGGACGGCCGACTATAAGAACGGGACTGCCCTGCCATCATGCTGGATGTTGGTTCATCGGAGCTGCTGCTCATCGTCGTCGTGGCCATTGTCGTCATCGGCCCGAAGGACTTGCCGCGCGTCCTCTACAAGCTGGGCCAGATCATCGGCAAGGGCCGCGCCATGACGCGCCATTTCCGCGCGGGCATCGACGAGATGATCCGCCAGGCCGAGATGGAGGAAATGGAGAAGAAATGGGCGGCCGAGAATGCGCGGATCATGGCGCAGACCCAGGATGCGCCCGTATCCGGTCCCGCGGCGGAATCGGCGGAAGCCCCTCCCCCGGCGCTGCCCGCTCCCGATGAGGCGCCGCGCCCGTCCGAGGAGGCCCCGGCTTTCCGCGTCGATCCGGCCCAGATCGAACCCCCGGCCGAACCCGTGCATCCGGCGAAGAATGAGGGCGGTTCGGCGGCATGAAGGATATTGACGAGACGACCGCGCCGCTTCTCGAACATCTGATCGAGCTGCGGTCGCGCCTTTTGCGCTGCGTCTGGGCGCTCCTCCTGTCCGGCATCGTCTGCTATTATTTCTCGGACAGGATCTTCGCCTTCCTCGTCGCGCCGCTGAAGGACGCCTATGGCGCGGGCGGCGGCAAGCTCGTCTACACCAAGCTTTACGAGGCCTTTTTCGTACAGCTCAAGGTCGCGATATTCGGCGCTTTCTTCATATCCTTCCCGGTGATCGCCAACCAGCTCTGGGCCTTTGTCGCGCCGGGCCTCTATGCCAAGGAAAAGCGGGCGCTGCTGCCCTTCCTCCTCGCGACGCCGGTACTGTTCCTGTGCGGGGCCGCGCTGGCCTATTATGTCGTCATGCCGACCGCCTTCCATTTCTTCCTGGGGTTCCAGGGCAATGCGGGTGGCGTGGAGGTGGAGGCGCTGCCGAGCACCGAGAGCTATCTGGCGCTGGTGATGCAGTTCACCCTCGCCTTCGGGATCAGCTTCCTGATGCCGGTCCTGCTGATGCTGCTCAATCAGGC
Source organism: Sphingobium sp. (assembly GCA_047602685.1). GTDB lineage: Bacteria > Pseudomonadota > Alphaproteobacteria > Sphingomonadales > Sphingomonadaceae > Sphingobium. The sequence continues at coordinate 26,398 of JASGGS010000033.1, forward strand.
GGGGATCGTCACCCGCGCGCAACTGGCCGGCGTGCGGCGCTATATGATCGTCGCGGCGGTGGCCGTGGCCGCCGTGCTGACCCCGCCTGACGTGGTGTCGCAGCTCATGCTCGCCGTGCCGTTGATCTTCCTCTATGAACTCAGCCTCGTCGCCATGTGGTTCACGGATCGCCGCCGCGCCGCCGAAAGGGCGGAAGAGGCCAAGGCCCTGGTCGGAACCGACCCCGCCGAATAAGGCCGGAACCGACCCCGCCGAATGAAAATCAGGCCGGGTGTGACCCCGGCCTGATAAATGGCGTATCGTAGACCGACCGCCGGAAAGAGCTGTCTCTTCCTTACCTTGCGTCCCTGGCGGCGTCGGACACGGCATCGCCCGCGCTCGACACGTCGCGACCGGCGCCCTCCACCGTGTTGCAGGCAGACAGCAGCACGAGGGCGGACAGCAGGGCGGTGGCTAGGACTGGCTTCTTCTTCATGGGCGATATCCTGGGCTGTGACGCCGTTTTCCCGGCGTGATTGATCGGCATCCTCTCAACCTGTCCAAACGCGCTCCTTGTCGCGGGGTTCCGGCCGAGCGCCGCGCACCGGTGATTTCCCGATCGATTTCCGGCAGGGCGAACAGTCCGCGCGACGCGTTGCGCCGGAGGGGGTTCGCGGGGATTTTGGGGAAAGGAAAAGGAATGGCCCGGAACGCTGGTCGGGTGGGGGATGGCGTTCCGGGCCGTGAATGTGGATAGCAAGAGCGGGGGGGCAATGTTTTGCTATCCGAACCCAAGAACCACGGGCATATCCAAAGGTTCCGGCACCCCGGAAGTTTTTTCGTTATTTTTGGAATTTTTTTCGGCGTGGCAGACGCTTACCCCAGCGGGCGACCGGAATTGCGATATTCCGGCCGAATC
>JASGGS010000321.1:0-3785 GCA_047602685.1 Sphingobium sp.
CCCGACCCGACCTGACCGGCCCCCGACCGGCACTGGATCAGGCGCTGCCGTTCACGCCCGCCCCGCCCTGCCGCATCTGGCCCGGCGTGGTGTTGAAATAAGCGGAGAAGCGGCGGCTGAAGGCGGATTCGGACCTGTATCCCACCCGTTCCCCGATCTCCGCGACCTTCAGCCGCGTCTCGGTCAGCAACGTCATGGCCAGGCGCATGCGGATTTCCGTCAGCGCCTCCATGGGCGACCTGCCCGCCTCGTCCAGGAAGCGCGCGGCGAAGGTGGAGCGGCCCATGCCGACCTTCGCGGCCAGGCTGGCCACGGTCCAATCCTGGAAGGGATGCACCTCCATATATTGGATCGCCCTGCCGATCGGGTCGTGAAGCCGGGCATCGCGGAACAGCATCGCGCAATCGGGATGCTCGCGCAGGGCCGATGTCAGCAACAGCGCCGCCGCGCGTGTCAGCACCGACGCGCCGCCGCTTTCCTGCACGCCGCTCAGCAGCATCTCCATGTTCACCACGCTGCGGCCCGGCGCCACGGTCAGGATCGCGGGCAGCATCGCGGCATTGAGTCCGGCGGGCCAGCGCGCCTTGAGCCGTCCGCAAAGCAGGCGCGCGGCCCAAGCGCCCTCCCCCACCGCGAAGCTGGGCGGCGCGTCGGCATATTGCCCTTCCGCGAGGAAGGCCACGGTTTCCGCCGGCGCGTCCGGATGGGTGCGCAGCGCATGGGCCTGCCCCGACAGGACCATCACGATGTCCCCGGCGCGGAGCGACAAGGGGCCGCCCGGAACGCCGGACAGCTTCACCCTGCCCTCCAGCACCGAATAGAAATGGATCGCCTCGCCGGACGGCGAACGTATGCCGTTCTCCATGCCCAGATCGACCAGGCACCAGCACTGGCTCCTGATCTCCAGCAAGTTCAGGAATTCAGAAAGACACCATCGCATGGCCCCTCCATGTTCATCCTCTCTATGGCCTCGTGCGACCGGCGCGGCTTGTGCGCGCTTGACCGGATGCTGGGGCCAAACGGACGAATAGGCAATGCATTTTCCAGCTCGCCGGATGATCGGGCAAGAAAGGGTGGCCGCCTGTCGTCTCGGCCTGCCGGGCGGCGCCATGGCCGGATTGCGGATCGCCTTGACCGGCCGCAACAAAATGCGCGTTTCGACGCTGTAGGAGAAAAATCGCCCCACCGGCCTTGTGTTGCATTTTGGTCACACCATATCGGCCGCGAAAGGAAAGAGGGACCCATGAATCTCGAAAAATTCACTGACCGGGCAAAGGGCTTCCTGCAATCGGCGCAGACCGTCGCCATCCGCATGAACCACCAGCGCATCAGCCCGGAACATCTGCTCAAGGCCCTGCTCGAGGACGATCAGGGCATGGCATCCGGCCTTATCAAGGCGGCGGGCGGCTCGCCCGAAACCGCGCTGCGCGAGACGGACGCGGCGCTGGCAAAGGTGCCGTCCGTCTCGGGAAGCGGCGCACAGCAGGCGCCGGGCCTCGACAATGACGCCGTGCGCGTGCTCGACAGTGCCGAGCAGGTCGCGCAAAAGGCGGGCGACAGCTTCGTCACCGTGGAGCGGCTGCTCCTCGCCCTCACCCTCGCCACCACCACCCCGGCGGGCAAGGCCCTGGCGCAGGCAGGCGTGAAGGCGGAGGCGCTGAACGGCGCCATCAACCAGCTTCGCGGCGGCCGCACGGCCGACACCGCGTCGGCGGAAGACCGCTACGACGCGTTGAAGAAGTTCGCGCGCGACCTGACCGACGCGGCGCGTTCCGGCAAGCTCGACCCGGTGATCGGCCGCGACGAGGAGATCCGCCGCACCATCCAGATCCTCGCGCGGCGGACCAAGAACAACCCCGTCCTCATCGGCGAACCGGGCGTCGGCAAGACCGCCATCGCGGAAGGGCTTGCCCTGCGCATCGCCAATGGCGACGTGCCGGACACGCTCAAGGACCGCACGCTCATGGCGCTCGACATGGGCAGCCTCATCGCGGGCGCCAAATATCGCGGCGAGTTCGAGGAGCGCCTGAAGGGCGTCCTCGACGAGGTGAAGGGGGCCGAGGGCCAGATCATCCTCTTCATAGACGAGATGCACACGCTGATCGGCGCTGGCAAGACGGACGGGGCGATGGACGCCTCCAACCTCCTGAAGCCCGCCCTGGCGCGCGGCGAACTGCATTGCATCGGCGCGACCACGCTCGACGAATATCGCAAATATGTGGAGAAGGACCCCGCCCTCCAGCGGCGCTTCCAGCCCGTTTTCGTGGGCGAGCCGACCGTGGAGGACACCATCTCCATCCTGCGCGGCATCAAGGACAAATATGAGACGCACCATGGCGTGCGCATCGCGGACGGCGCGATCGTGTCGGCGGCGACCCTCTCCAACCGCTACATCACCGACCGCTTCCTGCCGGACAAGGCCATCGACCTGATGGACGAGGCGGCAAGCCGCATCCGCATGGAAGTGGAGTCGAAGCCGGAGGAGATCGAAAATCTCGACCGCCGCATCATGCAGCTACAGATCGAACGGGAAGCGCTGAAGAAGGAGACCGACAAGGCGTCGGCCGACCGGCTCGCGGCGCTGGAGGAAGACCTCGCCAATCTGGAGGAGCAATCGGCCGCGCTGACCCGGCGCTGGCAGGCGGAGAAGGACAAGATCGCAGGCGAGGCGAAGCTGAAGGAACAGCTCGACGCCGCGCGCATCCAGCTTGAGCAGGCGCAGCGCGGCGGCGAATATGCCAAGGCGGGCGAACTGCAATATGGCACCATCCCGCAGCTCGAAAGGCAGTTGGAGGAGGCACAGGCCACCTCCAAGGGCGCGATGCTGCGCGAGGAGGTGACGAGCGAGGACATCGCCGCCGTCGTCTCCCGCTGGACGGGCATCCCCGTCGATCGCATGATGGAGGGGGAGCGTGAGAAGCTGCTCGCCATGGAGGCGGAACTGGGCAAGCGCGTCATCGGCCAGTCCGATGCCGTGAAGGCCGTCGCCACCGCCGTGCGCCGCAGCCGGGCGGGGTTGCAGGACCCCAATCGTCCGCTGGGCAGCTTCCTCTTCCTCGGCCCCACCGGCGTCGGCAAGACGGAACTGACCAAGGCGCTGGCCGAGTTCCTGTTCGACGATTCCAATGCGATGGTCCGCATCGACATGTCGGAATTCATGGAGAAGCACAGCGTCGCCCGCCTGATCGGCGCGCCTCCCGGCTATGTCGGCTATGAGGAGGGCGGCGTCCTGACCGAGGCCGTGCGGCGCAGGCCCTACCAGGTCGTGCTGTTCGACGAGGTGGAGAAGGCGCATGGCGACGTGTTCAACGTTCTCCTCCAGGTGCTGGACGATGGCCGCCTGACCGATGGCCAGGGCCGGACGGTCGACTTCACCAACACCATCATCGTCCTCACCTCCAATCTCGGCAGCCAATATCTGTCGAACATGGCCGACGGGCAGAAGGTGGAGGAGGTCGAGCCGCAGGTGATGGAGATCGTGCGCGGCCATTTCCGTCCCGAATTCCTGAACCGGCTGGACGAGATCATCCTGTTCCACCGGCTGGGCGCGGAGCATATGGGGCCGATTGTCGATATCCAGGTCGGCCGCGTGCAGAAGCTGCTCAAGGACCGCAAGGTCAGGCTCGACCTCAGCGATGCGGCGCGCGCCTGGCTGGGACGGGTCGGCTATGATCCCGTCTACGGCGCCCGGCCGCTCAAGAGGGCGGTGCAGCGCTACCTTCAGGACCCGCTCGCCGACCTCATCCTGCGCGGCGAGGTACCGGACGGATCGACGATCCAGGTGG
>JASGGS010000322.1:0-3782 GCA_047602685.1 Sphingobium sp.
GGGCGGCGTCGACAGCCTCGTCGGCGCCGAGATCGATGCGCAGAACCGATGAACTGCGGCGCCTGCATGGAGAAGGCGCGCAGCGCGTCGGTGCCGCCATTCACCTGGACAAGGAAGTCCTGCACCTGAAAGCCCGCGTTTTGCAGTCCCGCGCGCATCGCGCCGGAGGTCTGGCGCAACTTGTCATTGTCATTGGCGAACCGGGCGGTGGACCCGCCCGCCTGATCCAGTTCGCGCTGGACCATTTCAAGGGCATTGGCCTGTCGGCCCAATGCGGCGGCATTCTCCTCCGCCTTCTGTGCGAGCAGCGCGGATGCGACCGCATAGGCGCGCGCCTCGTCGCTCGCGCCGTCCTGCGCGTTGGCCGCGCGCTCGGCGGCCGTGGCGACCTCGCGCAACGCGACCGCCTCATTCCGGGCCGCTTCCGTGCGCTTGCGCAGGGCATCGGTGCCCAGATTGATCGCGCCGAGATCGGTCGTCGGCAGGGTGAGCGCGGACTTCGCGGCGGCCTGCACCTCGCTCAGGGCGCTCTGGATCGACGTCTTCACCATCGATCCCGACTTTTTGGCGCCTTCCTCGAAGCGCGCCCAAAGCTGGTCGTTTTCCTGGCTGAACTGCATGCCGTTCAGGCGCAGCCGGGCGATGATCTCGGCATTGGTGGAAGCCATGAGGCCATCCCTCCATTTATTTTTACGTAACTACAAATAAACCTTGCAAAGTACGAGGCTTGTAGTTACAGGAAATTCATGGAAATCAGCTTCGACCCCGTGAAGAACGCCCGCAATATCGAATTGCGCGGGCTATCTTTCGAGGATTTCGCGGGGTTCGATGCTGATCCTGTCGTGCTGGTCGATGATCGGTACGACTATGGCGAGGTGCGTTACCGGGCGTTCGGTCGGATCGACGGGCGCGGTCACTGTCTCGTCTATACCGAAACTACGACCGGCATCCGCATCATCAGCTTTCGCCGGGCGCGCGAGAAGGAAATGAGGCGCTATGAGTAAGTTAAAGCCCCCTGCGGGCCATGACGACAATCCCGAATGGACTGAGACCGATTTTGCGGCGGCACAGCCCGCAAGCGAGGTCCATCCTCCCCATGTCGCGGCGGCGCTGGTGAAGCGTAAGCCGGGACGTCCAGCCGGATCGCTGTCCGCCACCAAGGAACAGGTCACATTGCGGCTCGATGTGGACGTTCTGGCGAAATTCAAGGCGACCGGCCCGGGCTGGCAGACACGCATGAACGACGCCCTGCGCGCTGCGGCGAAACTGTAAGTCCTACCGTCCCGCCAGATTGCGGAGTTCGGCGCCGAAATTGGAAGCGAGGATCGAGGGCATTTCCTCTATCACCCGGCCCGTATTGGCGCTGTTGGCGAACGGGACGGAGTGGATCAGGACGAAGATGGGGACAACACTGTCGTAAAGCGGATTTGACCCGCCGCGACCCTGCGCGATGCGTCCGCGTTTCCCGCCAGTCAATTGCCGGAATGCGCCTGTTCGCCCGTTGGTTGTTCCCCCGGTGGCGACCAGGAGGGATGACTTCCCGTGCCGATAGACGAACCTCAGCTTGCGGCCCGGGTTTCGCTGGAGCCACTCTTTCGGCGTAAGGTTTCTATTGCGGCCCCTCACCCCGGCGGCGGGCAGGGGGATGGCGAGGTAGAAATCATCCGCGTTCCTGATGCGTCCCGGGCGGGTGAAGAACTGGTAGGCGCCCTTGGTGCGGGTGCCGCCGTTTACATATATTTCTCCGACTGGATCGCGCGCCGCGCCGCGCCTGGGATAGGCTTCCGACGCCACGGCCCGCCACAGCTTGCCGCCGACGGCTGCGCGAATGACGGCCTCTATATCCTTCTCCACCTCCCGCGTTGTGGTGCGGACGGCATTCGCGCCTGCCAGCAGGACCTGACGGACAATGCGGTCATGCGTTTCCGACACGCCCGACAATTCGAAGTCATCGCTACCCGGCATCCTTGGGCCTCCATAGATCGTCGATGATCGCCATGGCGTCCATGAGTGCGGCGGGCTGTTCCGCTGGCGAACCGGGACAGGGGAGAGGCTTGCCCATCATCGGGCCGCTGTGGCGCTGGCACATCAGCCAGAGTTCCACGACGGACCAGATATGAGCAGGGATCAGGAGCCGGGGGTTTTCCTCCCACTTTTCGCCTTCGATTTGCCATCCGCCCTCGGCGTGCCGGGCGACGAAATCATCTGGTCGCCTTCGGACGGCGAGGGCTGCTGAAAATTTCGCACCTCGGTAGTCCCATAGAGCAACTGGAACGCATAGCTCCCGGCCGCCTTCATCTCCATCGCATCGATCCGGCGAAGGACGCCATCGGGAATGAGGCGATCCGAGCCCATTTCGAAGGCGACCGGCTGATCGCTTATGTCGAATATATTCTCCCAGCCGGTGCAGAAGCGGGAAAAGGCGAGGAGGGGAGCCAGTTCGCGACGCCGCGCCTGCTGCGCCATCAGTTCCCGGTACGGCGCCCAATGCCTGCCGAGAGCGCCATAGACCTCGATGAGGTCGTTGCGCTCCATCGCGTTGAGGGACTGCGCCCCCGCGATCTCCTCCTCCTGCTGCCGCCCGATCAACTCGATGATCCTCTCCGCATCTTCAGCGGACGGGAGCAGTACGCTCACGCCCTCCCGGGCCGCGTCATACAGTTCGGAGGGATAGACGCGACCGGCCGAATATTGACCGGCCAACTCGGCTTCCAGCTGCGTCCGTTCCAGAATGGAGCCGCCGCGCAGGAAATATCGGGGAGGGTTGGCGGCGTCCGCGCGCCAGCTGGGCGTGTAGGGATGCCCTGTCACCGTGTCGGTAGGGATCATGGATCGGACCTCGATCAGGAGAAACAGAGGATGACGTCGCCGTCGCGGGCATAGGCGTCATCGCCGGGATTGAGAGCCTGCCAGCGGGTCGTTTCCGAACGGAAGGAACCGCGCATACCGGGGGTCGCTTCCACCGGCTGCGCGACGGGGAGGAGGATGGACAGCCTGTTCCCCGCCGTGCTGCCGAACTGGAGAGCGACGGGATAATTGGCATAGGCGGCGATTTCCGCGATGACGTCGCGCGCGGCGACCAGCGTGGACAGCGGGTCCGCTTCGAACATCGGCTTGCGACCGCCGATCTGGCCGGCGCCGAACCCGGCGACAGTGTTGGGATCGTCGGGCGTCTCGATCTGGCCGCCATTGGACAGCGACCAGCGGCTGATGGGCAGGCTCCTGCGGTTGACCTGCATGGCGGGAGGCAGATTGGTGCCCTTCAGGAGCAGCGGCGCACTGTGACCGGCGACAACGGCATTGGGGACGGCGACGTCGGTCTTGCCCATGTAGATGCCGGAGAAGCTGAACTTGCCGATGCCGGGCCGCGCGGACTGACCCTCCGCCTCGAACACGCCGCGGCAATCGACCCACTGCCGCAGCACGCCATCCTCATAATAATAAATGGTGGCGAAAGGCTGGTCGGTCGCGCGCGCCGTAGCGTCGGCGGGAGAAGTGCCGGCATAGGACCAGTTGGCGGGCAGGGCGGCCATCGTCGATGTCGACAGTGCCGTGCCGTACAGGTCGGACAGCAGGGCCTCTTTCGCGGCGGAATAGCTGACGACGAGCGGCATGCGACCCGAACCGGGCGCGCTCGCGCCGGACAGTATCAGCGGCATGCCGCGATACTGGTCGGCCGTGCTGGCGAAGCCGGTGCCGAGCGTGCCGCTCGTCGTGGTGCCGGCCGTCAGCGCCGCAGCCGCAATGGCGGCCGTGAACTGGCCGCGAAGGCCGCATGCCTG